>CAZQEN010000055.1:0-28288 GCA_964591605.1 uncultured Planctomycetales bacterium
GGGCGAATACTACAAACTCGCCCGGGAGGCCTGGCCGCTGTGCCGCAACCTGATCTATCCGGTGCCGAATCCGGCGTTCCCGTTCCTGGGCGTGCACTTCACGCGAATGGTCGAAGGAGGGATCGAGGCCGGGCCGAATGCGGTCCTGGGCCTGTCGCGGCATGGCTACTCGTGGCGGGACGTGTCGCTCCCCGATCTCGCGGGGATGCTGACCTTTCCGGGCCTGTGGCGCCTGGGCCGCAAATACTGGCGCGTGGGCTTCGGTGAGATGCGCCGCTCGCTCAGCAAGCGGGCGTTCCTGAAGGCACTTCAGCGGCTCATGCCTGAACTCGAGTTGAAGCACCTGCGGCCGGGCGGGGCGGGTGTGCGGGCACAGGCGGTGGGGCGCAACGGGGCCATGGTCGACGATTTTCGCATCCAGCAGGCCCAGCGGATGGTGCACGTGTTGAATGCCCCGTCCCCGGCCGCCACAGCCTCGCTGAGCATCGGCGGGTACATCGCTGACGTGGCCGCGGATTCACTGGGCCTCGAACGCCGGCACACCGCGGCCGCCAGCCCTCATCGCCATTCGGGCGTGGTCTCGGTGTAATCGCATCCTGATGGAAAACGCAGCTCTGACAGAACTTTCGGTTGACCGGCAACCGTCGCCGTCTGCTGCACCGCCCTGCGATGAACCGCTCATCAGCATGGTGGTGATCGGCCGCAACGAGGGCGAACGGCTCGTGCGATGTCTGGAGTCGATCCGCGCCGTCGACTATCCGGCCGATCGGGTCGAACTCATCTACGTCGATTCGAACTCGACCGACGGCAGCTGCGAAGCGGCCCGGCGCGCCGGTGCCAGGGTCATCGAGATCCGCAGCGGCCCCCTTAGCGCCGCCCGTGCCCGCAACCTGGGCTGGCGCGCCGCGCGCGGCGAACTCGTGCATTTTGTCGATGGAGACACCGTATTCGACCGCCAATGGCTGCGCAAGGCGCTGGAGAGGATTCAAGAGCCCGGCATCGCCTGCGTCTTCGGCCGCTGCGAGGAGATCCGGCCGCAGGCGTCGATTTACATGCGGGTCTGCGCGTTTGACTGGCACGTGCCGTCCGGTCCGTGGCGAACCTGTGGCGGTATTGCCCTCTTCCGCCGCGAGTTGCTCGAATGCCTGGGCGGATTCTGCGAACTGATGGTGGCGGGCGAGGAGCCGGAGCTGTGTTATCGTCTGCGGCGGCTCGGCCTGCAGGTCTGGCGGCTCGATGAGCCCATGGTGCTGCACGATCTCGACATGACCCGGTTCTCGCAGTACTGGCGACGGGCGGTGCGGTCGGGCTGGGCCTACATGGTCGTCGCAGCGCGCTGCTTCCGCGGTCCGGAGCGGCTGTGGGTGCGCGAGAACATGGTCAACGCCGCCGAAGTAGCGATTTGGGTGGCTCTGCTGATTGCCAGTGCGGTGACACGCAGCGGCTGGATCCTGCTGGCGCTGGGCCTGCTGATCGCCGCGCGGGTGGTGTGGATCGCGGTGAAATCGCGCTCCGCGTGCACGCACTGGCGAACGCTTCTGCTGTACGGGCTGCACTGCCAGATCAGCCGGATACCGTTTTTCATCGGCCAGATGAAAGGCGTCTGCTTTCTCCTGTCACGAGCTTGGAGACAATCGGTTCCCGTGACGGTTGCGGGACATCGACGATGAGCGGAATCTTCGGTTTCCTGGATCTTGACCGTCAATTGCCGCCAGATGCCGCGCAGCGCATGGCGCGCGCCCTCTCGGTGGCGCCGGGCTCGCGCGCGCGGATCGTGGTCAGCGGGCCGGCGTGCATCGGCGTGGTCGACAAAGGCATCTTCCCCGGCAGCTCGCAGGTGCTCCGCGCCGCGGACTCCAGCCGCGAGGCGGTGTTTCAGGGAGAGATGCTCTCAGAAGGCGAATCTGACGTCGGCGGAGATCCCATCGAGCGGGCCCGACGGCTGTTCTGCCACACCCTGGATGATCACCGGCTCGCCCGGGCCAACGGGCCATTCACCGCAGCCATTCTTGATACCGCCGGCCAGACGATCGAGGTGGCGGGCGATCGATACCAGCGTTACCTCACCTTCTATATACAAATCGGACGGACGGTCCTGTTCGCCGGTGCGATCAAGGCCCTCCTTGCCTGCGGGTTATTCCCCGCAGAACTGAATCCCGACGCCTTCGGACTGATGCTGACGATCGGCGAGGTGGCGGGCGATCTGACCCTGGTACGCGGCGTACGAGTCATCCCCAGCGGCACGATCGCCAGTATCGATGAACGGGGAATCTCCTTCCGATCGTTCTGGCGTTATGCGTTCCGCGAATCGCCGCAGATGGGTTTTCGCCGTTCTGCTGAGCGCAGTGGCGAATTGCTGCGGCAGGCGGTAAACCGTGTCTGTGCATCGCATGAGACCGTGGGCGTTCCGCTGAGCGGCGGTCTCGATTCCCGCATGCTGCTTGCGGCGTGCCCAGACGCTTCCCGCGTGCCGAGTTTCACCTGGGGAATCAGCGGCTGCCGTGATCTGCGTTATGCCCGGCGGGTCGCCGACGCGCTGGGCAGTCCGCATGAGAGCCATGTCTATGACCCGACGTATATCGAGCGCCTGGGAGAGCGCGGGGTGTGGCTTACCGAAGGACTCTGCGACGCGGCCGACATGCACGTTCTGCCGTATGTGGAAACTGTTGCCGCCCGCTGCCCGGTCCTTCTGGACGGCTTTGCCGGCGATGTGCTGCTCGGCGGCAATTTCATCAAACGGCGCTGGTGGGAAGCTCGGGGCGTTGCTGAAGCGGCGGAGGCACTGTGGTCATGGCGCGCGGGCTTGCTGAAACCGGAGATTGGACGCGCGCTCCTGGGAGAGGCTCGATACACCGATGTGGTTGAGCGCGCCCGCCGTCTTTTCTGCGACTGCTTCGCCGGCTATGCGGCCGAGACGGAGATGAGCCGTGTGATGGCGTTCCTGATGGACAACCGGATGCGCCGATGCTCGATCGGCGGAGCGCATCTGTTTCGATGGCGAGTCGAGTTGCACATGCCGTTCTACGATAACGATTTCTTCGATCATGTGAGCTGCCTGCCGCACGCCTGGCGATTCCGCCATCGGGTTTACATTGAGATGATTCGCCGCTGTTTCGCCTCGGTGGGTCGTGTTCCGTGGCAGCGCACGGGATTGCCTGCTCGGACGCGTTGGCCCGCGCGTTTCTTCTCGGCGTGCACGCATCGCGCCGGCGAATGGGCGACGAAGCGTCTGGGCTGGCCTGACCTGTTCAGCGGGCGTCACGTCAGCCGGTTTGATCTCTGGTTCCGCGGCCCGCTGCGTCCGTACGTGCAGGAAGTCCTCGGGTCGGAACGGTTCCTGTCACGCGGACTGGTGCGCGCGGAGGGTGTTCGAGCCGTTCTGAAGGCGCACGAAGCGGGTGTGAACCACAGCAAACTGATCGGCGTTCTGCTGGCGATGGAGTTGTTCCATCGACTGTTCATCGATGATCTCGCCGGCGCCACCCGCACTTACGGAACAGGTCTCACCGGCGGATTTACCCTTGAAGAGGGGGCGCACACCGTCGCCATGGCATGAGAGGCTTGAGCAAACAGCTCGCGGTGATGCTGCTCGGCGTGCCGGCGCGCCTGTCGTCGGGGTGCGGCGCGATCTGGCGGTGCTTCTGCCTGGCGTGGGCCCGGGCCCATCTGGGGTGTGCGGCGGTTCCGCTGGATAACCAGATTCTGGGACTCATCGATTTCGAGGGCACCTGCCGCGTGCGCATGGGGCGAAACTGCCGCATCTACAAGCGTGTCCGCCTCGAAACGCGGGACGAGGGGGAGATCGTGATCGGCGACAACGTGGTGCTCTCGCCCGGCACGATCATCGTCGCACACGATCGGATCACCATCGGCTCGTACGCAATGATCGGCGAGTACACGAGCATCCGCGATCAGGACCATCGCACCGACTCGCCCGGGCCGACCCGCGAGTCCGGGTACGTCACCGCGCCGGTGCGGATCGGTACCGACGCCTGGATCGGCCGGGGCTGCGCGATTCTCAAAGGCGTGACGATCGGCGATCGGGCCGTCATCGGGGCCAACAGCGTCGTGACGCGCGACGTTCCGGCCGATGAGCTGTGGCTGGGGGCGCCCGCGCGACACTGCCGCAGCCGGTCGGAGCTGAATCCGACATGATCAGGAAGCTGCTCCGGTCATGCGTGGCCGCCGGGTGCCGCGGTTCCGGCATGCTCGCACGGGCTCAGGATGAGGCCGCCGACAAGCTGCTCATCCTGTGTTACCACCGGATTCTTCCCTCCGCCGCTAAGGCATCGTACTTCGCGCCGGACCTGGTGGTGACCCCGGAGTCGTTCCGGCAGCACTGTCGCGTACTGCGCCGGTATTTCGAGGTCCTACCCCTCAGCAGCGCAATCGAACAATGGCCGAGGCGGGCAGGCGGTGAGCGGCCGCTGGCGGTCATCACCTTCGACGACGGATATCAGGACAATCATCGGTACGCGGCGCCGATCCTGGCGGAAGCGGACCTTGCGGCGACCTTCTTCGTTGTCAGCGGTCTGGTGGGCCGCGGGCAGCGTCCGTGGTATGACCGGCTTGCCGCGGCTCTGGACGAGCCCCGGCCGCGATCGTGCGTGCTGAATTGGCTGGCCGGGCAATCCCTGCCGGTTCCATCCGTTTGTTTCGAGGATGTCCGTCGACTCGCGCGGCATGTGGTTGTTCTGGCCAAGGATTGGGAGCCGGCTCGGCGGCGTGAACTGTTAGCGGAGTTGGAGTCGATCGCGCCGACGGCCGAAGTACCGCAGAACGACTGCATCATGACCGTTGACCAGCTCCAGTCGCTGCGCTCGGCGGGCCACGAGATCGGATCGCACTCCCGCACACACGAAATGCTGCCCCAACTCGATGATGCGGCGCTTGAGGAGGAGATTGCTGGCTCGCGGGCGCAGCTCGAAGAGATGCTTGCCGCTCCGATCCGGAGTTTCTGCTATCCCAACGGGGCGATGGATGAGCGCGTGGTGCACTGCGCTCGAAGGGCCGGATATACACAGGCGGTGACCACCGAACCAGGCCGAAACGAACGCCAGCAGGATCTCCATCGGCTCAAGCGATGGTTCATTCACGAGGATCGTCTGGCGGGCCCCGGCGGCGCGGCCAGCGGGACGCTGCTCAGGATGGAGATCCTCGGAATTTCCGAGCGCATGTTCGCACGGGAGCGGCGACGGCCGGCATACGCATGAAAGTGGCATACCTGACGAGCTGTTATCCGGCCGTGTCGCACACCTTCATCCTGCGCGAAGTCGCCGCTCTGCGCGAGCGCGGGGTCCAGGTGATCACGTTTTCGGTACGTCGTCCTGGCAGCGGTGAACTGACCGACGAAGCGGCCCGCGGGGAAGCGGCCGCCACGCGCTGGCTCGTGCCGCCGCCTCTGGCCGCGTATGCGGGCGCGATCCTCTGGGCGCTGTTGACGCGTCCGCTCCTGACCCTGCGAACACTGGCGGCGGCGCTGTGGCACCGCGACATGATGCTGCGGCAACGCGTGTTGTGGTTGTGCTACCTGGGCGAGGCGATCCTCCTGGCCTACTGGCTGACCCGCGGCGGGGTCGATCGCATCCACTGCCACTTCGGAAACAACGGTGCGGCCACCGGCATGCTCGCCGCCATGCTCGCGAAGGTCCCATTCAGCATGACCTGCCACGGATCGGAATTACTGGACCCTGCGCGGCATCGGTTGGCAGACAAAGTGGCACGTGCCTCGTTCGTCGCCTGTGTCAGCCGCTACGGCCGGGCCCAACTGATGCTCACCTGCCCCCCGGAGCAGTGGGATCGTCTGCACATCGTCCGATGCGGCGTTGCCGCCACTCACGGCCGGACGGCCGGCCCACACAATGCGGTGCCACAGATTCTCTGCGTGGGACGGCTCTCACGCGAGAAGGGGCATCTGATTCTGCTCGACGCTCTCGCACGGCTGCGCGACCGCGGCTGTGTCGCCCGTCTGACGCTCATTGGTGACGGCCCGATGCGGGCCATGATCGAAGACCGGATTCGTACGTTAAAACTCGGCGACCTCGTCACCCTCACCGGTTCACTCGCACCGGAAGCCGTGGCGGTGTACTACCGCCAGACCGATGTCCTGGCCTTGGCGAGTTTCTCGGAAGGCGTGCCGGTCGTGCTGATGGAGGCCATGGCGCATGGCCTGCCTGTTGTCGCATCGCGCGTGGGCGGGATTCCGGAACTTGTTGAGCATGACGTGAGCGGTCTGCTGGTTGCCCCGGGCGACGCAGATGAACTGGCGGATGCTCTGAAACGCGTCATCACTGAGCCTGACTTGGCGATTCGCCTCGGTCAGGCGGGTGTTCGTGCCGTCGAGCGGGAGTTCCTGCTTGGGCCGGCGGTTGAGCGGTTGATTGCGCTGTTTCGGCAGTCTGATGCGGTGACCAAAGGGGTGGCGTCTCGAGCGGATTTGACTCTTCCTGCACCGGCAAAAACATGTCTCGAAACGTCCTGATCATCTCGCCCGTCCGCGATGAGGCGGCGTACCTGCAGCAGACCATCGACTCGATGGTCGCGCAGACGGTGCGCTCGCTGACCTGGCTGATCGTGGATGACGGCTCGAAGGATGAGACGCCGCAGATCGCCGAGCGGGCTGCGGCCGAGCATCCGTGGATTCGGCTGTATCGGCGGCCGGATCGCGGCCGGCGTAAGGTCGGCGGGGGGGTCATCGAGGCCTTCAACGACGGCCTGAGCCAGTTCAACCTCGACGACTTCGACTATGTCTGCAAGCTCGACGGCGACCTTCGCTTTCAGCCCGTGTACTTCGAGCGGCTGATCGAAAAGTTTGAGGCCGACCCGCGCCTCGGGACCGCCAGCGGCAAGTCGTTCATTGAGGTGGGCGATCGACTGGTGCCGGAGCGGACCGGCGACGACTTCTCCCAGGGGCAGACCAAGTTGTATCGCGTGAAGTGCTTCAGGGAGATCGGCGGCTTCGTGCGCGAGGTGATGTGGGACGGCATCGACTGTCACCGCTGCCGCATGCTCGGCTGGCAGGCGCGCAGCTTCCGCGATCCCGAGTTGCGGTTCATCCACCTGCGCACGATGGGCTCGTCCTTCCGGAGCGTTTATCACGGCCGGCTGCGCTGGGGTTACGGGCAGTACTTCATGGGCACGCATCCGTTCTACGCTCTGGCGATCGCGGCATACCGAATGCGCGAACGCCCGTGGATCGTCGGCGGTCTGCTGATCCTCGCCGGCTACGCCGGGAGCTGGCTGCGTCGCAGGCCCCGCTACGCCGATGAGGAGTTCCGCAGATTCCTCCGCCGCTGGCAATTGGCACGGCTGGGCCTGTGCGCATCGCCGATAGACACTCAGGCCGGCGGGCATCCGATCCCCCAGACTGCCGCACTCAAACCATGAGCAGCACTGCCACCTGTGTCATGCCTGTCGCCGCGCCGCCCGCACGTCTGCGGGGCCTGCGCTGGCTGTGCATCTTCCTGTTTGCCTGCGGCGCCGTTGCGCGCCTCGCTCCGCTGCTCAATCAGGACGGCCGTCTGCTCCGCCAGTTCCCGACCGAAGACGGCTATCTGATGCTGACCATCGCGCGGAACATCGCCATCGGCAACGGCATGAGCACGGCCGCCGGTACCATCCCCACCAACGGCACCCAGCCGCTGTGCACGTTCCTGTGGGCGGCATGCTTTGCTGCAACAGGCGGCGACAAGACGGCAGGCGTGGCGCTGGTGCTCGTGATCGAGTTCATCATAGCCTGCTGTTCCGCAGTGGTGCTCGTGTGCCTCACCCGTCGTGTGCTGGCCAGGCATCCGCTTCGCGACGCCATCGCCCTGCTCTCGGCGGCGGTGTGGTACGCCAGCCCGATCTGCGTGCCCAGCACAATGAACTGCCTCGAATCGGGGACGTACGTGCTGGCGGTCATGCTTTGTGTGTGGGCGTTGATCACACGTCCGGCCGAAGCGGCACCGACATGGTCTTGGGGACGGGCTTTTCTCCTTGGTCTGCTTCTGGGTCTGGCGTTCTGGGTACGCAACGACGCAGTATGGCTGATCGGCGCGGCTTGCCTGGCGCATGTGGTCCTGGCTTTTCCCGGCGGGGCATCGCTCAGTCGGCGCCTGGGCGAGAGCATTGTCATGGGGGCCACCACGATACTGGTCGCACTGCCGTGGCTGATCTTCAACCGGATTCGCTTTGGCAGCATCATGCCGGTCAGCGGCGCAGCCGAGTCGCTCAAGAAGCACTTGGGTGTGAACCTCTCACGCCTTCCAGCGGTACTGGCCGAGTACCTCTTCGCCGTTCTGCCAATTCCCTCGAGCATGGAGACCCACCCGCTGGTGATCGCGATCTGTGTGGCAGCGCTGGTTTTGGTCATGGTGCTGGTTGGATTCCTGTGGCGATGGGCGAACGACCTTCAACGGACCACGATCAGCATTGTGGGGCTTTATGCGACTGGCCTCTGCCTGTTCTACGGGTTGTTTTTTGGGGCCGGCTGGTTTCTGAGTCGATATCTCTTCCCGATTTCGCCATTTCTGGTCATGGTCGGCACCCTGGCGTTTCTGACTGCACTGGACATGCGTGTGCTTCCCGGCCGAGCGTTCATTCCCGCCGCTGCAGGGTGTCTCCTGTGTCTGCTTGTGCTCGGTCTGAATGTGCGCCTGTATCGCAATGGCCGTCACCACGATCATTTCCAGGTGGTGGGGTGGGTGCAGGCTCATGTGGCTGAAGACGTGTGGGTCGGCGCGGTGCAGTCGGGTACGACGGGCTTCTTTCACGACCGAACCATCAACCTCGACGGCAAAGTGAATCCAGAAGCGCTGCAGGCGCGGCTCCGAAATGAGATTGCACGATACGTTGTGGAAAAGAGGGTGGAGTATCTGGCTGACTGGGCCGGACTGGCCGAGTGGGCTCGATTGCCCGCGTTCAGCGAGCACTTCAGCCTGATCGTGGAAGATCGAACCCAAGACTATGGCCTGGCCGTATTGAGGCGTCGCAATGACGCCAATGGCCTGTCGAAAGCACTCGCTCCGTGAACCCCGCACCTTCGACCACCCCGATCGCTGCCCCGCAATGGGTAGAGACCGCGCCGCCCCGGCGAATCGTTCTTCTGCTGACTGCGGGGGTAATGGGAGCGGCGATCACGACGCTGGCCTGCCCCGAGTGGACGGTCCGACGGCTGGCCGGGGCCATGCCGCTCGAACACCAGGGTCAGGCCTTTGCGGGCACCTCACTGAAGTACCTGTCCGCAACGCTCCTGGCCGGCTTTGGTGGCCTGGCCCTCTGGCTGTTGCGAGTGGGCCGGTTGAACCGTGCCGCACAGGCGACTTTCGCTGCCGGTCTCTCGGTTGCACTCTACGCTGCCTTGTCTACTAGCTTCTGGTTTTACGTAGACGATGATGCCGGTATCACGTTCACCTATGCCCGCAATCTGACCGACGGCTTTGGACTGGTACTCAATCCAGGCGGAGAGAAGGTGGAGGGCTACTCAAATCCTCTCTGGTTACTGCTGTTGGCGGGGGCGCGCTGTATCGGCCTGGATATCGTGACTACATCGAAGACGCTGGGCCTTCTCTTCGGTGCCGCTGCCATTCTGGCGACACATCGAGTCCTAACGAGGCAGGCGGCCAGGCGGAGCGAATGGGCGCTGCTGGCACCGGTCCTCGTCGCCCTGAGCCCGCCGTTTGTGATCTGGAACAACTCGGGATTGGAGAACAGTCTTCACGCGCTGCTTCTGATTGGTCTGGTCGGTGCGCTGGCGGCGGGGCGATGGAACGGCGGCAGGGCCACGCTGATTGGCAGCATCCTGGGACTCCTGTCATTGTCTCGTCCCGAGGGCTGCCTGTTCACCGCAGCCTCCGGGCTGTTCATTCTGTTCAGCCGCAGGAGTGGCCGCCCCTCAGCGAGAGAGTGGCTGCTCGTCGTGTCGCCTGCGCTGGCAGTCATGGCGGGTTTGACATTGTTTCGGATTGTCTACTTTCATGATGTGCTTCCCAACACCTTTTATGCCAAGGCGACACAGGCGCACCCCTTCAGAATCCTGAATCCTTTCTCCGGTGGCTGGCGGTATGTGGCGGAGGGGGCCGCCGCGGGAGGATGGACGCTCATGCTGATCCCTGTGGCGCTGCTTCTGCTGCGGCGATCGACGTGGCCTCCGGTTGTGCTGCCGGCACTGGTTGTGCTGGGTACGCATCTGTTCTTCGTAGTCAGTGTGAACGGCGATTGGATGATGCAGTATCGCTTCCTCAGTCCGGCGATTCCGATGATGGCCATGCTGGCGGTGTTGGGATTGTCCTGCCTGTTTGAGGCGCTTCAGGAGCAGCTGCGGGGGGCGGGAAGGGCCGGAGTCGTGTGCCTTCTGCCGGTGGCCGGCATGATGCTGGTTGCATGGCCGCAGATGGTGGCCTTCGCAGCCCGCCCCACAACTCCTATGGAGACCGTCGGCGAAATCGGCAGGTACTTTCAGGACCTCGCCGCACGGCTGGGCGTCAAGCATCCGACGCTGCTCGCCCACGACGCAGGCGGCACCTCCTATGTGGCCCGCCTCCATCTGATTGATTTGGGGGCGCTCTGTGATCGCACGATCGCGAGGCATCGCCATGATCGTGAACGGATTCGTCAATACATCTTTTATGAGCGAAAACCGACGTTTATATTCAGTGCGAAGGTGTTTGCGGATCAGGTCGGCCTGGAGCAATTTGAGGAGCTCGCCCGCGACTACACCCCGCTGCCACCGGCGCCCCGGCCGTCGCTCGACGCTTACCTCCGTCTCGTCCGTGGCGAACTGGCTTCGAGACTGCTGAACCCGTCCCCCATCGAGACCGGCGCCCCGTGTTCCCGCCCCGCCGAAACGTCCCGTTGATGAGTCGATCGGCAGATCCTGCTTGAAACCTGCACAGATGCTGGAAGTGTGCGCGGCCGCCCTCCGCAACGCCGCCCTCAGTGTGCGCCCGGTGCGTCGATGGGCGAGCAACTACCACGTGACCGGAGTCGAGGGGCAACCCGGTCGGGCGCAGGAGGCTTTCACCTTCTATTCCTGCCGAGCGTCCGTGAACGGCAAGCGCATCCTGGAGATCGGGCCCGGCCGGATGCTCGGGGTGCTGGCGCTGGCCCGAGCTGCCGGTGCGGCCGACTGCATCGCCGTCGACATCACGCGTTACTGCGGTGTCGAGGAAGCCCGCTCTCAGGGTATCGACTACCGCATTTATGATGGCATTGCCCTCCCATGCCCGAATGAGACGGTCGATCTGGTCTGGGCCAACTATGTGCTGCAGCATGTCCGATACCCCGCACTCACTGTGCGCGAGATCCAACGCGTCCTGGTGCCCGGCGGTCTGCTCATCTGCCGCGTCGATCTGCGCGATCATTATCACATGTTCGAGCCCGGACGGCAGTACGAATGTCTTGCCTACAGCGAGGCGGTCTGGAGGCTGATGACGTGGAACCGGGGCTCCTACGTGAACCGGCTGCGATTCTCTGAGTGGCAGCGTCTGCTGAGTGAGACGGACCTCGAGCCGATCTGGCTTCAACCGCATCAGGACGCTGCTCTGCTCGAGCAGAATCGCGCCCTCGCATATCTCTCGCACTGCTCAGACGAGGATATTCTCACCAGACAATTCGACGCGGTTTGCATAAAGCGTACCCGGTGAAAGTAGGGGAGCCCATTGGCCGGTCGGACACGAGTACAGGTCGTCATTCGTTACGATGACTTCTTCATGCCTGAGACCGACTTGGCTGCTACGCAGGCGCTGCGGACGGCGGAGCTGGCCCTGGCGCGATTTCATGGCGACGAAGGCCTTCCGGGTGTTTTTGCCGTAGTCCCCGCGGGTTTGCACGCGGGTCCCGAGACCCAGGCGGTCATCGCCGCCATGCAGCTCGCGTGCCGGACGGGTAGCGAGATTGCCCTTCACGGATACAGTCACATCAACACGCTGACTCCTGCCCGCTGGCGGATCGGGCGGAGGATCTCGGACTGGTGCCGGACATCCAACGGTGAGTTCGCGGGCTTGTCTCTGGAAGAGCAGACCCGGCGCGTCGTCGAGGGCAAGCGGGAGCTTGAACGTGTCTTCGGCAGTCAAATCTGTTCGTTCGTTCCCCCCTGGAACGCCTACGATGCGAATACGGTCGCAGCTTGCCGCGAGGCGGGTATCTGCGTGCTCAGTGCATCGCGGGCCTGGCCGGTGCCGTCGTGTCAGGGTTTGAGCTTCGTTCCGCAGACCGTCACACCGGCGGAGTTGGAGGACGCTGTCGAGCAGGCTGGTGACTGCAGAGATAACCTTGCCATCGTGTGTGTCTGCCATGTCCAGGGTTACACCGCGGGTCCGTCAGGAGAGCAGGACGTCCTGCAGAACTGGTTCAGCCGGCTTCGCGCTCTGACGCAACCGCCGCATGTCGAGTTCATCAGCCTTCAACGCCTGCATGAGGCGTTCGGTCATCGGCTGGATTGCCGCCGCCTGCGTCGCCACCGGTTGCTTTCGATGGCTGCCCGATGTGGATCGATCCTCACCGGCTCCGTGACAGGCATCGCACGCCGTGGCCTTTACCGGCTTGACTGAACAGGGTACCCCGCCGGGTCGTAGCCTCCGCCTGACTGGAAGAGCGTCGCCCAGCATGAGCAGATCGTTGCGAATCCTGCTGATTGCCGAAGCGTGCAATCCGGAATGGACGTCTGTCCCTCTGCTGGCCTTCTATTGGTACCGCGCGCTCAAGACCAGGGTTCGCGTGACGCTGGTGACGCAGCTTCGAAACCGGCCGGCGCTGATGCGCTGCCTGGATGAAGACGATGAGGTGATCTTCATCGACAGCGAGAAGGTCGCACGGCGCTGCAGCGAGCTTGGACGGATGGTAAGCGGGGGGGCGGAGGGGTCGCTGGGCATCAGAGGCGCGATGAGTTGGCCGGCGTATGTGTATTTCGAGCAGCTCCTCTGGAAGATGCTGCGCACCCGACTGCAGCGGGGCGACTTCGACCTGGTTCACCGTCTCACTCCGCTCTCGCCGATCTTCCCCAGCCCGCTTGCCGGGCGCTGTCCGGTCCCGTTCGTCATGGGTCCACTGAATGGCTCGCTGCCCTGGCCCAGGGGGATGGATCACATTCGTGCCCGGGAAGGCGAGCGGTTGTCCCGTCTGCGCCGTCTCTACAGGGTTCTGCCATACTGGCGACAAACCTTCGAGCGCTCGGCATGTAACATCGTGGCGGCACGGCACGTCTTCCGTGAACTTCCACGTCGCGCACGGGAGCGGGCGGTCCTCTTGCCTGAGAATGGCGTGGATACTGATGTCTTCAGTCCCAATGGTGCTCGGGCATCATCCGGAAAGCGGCCCTTCACGATCCTGTTCGTCGGACGGCTGATACCCCTCAAGCAGCCCGCACTGATCCTTGAAGCCGTGGCCCGAATGCCTTCAAGAGAAGGGGTGCGCGTCGTTTACATTGGCGCCGGGCCGGAAAAGACCGTGCTCATGCAGGCTACTGAGCGGCTCGGCTTGTCGGGTCAGGTCCAGATACTGGGTCACGTGCCGCATGCTCAACTTCCAGGCCACTACTGCTCCGCCTCCCTGCTGGCATTACCGAGTATTCATGAATCAGGAGGCGCCGTTCTTCTTGAAGCGATGGCCTGTGGCGTTCCGTGCGCGGTTCTGGATTACGGCGGACCAGGTGAATACGTCACGAAGGAAACCGGAGTCCTTGTACCTCTGGGCAGGACCCCTCAGATGGTGGATGACTTTGCCAGTGCTTTCGCCACGCTGAGGCAGGACGCAAACCGGCTGCAGCAGATGTCCGATGCGGCGCGGGAACGAGTGAGGACGCAGTTTACCTGGGATGCCAAGGTAAGCCAGATGGTACAGATCTATCGCAGCTTGCGCTGATGTGCCGACCTCGGCAGCATCGCCCCCCCCAAATAAAAAGGAGCGGTCCGCCCGGACCGCTCCTTTTGCTTTCCGCAGGCTCTACCGGCCGATCACGGAGGCGGGTTACCGCCGACGAGCTGTCCATTGACCGTGTTGCGATAGACATAAACCTGCTGAGAAGACGGCGAGCTGTTGGAATACCAGGTTCCCGTCACGCTGACACTATTGTCGTGTAGCCACAGGCCGCGCGGACCATCGAAACCGCTGCCATCCGAGATGTCAACATGGCCCTCGATGATGAAACCCTCGTCGGCCTGAATGGTGTTGTTGCGGACGGTTGTGTTGCGGTAGTCACCCAGCTCCACGATCGCCTGAGCACCGGGAGCATAGACGTTGTTGCGTTCGAATAGAATGTTCTCGGCGTGCTGTGTCGAATCCCATTCTCCGCTCGAGATCGCCAGCTCAACGGCGCGCCAGGTCGTGCTTCCGTCAAAGTCGTTGTCGGTGACCGACACCGCCCTGGACGGGCCATCCGGAGGATTACCGGCAATACGCAGGCAGTGCCGGCCGTTACCGTTCGTCGACGGCTTCCAGATGTTGTTGCAGCTGATGACCCCGCGATCCACCAGATCAATATAGAGATTGTGGCTGCCGGTGGCCCGGTTGAACGTATTGCCCAGTAGCACCAGTCGGCTGTCGTGGGCAAACAGGCTGAGCAGGCTCGCATCGGTGATGGTAGAGTCAACCATGAACTGGTGATCGCCGTACCAGCCGCCCGCACTTTCAGCATTCACAATGTCTACCCGCAATGCCAGGAAGTAGTCATTGGGGTTGAACGTCGGCAGGCCGTTGGCGCTGAACTTGATATCCATCACCGTCACGTTCGAGCCGAACCAGATGTCTCCCGCGTTGATGACCGGCTTGTTGCCGGAATCGGGATATGCGCCCAGGATGGTGCCGTTCGGCGGGTCCGGAAGCCCAGAGCAGGTCTCACCGCGATTGAGAAGCACACGCTTACCCGCCCCGACTGAAAAGGCCTTGCTCACCGTCCGGAAAGGAGCAGAGGGGGACGTGCCGGTATTGCTGTCCGAGCCGCTGTTCGAGACATAGTAAGTCGCCGTGGGCGCGGTCACGGTGATCGTCTGGGTATAGGTGAGCGTCTGCCCGCCGGAAGGCGTGACCTGGAGCGTCACGGCGTACGTGCCCGGGTTCTCGTATACATGGGCAGCGGTAAAGCCGGTCGCTTCGTTGCGCTTGGGGTACTGGCCGTTGGCATCCTTCCGGCCGGCGTTCCAACGCGCGTTCGCGTCGTCGCCGAAGTTCCAGACATAGGTCTGGGAGGCGTAATGAGGTATGCCGTTCGCATTAGCGGGCTGCACCACGCCGCTGCTGGAGGACGTGGCGTCGAAGAACACCGCCAGTGGAGCCACGCCGCTGGTGCGGCTCGCAGTGGTCATCGCCTGGCCGGAGGAAGAGTTCACCGAGAGTGTCACGGCTCGCGTCGTGTTGCCGTTGCCGTTCGTCGAGTTGGTGAAGGTGACGGTGTCGTTGTAGCTGCCCACCGCGAGCGTATTGGCACCCGTGCCGATGGACGCAGTCACCGTGTCGGTCGCACCGACGGCCAGCGTGCCGCTCGTCTTGGACAGGCTGACCCACGACTGGGTCTTCGATGCGGTCCAGTTGAGCGATGCCGTGCCGGTGTTGGTCAACGTGTAGACCTGCGAAGCCGAGAACGGTCCACCCTGCAGACCTGCGCTGCTCAGGCCCGTGGACGGCGTCACGGCCAGCACGCCAGCGGCCGCGTTCACGGTCAGCGAAACGCTGCGCGTGGTGTTGCCATTGCCGTTGGTCGTGTTGGTGAACGTGACCGTATCGCTGTGGCTCCCGACGGCCAGGCTGTTGGCGCCGGTGCCGAAGGTCACCGCGACCGTGTCCGTGCCGCCCGCCGCCAGCGTTCCGCCGGTCTTCGAGAGGGTCACCCACGACTGGGTCTTGGACGCCGTCCAGCTCAACGACGCATTGCCGGTGTTGGTGAGCGTGTAGTTCTGGGACGCCGGCGAGAACGGCCCGCCCTGCACACCCGAGCCGGTCAGGCCGCCGCTCGGCGTGACCGCAAGCACACCCACCGACGAAGTCACCGTCAGCGAGACCGACCGGGTGGTGTTCCCCACCCCGTGGCTCGTGTTGGTGAAAGTGACCGTATCGCTATAGTTGCCGCCAGCCAGGCTGTTGGCACCCGAATTGATCGAGACGATCACCAAGTCGGTCCCGCCCGGTGCCAGCGTACCCCCGGTCTTCGACAGAGTGACCCACGTGCGGGTCTTGGCGGCCGTCCAGTTCATGGAGACCGTGCCCGTGTTGGTCAGCGTGTAGAGCTGCAAGGTCGGCGAGAACGGTCCACCCTGCAGGCCGGAGGACGTGAGATTGCCCGACGGGGTCACCGCGAGCACAGATTGAGACGCAGCCGGGAGGATGATATCTCCCCACTGCGACTCGTCCGACTCGGGCGACGGGCCTGCCGAATAGTACCAGTAGCCGGTTTCGAGTGACGCCGCACCCGGCTCCATGTCATGAACGTGCACGTCAAGGCCGTAGGTCCCGGCGCCCAGCCCCAGTGCGGACTTGCTCAGCCGATACTCGACCGCGTATCCGCCGGAACGCAGCGCAGCCGCACTGATCCAGCTCCCCGCCGGCACGCCGGCGGTCGCCACAGCGGCGCCGCCGGCCGCAATATCGAACTGCAGCCGATCCAGGCCGATCCCCGCCGTGTCGCTGTTATCCGCATCCAGGAACAGCTCCACCGAGTCAGCATCCCACGCGTCGGCGGCCGTCTGGACCACGTTGTCGTCGGTCACCTCGACCGCCACATACAGATACGTGGCATCCTGCTTGACATAGACTTTTGCCGACGCATCCGCCGCACCCGTTGAACCGCCTTCCACCACGACGCCCGGTGCGGTTGTGTCCGCGGCATCCATGGGATAGGAATTGGCGTCCGTCCACTCGTTCGTGCCCAGGGTGCCGTCGATCGTCACGGCAGAGGCCGTGTACGGCGCGGTCATGGGCCCGGCCGGCGTGCTGCCCGCCACGCTGAGCGTTCTCTGGTCGCAACTGACCGTACCCAGGCCCGAGGGCAGCGTGAGCGACAGCGCCACCAGGAAAGAACCTGCCGCCGAATAGGTGTGATTCACTTGGATGCCGTTCCCGTTCGCGGTGCCGTCTCCGTAGCTCCAGGTTAGTGTGCTGCCCGTCGGAAGCTGGCCCGCCGTGACCGCGGTACTACCGGCCATCGCGGTCAATTGTACCGGCAGGGGGGCTGTACCGGTAGAGGGCGAAGCGTCGATGGTCATCGCGGGGACCACGTGCAGGGTCACCGGACGCGTGGTGCTGCCGCTTCCGTTCGCCGCGTTCGAGAAGGTCACGGTGTCGGTCTTGGTACCGGGCGTGAGTGTGTTGGCGCTGGTCGTGTACGAAACGATCACGGTGTCCGTCGCCCCGGCCGCCAGAGTCCCGCTGGTCTTGGAAAGAGAGACCCACGCGGCGGTCTTGGCGGCCGTCCAGTTGACGGACGTTCCGCCCGTATTGCTGAGCGTGTAGGTCACGCTGCTCGGCGTCCGCGTGCTGCTCCCCTGATTCTGCCAGCTGATCAGGCCTCCGGAGGGAGAGACGGCCAGAACACCCGGCGTTCCGCTGATGCTCAGCCCCACGGATCGTGTCGTCACTGCGGCGCCGCTGGTTGCGTCCGTGAAGGTGATGGTGTCGCCGTGATTACCGGGCGGCAGGGCGGTGGCGCCTGAGCCGATCGCCACCCACACCGAGGCGCTCGCTCCTGGCGCGAGCGTGCCGCCCGTGTTCAGCAGCGACAACCAGGACTGACTCTTCGAGGCGGCCCAGTTCAAGGGTGACCCGCCGGTATTGGTCAGTGTGTAGGTGATGCCGCCCGGGGAGAACGGCCCACCCTGAATTCCGGAGCTCGCGAGGCCGTCGGCGGGTGAAACCGCCAGCACTCCGGGCGCCGGAGCGTTCACGGTCAACGATACGGCCCGCGTCGCGGAGCCGCTCGAGTTGGTGATGTTGGTGAATGTGACCACGTCGGCATAGCTGCCCGCGCCCAGGCTGTTGGCGGCCGTGCCGATTGAAACGGTCACCGCATCGTTCGCCCCCGCGGCCAGTGAGCCGGCCGACTTCGAGAGGGTGATCCAGGGCTGAGTGGAGGTGGCGGTCCAGTCAATGGGACTGCCGCCGGGATTGGAAAGCGTGTAGGTCATCGAAGCCGGTGCGAAGGGCCCGCCCGCCGCGCCCGAACTGGTGAGCCCGGCGTTCTCGGCGATCGCCAGCGCACCGGGGGTCAGAGTCGGCTCGGCCAGGCGGATATCTCCCCAGCTCGACTCGTCATACACCGCGCGGGTCGAAGAGAAGAAGAAGTAGCAGAGTTCGAGGCTGGCGGGGGCTGCGTCGTAATCGAGAACCGCCACGTCAAAACCGTACGTGCCGCCGTTATTCATCCCGGTAACGGACTTGGAGATCCGGAACTCGATCGCGTATCCGCCTCCGCCGATGCTCGCTGCCGATTCCCATGCCGTCCCGATCAGCGAGCCGGCGTGTCCGCCGCCCGCGTTGGCTGATATGTGGAAGCCGGTGGGTGTGCCCGGGAATCCGAGCTGACTGTTGCTGTTATCGCTGTCGAGGTAGATCTCGACGGTGTCGGCTTCCCAGGAGTTGGCTGCCGTGGGAACGACGGTGTTGTCCACCACGGCGACGGCCACGTAAAGGTAGTTCTGGTCATGCTTGAGATAGATGGTGGCACTGCTGTCGGAGGCGCCGGCGGGAATGCCCTCAACGCTGACGCCGGGTACCACCGTGTCCACCCCGTCCATCTGGTACGCCGCCGAATCGCTCCACTCGCTGGCGGAGACGATGCCGTCGAGCGTCGGGGCCGAGCTGGAGAACGGCGTGGAGAGAGGAGGAGCGGCCCCGCCTCCGCCGCCCGTTCCCGTTTTTCGATGCACGGAGACCCACAGCACGTCGCGGGCCCGATAGGTGCGGCCGTTATACCGCGTCGTGACGGTCAGCTCGAATTTGAAGAGCTCCGGATCAGCTACGACGGCAGGTGCCGTGAAGGTGCAGATCGGCTGGTTCGCAGACGTGAGCACAACCGCGCGTCCGGAAACCTGCTTCCAGGAGTAGCTCAGGCTTGATTTCCCCGTGCTGGCGCTGCCGTCCAGCGTGACGTTGCTCTCCTCCTGGGCGTCGATATCCGCCCCCGCGTTGGCGATCACCGCCGCCGTACGATCGTCAGGATTGACGTCGATGGGGTCATCGCTCGTCGTCGTGGAGTTATCGGTGGTCGTCGGCGGAGGCTCTGGTTCGAATCCGGCCACCTGCTCATCGGGCACCAGCGATGCCGGCGCGCCGCATATCTGCCCGAGGCACAGGGGCAGCACCGCGAGCACCAGCGCGCAGTGCCACCCGGCGCGGGAGCGCAGAAGGCCGCGCAACAGCCCTGGCGACTCAAATCGGACCCCGCGGGCGATCGTGTGGCCGTCCCTGCCGCTCAGCGGCCGGCCGGAACCGGCGGTCCTTCTCAGTTGAAGCTCGGATTGATCGACGATGCTGGATTCTCTTTCCGTATACACCACCTGAACCTCCTCAAGCGCGCTGTCCCCGCCCCTCATCCAGTTTCTTCAGAGTGAAAAAGCAGCAAAGCGGTCTGGAATTAGCTATAAGATTCAGATTCACACCCGGGCAACCGGATTGGCCCGCCCCGCGTAAACAAGCCAGCCCTCCTCCCACATCTGGCTCCGATATTCATCCACCTGCCGCTACTGGCCGGCCGGCCCATGCCTGAAACGGCCTGCTGCGATCAGGCGACGGCCCGATCCGGCCGTCGGCCGATAAGCCGGTCTGCGCCGCGGGCGGAATCCGGCATCGAACCCGCAGAGTCTCAGGGAGGTATCCGATGGCCGGTAAGAGTGCACTTCCTGGCATGCCACGCCGTCTTGCAGCTCATCCTGTGCGAGTCTCCGACGGATGATCGAGCGACCTTTCCTCCGAGGGCCGCGCTACCTATCGGCTCGGAAAAGGTGGTCAAGCCTCGCGGAGGGTGACGATCCACGTCAGTCCGATAAATTGGGGGTAATTGCTGTTGCTCGCTGATCTTCGGGCGCGATTTCCCGCAGGGTATTTGGGTGGATTGGAGGGAGGGAAACGGCGATTACTTTCCGCCCGTCGGGGGCTCAGTCAAGGTCGGCCCAGGCAACTCAGACGAGCGAACCGGTCGACCTTGATCCCGGTGCGCACGTCTCAACACAGCCCGGTGGCAGGGTCAGCCGCTTCCCGCAGGTGCGGCCGCCGCTTCAATCGCCTCAACATCTTCCTCAGGCGGGAAGATCCGCCTGCTCCGTCAATCCATTATCGGACCACCAAGTGTCCCGAGGAAAGATAGGTAAAAACCTCAAAACGGCATAAACGTCTGCTTGTCAGCGGGATAGCGACGCGAACCCGGGGTTGGTTCCCGGCCGTCTCAGGGTGTCCGCAGGATCACGGACGCCCAAGTGGCCGATGCGCGGAGCAACCTGGGGTCGTGGCCCCGGCGGGTCGATAGATCTTTGAGCGGCCTGCCGGGTCGGACTGCGCCATCTGAACTGGTTGAGTCACCTCGGAGCGCCGCGTGAAAGCCGGCCAGAGTGAACCTCAGGACGTCGGCCCGGTCCGTGAGAGGCGAAGCTCAGGAGGGCCGCCGGAGTGCTCCCGCAGCCTCAGGTTGTCGGGAACTCCCGCTGTGGACTGGACTTTCAACGAGACGGAAGATAATGTATACCGTCAGCGTGATGGCCCGCCGGGTTCTGGCCTGAGCGGGGCGGCCGGTCGTGTATATCGGAACGCGCGGCGAGCCGACCCCGCGAGGCATAGGGCCTGCAGTTCAGGGCTGTGCGCGAGCATTTTCCGGGGGGACTTCCGGACGCTTCGTCCGCCAGGGTTCTTTTATTGACGGGCCAAATCAACGAGAGGAGAAAGAGGATTACCGCCACGAGGGGTATGCTCCTGACGGTTCTGGCGGCAATTGTGCCGACGGTGACTCTCCGCGCTGATCCCATCACGACCCTTTTTGGCACCGGCGTCGACCCGACGGGCGTGGTGCTGGGCGATGGCCAGGTCGATCCGCACTACCAGTTGATCAGTTCCCCGGACCCCACTTACCCCGGACCCACACTGCGTGCAATCAACTCCAATACGTGGGCAATCCAGGTCGATTATGTCCCCAATACCACGCTGTCCCGATGGATCGGCCCAAGGGCCGACGGGGGCGGCAACGTGCCCGATGGTTATTGCGAGCTGCAGCACCCCGAATGGGACTGCTTCCACCTCGACTACACCATCCAGACCACTTTCGACCTGGCCGGTCTCGACCACACCACTGCGGTCATCACCGGCCGCTGGGCGATGGACGATTCCGCCGAGATGTTCCTCAACGGCGTGAGCACGGGCATCCGCCGATCGTATGTCTATGGACCGACCTCCAACTTCCGCACCTGGGCGGATTTCACCCTTTCCTCCGGATTCGTTCCGGGCATCAACGTTCTCACCATTGTTATCAACAACCGCTTCTTTCCGCTGAATTCGTCCGAAAACGGTCTGGGGCTCCGGATCGAGATTCTGAGCGCGACGGCCGATCCGGACACCTGCCCGGGGAATCCCACGAAGGGAAACCCGGGGCAGTGCGGCTGCGCAAACCCCGATACCGACACCGACGGCGACGGTACGGCCGACTGCATCGACCTGTGTCCCAGCGATCCGGCTAAGAATGCCCCCGGCTCGTGCGGGTGCGGAACACCCGATGTGGATTCGGATGGGGACGGCACGGTCAACTGCAATGACGCATGTGCCTACGACACGACGAAGCTGCTCCCGGGAACGTGCGGTTGCGGCACACCGGACGCCAACTCCGACGGTGACGCCGCACTGAATTGCGCGGATGCCTGCCCCAACGACCCGGGCAAGACGGCCGTGGGCCTCTGCGGATGTGGTGTGTCTGAAGCGAACACCGACGGCGATTCCGCGCCCGACTGCATGGACCTCTGTCCCAACGACCCCAGCAAGACGAATCCCGGCGTTTGCGGCTGTGGCGTCCCCGACACCGATACGGATGGCGACACGATTCCGGACTGCAACGACAACTGCCCGGCCGATCCTGACTCCGATTCCGACGGCGATGGCGTCCTCAACTGCCAGGACGGCTGCCCGAACGATGTGGCCAAGATTGCCCCTGGCGCGTGCGGGTGCGGCCAGCCGGATCTCGACAGCGACGCGGACGGCACGCCTGACTGCCTCGATCTGTGTCCGAATCACCCGGCCAAGACGAATCCCGGCAAGTGTGGCTGCAACTTCGCCGATACCGACGCGGATGCCGACGGCACGCCCGACTGCTACGACGGCTGCCCCAACGACCCGCTCAAGACGCACCCCGGCGCGTGCGGCTGCGGTAATGTGGACCAGGATACCGACAACGACGGCACGCTCGACTGCGCGGATGCCTGCCCGAACGATCCGAACAAAAGCCAGCCCGGCGTGTGCGGCTGCGGCGTTCCGGACACCGACACCGACGGCGATGGGGCCCGCGACTGCCAGGACACCTGCCCCGGTGATCCGCTCAAAGTCGTGCCGGGCGTCTGCGGCTGCGGCGCCACCGAGCACGACTTCGACGGCGATGGTACCCCGGATTGCGTGGACGAGTGTCCCAAGCAACCCTGGAAGATCGACGCCGGGTTCTGCGGCTGCCCCGTTCCCGACACCGACTCTGACGGCGATGGATACCCCGACTGCGTCGACGGCTGCCCCAACGATCCCAACAAGACCGCGCCGGGCATGAATGGATGCGGCGTTCCCGATCCGCCGCGGATCACGACGCTGTTTGGCACTGGCGTGGGCCCCGACGGCCAGGTGCTGCCCGATAACGCGGTCGATCCGCACTATCAACTGATCATCTCGCCCGACCCCAACTATCCGGGGCCCAACGCCCTGACCATCAGCAATTCCGCGCCGCCGATGGGCGGTGACTACGTCGCCAACACCTCAACCTCGCGGTGGATCGCTCCACGATCGGATGGCGGCAATAACGTCCCCAACGGCAACTGCGGGCAGGAATACCCCCAGCTCGACTGCTTTAACATCTTCTACCACTATCAGACCACATTCGACCTGACCGGTTTCGACATCAGCACCGCGCTGATCCAGGGTCGTTGGGCCATGGACGACTCGGCCGAGATCTTCCTGAATGGCGCAAGCACGGGCATCGTTCGCCCCGCCGGCACGGGGTCCAATGCCGCGTTCCGAACCTTCACGAACTTCACGATTTCCACCGGTTTTGCGCCCGGCCTCAACACGCTCGTCTTCAAGGTCAAGAACACGTACACCCCCGGCGCGGGACTCCTCAACCCCACCGGTCTGCGGGTGGATATTGTCTCGGCTACCGCAGACCTGCTGCCCGATGCCTGTCCGAACGATCCCAACAAGCTCCAGCCCGGCCAGTGCGGCTGCGGCGTACCCGACACCGATACCGACGGCGACGGCACCGCAGACTGCAACGACCAGTGTCCGACGGACCCCGCGAAGACCGCGCCGGGTCAGTGTGGCTGCGGGAATCCCGAAACCGACTCGGACGGTGACGGCGTGGCCAACTGCGTCGACCAGTGCCCGAGCGACCCCGGCAAGAGCGCGCCCGGCCAGTGCGGCTGCGGCACGCCCGATACCGACTCCGACAGCGACGGCACGGCCGACTGCAACGATGGTTGCCTCCTCGATCCGCTCAAGACCGCTCCGGGCGTCTGCGGTTGCGGTATTCCCGACACCGACAGTGACGGGGACGGCGCCGCCGATTGCCAGGATGGCTGCCCTGCTGATCCGCTCAAGATCGTCCCCGGCACCTGCGGATGCGGCACCGCCGACACTGACACCGACGGCGACACGGTCCCCGATTGCGTGGATCAGTGCCCCGGCGCCCCGGACGTCGACACCGACGGCGACACGGTTCTGGATTGTCAGGACGGATGCCCGAACGACCCCCTCAAGACTGGACCCGGCCAGTGCGGATGCGGCAATCCGGACACCGATACCGATGGGGATGGCACCGCCGACTGCAATGACGCCTGCGTCAACGATCCGCTCAAGACAGCACCCGGTCAGTGTGGCTGCGGCACGCCCGATACCGACTCCGACAGCGACGGCACGGCCGACTGCAACGACGGCTGCCCGAACGATGCGGGCAAGCTGGCCCCCGGACAGTGCGGCTGCGGCGCGCCGGATACCGACACCGACACCGACGGCACGGCCGACTGCAATGATGGTTGCCCCAGCGACCCGGCCAAGGTACTGCCCGGTGTCTGCGGATGCGGCGTGTCGGATGTCGACACCGACGGCGATACCGTCCCCGACTGCATCGACCAGTGCACCGGTCCGGATGTCGATTCGGACGGCGATGGCGCCCTCGACTGCCAGGACGGCTGCCCCAACGACGTGAACAAGACGGCGGCCGGCCAGTGCGGCTGCGGAAATCCCGATACCGATTCCGACAGCGATGGCGTGGCCGATTGCGTGGATGCCTGCGACAATGACCCGTTGAAAACCGTGCCCGGTCAGTGCGGTTGCGGCAACCCCGATACCGACACCGATGGGGATGGCACCGCGGATTGTGTGGACGGCTGCGCAAACGATCCGCTCAAGACCGCCGCGGGTCAGTGCGGTTGCGGCAATCCCGACACCGACGCCGACAGCGATGGCACCGCCGACTGCAACGACGCCTGCCCGAACGATCCGGCAAAAACAGCACCCGGCGCCTGCGGCTGCGGCAATCCGGAGACCGACACCGACGGCGATACCGTCCCGGATTGCGTCGATCAGTGCCCCGGCGCGCCGGACGTCGACACCGACGGCGACACTGTGCTCGACTGCCTCGATGGCTGCCCCGTCGATGAGAACAAGACCGCCCCGGGCCAGTGCGGCTGCGGCAACCCCGATACCGATACCGACGGGGATGGCACCGCGGATTGTGTGGACGGCTGCGCGAGCGATCCACTCAAGACCGCCGCGGGCCAGTGCGGTTGCGGCAATCCCGACACCGACACCGACAGCGACGGCACCGCCGACTGCAACGATGCCTGTCCCAGCGACCCGGCGAAAGTGGCTCCGGGGGTCTGCGGCTGCGGTACGCCGGATACAGACACTGACACCGACACCGTACCCGACTGCGTTGACCAGTGTCCGGGAGCTCCCGACGTCGACACCGACGGCGACAGCGTGCTCGATTGCCACGATGAGTGCCCCAACGACGCGAACAAGACCGTGCCCGGCCCGTGCGGCTGCGGCAACCCGGACACCGATACGGATGGCGACGGCACCGCCGACTGCCTCGACGCCTGCCCGGCGGATCCGCTCAAGATCATCCCCGGCGCATGCGGCTGCGGCATTCCGGAGACCGATAGCGACGGCGACCTGACCGTGGACTGCAATGACGGCTGTCCTGCGGACCCGGCGAAGGTGGTCCCCGGCCAGTGCGGGTGCGGCAACCCGGATACCGATACAGATGGTGATGGCACGGCCGACTGCCTCGATGCCTGCCCGGCGGACCCGCTCAAGATCGCCCCCGGTCAGTGCGGATGCGGAACGGCCGACACCGACACCGACGGCGATGGCACCGCCGACTGCACGGACGCCTGCCCGCTGGATCCGCTCAAGATCGTCGTCGGCCAGTGTGGCTGCGGAGTCCCCGAAACCGACACCGACACCGACGGCACCGCCGACTGCAACGACGCATGCCCGGCGGACCCGCTCAAAACCTCCCCAGGCCAGTGCGGCTGCGGCATTCCTGAAACAGACACCGACAACGACGGCATCGCCGACTGCGCCGACACCTGCCCCACGGACCCGCTCAAGATCGAGCCCGGCCAGTGCGGCTGCGGCAACCCCGACACCGATGCCGACGGCGATCTGACCGCGGACTGCCTCGACGGCTGTCCGAACGATCCCGCCAAGACGATACCCGGCGTCTGCGGCTGCGGCGTCTCAGACGTCGACAGCGACGGCGATACCGTGCCCGACTGCATCGACCAATGCGAGGGCCTGGACATCGACAGCGACGGCGACGGCGTACTCGACTGCCAGGACGGCTGCCCCAACGATGTGAACAAGACGGCGGCCGGCCAGTGCGGCTGCGGCAACCCCGAAACGGACACCGATGGCGACGGCACCGCCGATTGCATTGACGTGTGCGTCAATGATCCGCTCAAGGTCGCGGCCGGACAGTGCGGTTGCGGCAACCCTGATACCGACACCGACGGCGACAGCGTGGCCGATTGCGTCGACGGCTGCCCCGCCGATCCGCTCAAGTTCGCGGCCGGCCAGTGCGGCTGCGGCGTGCCCGACACTGACACCGACGGCGACGGCACCGCCGACTGCAACGACGCCTGCGACGACGACCCGCTCAAGATTGCCGCCGGACAGTGCGGCTGCGGCGTGCCCGATACCGACACCGACAGCGACGGCACGGCCGACTGCAATGACGCCTGCGTGAGCGATCCGCTCAAGACGGCGCCCGGCCAGTGCGGCTGCGGCAATCCCGACACGGATACCGACGGCGATCTCGTCGCCGACTGCATCGACGCCTGCCCCGCGGATCCGGGCAAGGTCATTCCGGGCGCCTGCGGCTGCGGCGTGCCGGATGCCGACGCCGATGGCGATCATGTTCCCGACTGCAACGACGACTGCCCCAACTCGGTGCCCGGGGCCATCGTCAACACCAGCGGCTGCTCCAACGGTCGCGGCGACTTCGACCACGACGGCGACGTGGACCTGTCCGATCTCGACACCCTCCGCTCCTGCATCTCACGCGAGAAGGTGCCGCACAGCGGAACGCCCACGTGCCAGATGGCCGATTATGACGCCGACAACGATGTGGATCAGACGGACTTCGGACTGTGGCAGCGATGCTACAGCGGTGCGGGCAATCCGGAGAATCCGAGCTGTGCCAACTGAGGTGTTTTCGAGCGCCTGATGCCGGTTCGGATCGGGTGCCGCCATGTCAGGCAGCCTGACGGCAGCGAGCGGGCGCACGCTCGGGCCGCGGGCTCCATCAACGATGCGGTTGGGGAAAGAGGCCTCTCAACGGTCGGAGCGTTGAGAAGAGGTATTCACCGGCCATCAATGGGCCGGGCATCGGGAGCCGTCCGGGCGGGGGCGAGGCGCCGCCCCGGACGCTGATGATACGACGGAGAGAGACGGATGAACGGGCACAGGGTGCACCGCGGGACCACCTCGGCCCTGCTCGCGGCGGTGCTGGGGGCGACCGTGCAGGCCGATCCCATTCTGACCCTCTACAGCACCGGCGTCGACGACTCTCATGTCGCTCTGGGCAATCATGCAATCGATCCGCACTACAAGCTCATATCCAGCCCCGATCCCGATTTTCCCGGCCCTATCGCCAGGACCATCAACTCCAGCACCTATGCCATCCAGAACGACTACGTTCCCAACACCTCGACCAGCCGATGGATCGGCCCTCGCGCGGATGCCGGCGGCAATGTCCCTGACGGCTTCTGTGAGAGCACGCCGACCTTCGACTGCGACCAGGCCAACTACGTCTATCAGACGACCTTCGATCTGACCGGCTTTGACCCGCAGACCGCCCTCATCACCGGCCAGTGGGCCATGGACGACTCGGGCGAGTTGTTTCTCAACGGCGTCAGCAAGGCCTTTCGTCCGTATGTCTTCGGACCCGAGGCGAGCTTCCGCACCTGGGCGAGCTTTACCATCGACAGTGATTTCCTGCCCGGCCTCAACACCATCACCATCGTGGTCAACAACGCATTCTTTCCGCTTGATCCGGACGCCAACCCGACCGCCCTGCGCGTGGACATGACCGGGACGGCCTCGCCTCTGATCGACCAGTGCCCGGACGATCCGGACAAGACATCACCCGGCATCTGCGGCTGCGGCGTGCCGGATACCGACACCGACAACGACGCTACACCGGACTGCAACGACGCCTGCCCCGGCGATCCGCTCAAGACCGCCCCCGGAAGCTGCGGCTGCGGCCTGTCCGACGCCGACAGTGATGGTGATGGCATTGTCGACTGCGTGGACGCCTGCCCCGGCTCGGTTCCCGGCGCCCTCGTGGACGCCGGCGGCTGCTCCAGCGGTCGCGGTGACTTCGACCACGACGGCGACGTGGACCTGTCCGATCTCGACACCCTCCGCTCCTGCATCTCACGCGAGAAGGTGCCGCACAGCGGAACGCCCACGTGCCAGATGGCCGATTATGACGCCGACAACGATGTGGATCAGACGGACTTCGGACTGTGGCAGCGATGCTACAGCGGATCGGGCCTGGCCGCGGCTCCGAACTGTTCGAACTGACGCTTTTCCCCGACAGCGCCGCCGCTCCAGGGGGCATCCCCTCCAGCGGCATACAAAAGCC
>CAZQEN010000056.1:0-28048 GCA_964591605.1 uncultured Planctomycetales bacterium
AGGACGGCTTCGCCTGGGAATGGCAGCAGGGCAGCGTCGTCAAACCGCCGCCCGTCACCGGCATCGACGGCGAGCACTTCTTCATCGACCCGCACGGCCCGCCGCAGGAGCGATACAAGTGCCTCTACAACGCCCGCGTGCTGGCCGGCCAGGACGAACTGTGGCGGCGCTACCGGCAAATCCACCCGCGCCACCGCGACGTGCGCATCAACGCGGAAAGAGTATACTGCCTCTTCGGAATGGTCTCGCCGGATGGCCTCCACTGGCAGCAGATCCCCGAGCCGCTCACCATCCACATGGGCGACACCGACAACACCGTGTACTACGACGCCTGGCTCGGCAAATACGTGCTCTACACCCGGCTCTACTGGATGCAGCGCCGGCTCATCGCCCGCGCCGAATCCGACGACTTCTATCACTGGACGCCCGTGAACCCCATCGTCTGGCCGCGGCTCGAAGATCCGCTCTCCTGGGATGTCTACACGAACGCCCGCACGAACTACCCCGGCCTGCCCGAGCATCATCTGATGTTCCCGGTCTTCTACCGCCGCCTCACGCAGGATTCCGAGGTCCACCTGCATTCGTCGCTCGACGGCATTCACTGGGAACGCGTGCCCGGCGGCCCGGTGCTCGAATCCGGCCCGGCCGGAAGCTGGGACGAGGGCTGGCTCGTGGCCGGCAAGGGCATGATCCCGCTCGAAGGCGACCGCGTCGCGATCCCCTACTCAGCCACCGACCACCCGCACAAATACCCGCGCTGGCCCGGCGTCATCAAAGGCAACGGCGGATACTGCATCTGGCCGCGCGGGCGCCTGGTCGCCGTCACGGCCCAGGCCGCCGGCAGCTTCCGCACGTTCCCCATCCAGGTCACCGGCCGGCAGCTCAAGCTCAACGCCCGCGTCGCCCGCGCCGGCGAAATCCGCGTCGGCCTCTCCGGCCTGGGCGGACACGCCACATCCGACTGCGACTCGATCATCGGCGACAACCTCGGCCACCTGGTCACCTGGAAGGGCCAACCCGACCTGCCCGCCGACGCCGTCGGCCGGCACGTCACCCTCTCCTTCCAGATGCGATCGGCCGAACTCTTCGGCTTCGAGTGGGTCTGATTGAGCCCGAAGCGCGAGCGAGGGGTTTGCAGGCGGGCGTGACCATCACGTGAACCCCTCGCTGGCGCTTCGGGCTCTATCCGCTGGTGCGAGCCCCGGCGCGCCGGGACGGTAATCCTTTCCCGCGTCGGTCTCCGTGAAAACGCAACCAGGCCGGCGTGAACTCACTTTCTCACCCCCCCGGACCGGCCGCAGTGCCCTCATAGAATCCGCGGGCGAACTGCACCGCCTGAATCCCGATCTGCGACCCGATCGTGCGCCCTCCGAAGTCATCGTTCCGGATGTGAATCCCTCCCCAGAGGCGCGACTGCCCCGCCTGGTCCGCTGCGTCATAGTAGGTCGCCCACTGCAGCGTCACCGGCGTGCTCGGCCCGTATTCGTTCGTCAGCGAACCCGGCTGAATCGTGTAGCCGCCCAGTCCACCCGGGAAGTACGGACTGCCCGTCAGCAGCGTCAGCACTTCGGCGGCGCTGCGGCTGAACGTGCTGTGCCCGGAAACGAAGCCCGGGAACGCCGGCGTCACGAACGTCCGCCGCTGATACGCGATCCAGTCCAGCGCCCGCACCCAGCCGACGCCCGCCACCTCGGTCTTGCGGTCGCCCGGTTCGCCCCGCCAGGATCGCACCGCGATCTCGCCCACATAACGGGCCAGATGTGCATGGCGCCCGCCCGGCGCCGCGGTGTCTGCGGTAATCACTTCGATCAACCCCGGCACCAGCGGCAGCCCATCGGGATGATAAGAAGGGCCGGCAGGGTCCGTTCGCTGGCCAAACGCCGCCAGCGTCCGGATCAGCGTGATCGGCCGCGACGACACATCAAGGCGCTTGAGCTCCCAGGCGGCAATGGCCGCATCGTGCACCGCGCCGTTCAGCGCGAAGTACACGTGCACATCCCACGCCAGTGGGTCCAGCACCTCGCCCGTCCCGAACAACCGCCGCTCGAATCCCGGCGTGTCCGCCAGATCGTTCGCCACCGTGTTCCAGTGCCCCGGCGGCGTCTCCGATGCGGGCCCGTCAGCCCAGAATTCAGCCAGCGCTCGCGTGAAATCGCCCCGCCTGACCACGTTCTGCTCATAGGGCAGCCCGGTCACCGGGTTCACGCCGTGCCCCGCGCCGTTGTTCGTGCCCAGCGGGTTGTTGCCGTAAGCGCCCGGCGAGATATCGATGAGGACGCCATCGTCAATGTCCAGTTCCGCTGACTTCCGGATGATCTCGACAGTCGCATCCACCAGGTCATCGTTCAGCGTCGTCGGCCCTGCCAGGTTAAAGTACGGCAGCCCCGGCGCAGCCCGCACCATCGCGAACGGCGTCACCTGCCCCCAATACCCGCCAATATAGCCCTGCACGCCCGCCCCCACGGGAATGCCGTTCTGCGTCACCGCCTGTGCGAGCACCAGTTGCTGCCACACCAGCGGGTTCAGCGTACCGGAACCTGGCTCATCCACCGTGAGCGGCACGGAATCCGGCTTGAATCCGGTCGGGTCGGCATAGTTGTTCTGTTCGTTGGCCCCGTCGTTGGCAAAAGCGTCGATATACGTCTGCGCGACACGGTTCCCGAACGCGCTGGGCGAGTCGCCCTCGGTCGAGGTGATGGTGGTGTCATAACCAAGCGCCTGCATGAATGACGCGAAGCACGAAAGCGACACGGCTCCGCCGACGGCCGAACCGTAGCGATGCGACAGCAGCCGATAAGCGGCGTAGGAGATCGCCTCCTCCCGCTCTGCCGCCACGTCCGCGCCGGTGCGCCGCTCCCGCACCAGATACCCGACCGCCGTGTCGTCATACGCTGCCCAGATGTCCCACATGGCCGCCGAGAGGTGGAACAGATTACGCGCATGCACGGTGGGTCGCGGGATATCACGCCGGATGGCGTTCAGGATCTGCTCATTCCATCGCCTGGCGATCGAACCGGCCGGCTCGGTATCGATCAGGTGTGCCGGGCACGTGTTCACCACCGACAGGCTCGGATCGGGTATCATCATCAGCGGGGGGGCGGCCGCACCTGGATGGCCGTACAGCAGCACGCCCTCTTTCAGCGGCGTGGTGAGCACCTTGCCGCCCACAGTCCACACGCCCCCATCGGGATCGACCCACACGGCATGAAGCGATTCGATATTCCGGGTGATGCCGGTCTGTTCCTGGGTGAAGCCCCCCAAGCCCTCTCGATAGATGCTCCCCCCTGCCCCGGTGGCCCACACTTCGCCCGAGTCCGACACGCACACACCCTGCAGCAGCGGCGCGGCATCCACCGGCACCCGTGTCACGCCCCCGTCGAGCTCCAGCAGCACGCCCGACGCACTGCCGCCAACGGCCATCACCCGTTCGCCCTCCGCATGGACCGTGAACAGGAAGTCGTCGCTCGGCGAAGGCACCAGCCGGAACCCCTCGGCCCGATTGCCCCGCAGGATCACCCCGCGCTGGCCGACGATCCACTCATCCGCCGCCGATGTGCCCCAGACCTTGAAGAACTGCGGCACGTCGTGGTTCTCATCCTGTGGCGTATCCGCCGGCAGCGGAAGTTCCGCCCATGTGTTGCCGTCGTAATGCCAGATGAATCCGTTCCGGCCGGCCTCGGCGCCGACCGCATACACATCACTGGGTGACGAGCCCCAGATGCCGAACACCGTGTGCTTGCCGAGTCCGGGCGTGCTCATGCGTTCAAACGAGCCGCCCGCGTATCGCAGGATGTTCGCATTTGAGCCGCCCATGAAGACAGCGTCTTCAAACGCGTACACCCACCACAGATCGCCGCGCACCCCTGTCGCCAGCCGCGACCACGCCTCGCCGTCCCAGTGGAGCACCAGCGGCCCCGTGCTGTCATCCGCCCCGACGGCATAGACGTTGCGGGCGGATGTGCCGTGCACTGAAAGCAGGGCGGCGCCGGGCGCTTCGGCCGACACGGACCAGATATACGCCTGCACCTCGGTGTGCTGCCCGTGGTCGCACAGTGGGCATCCGCTGCCCAGCAATGCGGGCAGAAGACAAGCCGATCCGACCGCCAGGATCCAGCCTCTCCAGGAGCCTCTGCCTCCAATGGTTGACCACCTGCGAGATTTCATGACGCTGCCCCTTCGTCGGTCCCCCGCCGCTGACGGTGTCCGAGGGCGCCCCTGCACCCGCGGGACCGCCTGATCCCGCTGCTCACAACGGCGCGTCCACGAACGTCACCACCACGCTGGCCGATGCGCTGATGTTCTGGTCCACAAAATCCGCCACCGTGAACGTCAGACGTGCCTGACGCCCGCGCACCGTACTCTGCGTCCCCTGCAGAAACACCCGCTGCCCGTCGCGCTGCCGATCACCGTCTCCGTTCACGAAAAACGGTGCGAGCAGCCGCGACTCGGGCGAAACCTCCTCGCCTGTATCCTGCAAAACGCCCCGCTGCGTGATCAGGTACTCGTCGGCAGCCGGAAACCCGCGCAGAATCAGCGACACGTCGATATGGATGCCACCCTGCGAGCCGCGCACCACGGGAACACTCTCGCCCTCCGAGAGTTCGTGATAGGTCCCCCCGTCGATGACGCCGATCTCCAGCTCACGGGCGGCCGGAGGCGCTTGCGAGCCGCCATTATCCGGTGCATCCTGCGGGCATCCACCCAGGCACGCCGCCAGAACCCCCGCCGCTCCCAGGCCCACGACCGTCCGACCCCAGGACATACAGATGCATCGCACTGACGTCCGCATGAGATCGAACTCCCCCCGAGGGCGTCCCATCGTTACCATGAACAATTGCTGAATACAGGAACGGCCGAACGAGGATTGAGTATAACTATCCTCTGGGGCCTCATCAACGAACTCTCTCCCGCCGCAGATTCTCAAACGCAATAGAGACTGCAAAGCGCTCCGAGACGAGGACAAACCTCTCCGCGGATGATCGCAGGCTGCAAGTCCGCAGATCGGTTAACATGTCCCTCCATTCATGACGCACCCAGCCGCCGAAACACCTCGCTCTCCATCGACCATGGCTGCCCGCCTGCTGCTCTTTGTCTGCCCGGCGTCCGTCGCCGCCGCTCAACCCGCGACACAGCCGGCGGCGGCCACCCAGCCCGCTCCCTTCCTCGCCCCTCGTCCGATCCCGTCGCAGGCGTTGAGGCTGTTTGAGTTAACCCCCGCCGGCGCCGGCTACCTGAGCCACTGCGACGCCTCCCGCTGCGAGTCTCGCCTGCGTTACAACGAGGATTACAGCTTCCTCGATCCGTCGCCGTCTCCCGCCACCCGACCCGCACCTGAGCAGCCGGCCACCGCTCCCGCCGCGGAACCAGAGCGCGACTGGCTCTTGAATCTCAAGAACATGGATTTGGGCGGCCGCTGGCGGGCGGACTTCGGCGGCGAATACCGCCTCCGCGTCGAGAACCGGACCAATCCCACCTTCGGACTCGAAGACCGCACCGCCAACACGCAGCAGAACTACCGCTGGCTCGCCCACGCGAATGTCCGCTACGGCAAGCTCTTTCGCGTCTTTCTCGAAGGGATGTTCACGCACGTCGAAGACCAGGACGGCCCGTTCCAGCCCACCCAGGAAGACCACGGCGACATCCACCAGCTCTTCGGCGATCTGCGTTTCCTGGGCGAAGACATCCCCCTCACGCTTCGCATCGGTCGCCAGGAACTCGCCTACGGCCACGCCCGCCTCATCGGCCCCTTCGAATGGGTATCCAACCGCCGGGCCTTCGACGGCATCAAACTCCTCTACACCAGCGACCTGTGGGACATCGACGCCTTCTGGGTCCGGCCGGTCGAGGTGAAACGCACGCAACTGGACTCCTGGAACGATGACTACAACTTCTACGGCGTCTACAGCACCCTGCGCCCCTGGAAAGACCACGGCATCGACACCTATTTCCTGGGCGTCGATCGATCGGATCACGCGGTCAATCCGAACGATCATGCAGGGGGTCGGTCCACCTATACGATGGGTGCCCGCTTCTGGGGAAAGTCGCCGCCGTTTGACTACGACACGGAAGTGGCCGGCCAGTGGGGACGCTGGGCCGGTGATTCCGTGGGCGCGTGGCTCTGGGAGGCCGACGCTGGCTACACCTATCCGCACGTCACCCAGCCCCGCATCAGCATCGGCCTGGGGTTTGAGACCGGCGATGACGACCCGTTTGATCGTCGAGTCGGCACATGGGACCAGCTTTTTCCCTATGATCAGGCCTGTCTGTCATTCCCCGACCTGGTGGGCCGCCAGAACGTGCAGCGCGCCACCATTACCGGCGACATCTGGCCCGTCCCCGAAAAGCTCAAATTGACGGCGCTCTTCCACCTTTTCTGGCTGCACGAAGGCACGGATGCGTTCTATAATGCCGGCGGGATTCCTGTGCTCCGCGACCGTTTCGGGCACCATGGACGCGAGCTGGGCAGCGAGCTGGACCTGCTCGCCGAGTGGAGGCTGACCAGCCATTCCAGCCTCCTCTTCGGATACTCCCATTTCTGGAATGGGGCGTTCATCGATCACATGGTCCCTGGCAGCGACGAGGCGGGTTTGCTGTTTGTCCAATACCAGTTCAAGTTCTGAGCAGGAGTGGATGGCTCCGGAGGCGGCCAAATGATTCGGGCGGGCGCGAAGCGGGGATGGATCCGGCTGCTGTGGCTTATGACGCTGCTGGCCACCGGCATTCTCCCCAACCATCAGAGCTGTTCCATCGTCACCCGCGGCGCCGTCACCGACGGCGTATCACGCTTCATCAGCGACCTGACACTCGACACCCTCAACGGAATCCTGCGGCCGGGCAACACCGGCGATAGCGACAGTGACGGTGACTCGGGTGGCGATCCCTTTGCCCCGCCGGCCCAGACCTGAACGTGGGGCCGGGGCAGCGCGTATTTCGGTCCGCGGTGCATCTCGCGTGCGGCTGCCGGTCCGACGCCCGTGGGCGACTGCCGCGATCGAGCCCGAAGCGCCAGCGGGGCTTCGCTCGATGTTCCTCCGGTCTGCGTGAGTCCGGTCAGATGGAGCCCGAAGCGCAAGCGAGGGGTTTGTGCGATGTCGCCGCGGCTCGAGTGAATTCAAGCCGCGCAACCCCAACCGATAACCGAAAGCCAACAATGACGGGTAAACGAACCTTAATGTGTTTAGCAGGCTTAGGCCTCCTCTACCCTGCTGGCTGCCCGGCGCCGACGGACCATACCGCCGGCGGCCCTCAGATGGTCTTCCACGGCCTCAACGCCGCGCTGCTCTCCATCTCCGGAACGTCTGCGAACGAGGTCTACGCCGTCGGCGCTGATCCGGATGACGGCCTGGGTCCATACGTTCTGGCGTTTGATGGACAACAGTGGAGGCGCCTCGAGACAGGGCTGACCGGACATCTCTGGTGGATCAGCGTCGTGCCCATCGACGGCGCCTTCTATCTCGCCGGCACGGCCGGCAAAGTCGTCCGGTTCACCCCCTCCAACCGGAGATTCGAGCAGCTCCCCACGCCCGGCGGCCAGACCATCTACGGCGTGTGGGGCACGGGCGCGGATGATCTGTGGGCGGTCGGCGGAGATGAAGACCAGCCCGATCACGGCGGCGTGATCTGGCGATACGACGGCACTGCCTGGTCCGTCGTCGACCTCGCCGCGGTCATGCCAGGAGGGGTTCCAACCCTCTACAAGGTGTGGGGACGCTCGCGTGACGACGTGTATGCGGTCGGCCGGCTCGGCCTCCTCCTGCACTTCGACGGCGCCGCGTGGTCCATCATCCCCAGCGGCACCACGCACACCCTGATCACGATTCACGGCAGCGCGGCCCTGACCATGGCCACCGGCGGCTTCGCCGAGGGAGTGATATTGGAGCAAAGCGGCACCGCTTTCACGAACGTTGCCCCCGCGGGCACCCCCCGGATGATCGGCGTCTTCGTGCCTCACACCGCTCCGGCCGTCGCCGTCGGCGTGGAGGCCAGCCTCCTGCTCCGCCAGCCCGGCGGCTGGCAGCTCCAACAAACCGGCTTCAACACGCAGCGGGACTTCCACACCGTCTGGGTCGATCCCGACGGCGGCATCTGGGCCGTTGGCGGCGACCTCAGCATCAATCTGCGGGACGGCATGCTGGCCTACATCGGCAGCGCCGTCATCCCCACGCAGGTCGCGCCATAGCGGGCCATGGATCGCGTGTCCTCACGTGAACTTTCCCCCGCCCGCCCGCGACTTTACTCTTGAGCGGCCACCTGAAGGGACGGCCAGCCGGCCCATGCACGAGCCGATCGCCCAACTGCAGACCCTCTACGAGGCCCACGGGCCCTCGCTGCTGCGCTATCTGCGCCGCATGACCGGCAACGCGGAGTCGGCGGAAGATCTTCTGCAGGAGACCTTCATCCAGGCGATGCGCCGTCAGGATCGCCTGACCGACGCCGCTTCCCCGCAGGCCTGGCTCTTTGTGATCGCCCGGAACCTCGCCATCAGCGCCCTGCGCCGGCGCCGGCGGACGACGAGCCTGCCGGAGAATCTCGCGGCGACGACCACGCAGGAGGATCCGCGGCTTTCGGCGATGCGCAACGCGATCCGTACGCTTCCCGAGGGGCAGCGCGAAGCCCTGGAGCTCCGATTGCGCGACAGCCTCAGTTACGAAGAGATTGCCGACGTGCTGCAGATTCCCATCGGTACGGTCAGATCGCGGCTGCACCATGCCGTCAGGACGCTCCGCGAACACCTGGAACATGAGTGAGGTTGTCATGGACGCACAGACCATGGAACGGCTGTTGCTGGATCGAGCGCTGGGGACGATGCCACCGGATACGGCCGCCCTGCTCGACGCATACCTGGCCGAGCAGCCGGCGGCAGCCGCCGAGGCGGAGCGGTGGGCGGCGACGACACAGCTCGCCGGGCTGGCGCTGGAGGGCGATCGTGAATCGCCCCTCCCGGCATTTCCGCGGGCGCGCCTGATGTCGGCCGGCATGAGGCACCGCCGGTCGATGCTGGCCTGGCGCATCACGGGCCTGGCCGCGTGCTGGCTGATCGGTCTGGGCATGGGCGGGCTATGGTGGCGTACCAGTCGCAACACGCCCGCTTCGCCCGATCGCCACGCGGTCGTGATGAATCCGGAGGATTCGACCTTCGAAGCCGCCCAGGAGAGCTTCTGGTCGGTCCGCAGGCTCTACGAGCGAACGAGCACCGGGCAGGTCAGGCCCTCGCCGCGCGTGATCTGGCAATCGCCTCTCGTCGTGCCGAAGGTGGGAGAATCATCATGAAACGCTGGACCTGCGGTGCACTCCTGGCGGCCGTCGTGATTTGCACAGGCACCGAGTGCGTCTCGACCCGGCTGGCCTGGTCGCCCGACGGGCAGTACTTGGCCGTCGCTGCGCAGGACAAGTTGGTGCTCGCGGATGCGCAGGGAAAGCTCCTCGATCACTCGCTGGAGGGCGTCAAGCTGGTCGCATGGCTGCCCGACTCGCGGCGGTTTGTGGCCGTGCGCGACCGGCCGGCCCCCACTTGGGAGGCCGCAACCGAGGGACTCGACGCCGCGCGTCAGAAAACCCTGATCGCGCTGGCCGACCGCCTCCGGGCGGAAGTCCTCGCCCACCAGGGCGATTGGGACAAATTCAAGCCGAAGACGGCTGAGGGGCTGACCGGTGGTGAGCTGGCGGCACTCATTCTCTACGTCCGGGACCATCGTCAGGAAGGCCTGGCCGACCACCTGGGGGAGAAAAGGTGGAGCGAGCTGCAGAAGCTGTCCGTGACACTGCAGGTCGTGCAGATCTTCGAGCTGGTCGACCACAAGCCCGAGCCGCGGGCCGTGATCGGCATCCGCATCGATGGGATCGAGGATGTGCGCATCTCGCCGCGGGGGCAGACGCTCGCCATCGTGGAATCCGGCGTCGAGGGCTCCGGACGGCTGCTGATCCATGCCATGGAGGACGGCGACTGGCGCATGGTCGCAGAATCGACCTCCAACTGGCCTGACTGGTCGGTCGATGGAAAGTCGCTGGTCTACGGCAACGGGGGCGAGCTGCACGGCGACGCCCTGCGGCTCGGCACACTCAGCCGGCGCGAGGTCTGCGACGCACAAGGCCGCATCAGGGAGACGTTCGGCGATGCACAGGACCTGGCCGGGCTGATCTTTTTTCCGCAGATGAAGGTGCGCTGCCTGAACGACGGGCGCATCTTGTTTTCAGCGGCCGAGGTGACGCTGCCGACGGCCGTCAAGGACATGCCGCAGCGCGCCTTGCTGTTCGTCGTCGACCCGGAGCGGCAGCCGGGCGTGACGCGCGTGATTCCTCGCGATGCGGAAGCCGGGCTCCCCAAGGGAATCGAGCTCGGCTTCTTCGAGCTGAGTCCGGATCAGAAGCGCGTGGCCGTCATGGGCAGCGAGGCTGAAAACGGCAGCATCGTCGTCCTGGAGCTCGCGACGGGAGAAGTCACCCCGGTGGTCAAGGCGGTGAAGGATCTTCCCCCCCACGTCCCGGCCTGGCGGACACCGGGGGAGCTCACCTTCATACTTCCACCAGATGCTCCCGGTGGCTCCCAGAAGGACAAGGCCGTGATGCTCTGGACCTCAGGCGACCAGGCCCGCTGCCTGAGCTGCGACTGGCCGGTCCGCTTGACTCCGCCCCCAGAAAACGGGACGACCACCCCAGCCCCGTGAGCAGTCCTTTTCTTCGAGTCACCCCTATTCGATGTTATCATGGTCAGGACGTGCTGACTCCGTATCACGGGGGGAAGGAACGTGCCGGTGCGACGATCAGAGATGGGATGGCTGCTGCGAGCGGCCGCGCTCGTACTGCTGGCCCCCGCACTGAGCGCAGCTCAAACGCTCCAGCAGCAGATCGACGCCATTTTTGATGCCCTGCCGCCGCACAGCATCTCCGCCCGCGTCGAAAACGAGGACGGCAGTGTCGTCTACTACACGCGTAACCCGGACACCGTCAAAAAGCCGGCCTCCGTGATGAAATCGTTCACCGTCGGCACCGCCCTCGCCCGGCTGGGGGCGGACCACCAGTTCATCACGCGCGTTTATCGGAACGGCAGCATCGACCCGAACGGCATTCTGCAGGGCGACCTGAACCTGCTGGGCGACCACGACTTCACCTGGTCCACCGACTACTACCCCGGCAATGCGCGGTTTCCACTCGACGAGTTGGCCCGCAGGCTCCATGCGATGGGGCTGCGCGGCGTCAGCGGCACCGTCCGCGGCTACGGCGAGATGCTGTACGAACAGAACAACTCGCTGACCGCTGCGACGAATGCATTTCGCGATGCGCTGGTGGCGGCGGGCATCAGCGCGAGCGCGACGGCCACGTCTACGGGCTTCAGCCCGGCAGGCGTCTTCATGACCGAGTGGCGCTCGATCCCGCTCGCTCAGGCCTGCCGCGACCTGATGAAACCGAGTCAGAACGACTACGCTGACACCCTTCTGCGGCACATCGGGTGGGAGATCAGTGGCACCAACACCGGCTCGGCCGGGGGCAGCGTCGTTAAGGACTTCCTGGCCTCCCACGGCATCAGCATGAGCGGAAGCTCCATCTCGTGCGGCTCGGGGCTGTGCGGGCTCGTCAGCGCAAACCAGGCACTCGGCCTCACGCGGACGATGCTTAATCTGCCCGTCGGCTGGATGTTCAATTCGCTGCTGCCCATCGGCGGGGTTGACGGAACGCTCAGCAGCCGCTTCACGAGCGGGCCGGCGTACGGGCGCGTGCACGCCAAGACGGGAACGCTCAGTGACACTATTTGCCTCTCGGGTTATGTCGTCAACCCGGTCGATCACCGGCGGTATCTCTTCACATTCCTCATGAATGACATCGGCTTCAGCCAGTCCCAGGCGCGAGCGGCGATCGACGACGCGGCCGAGCTGCTGGCGGGCAACATCAACAACCTGGCAGGGTCGGTCCCGCCAGTCCCGACGCTGCGGCGCGTGCGGGCCGGCGCAGACGGGCAGTCCGCGACCGTGGAGTGGACGTCCGTCAGCGGTGCGACGAGCTATCACCTCTATCAGAGCGCAACCGGCTTCGTCTGGACGACGTACACGAACGTCCTGAACACTTCTGCAACGGTCAGCGGCCTGCCCGCGGGCCAGAATTGCTGCTTCATGGTCCGGGCCGCGAATGCCTACGGCGAGAGCAGGGATTCCGACACGTACGGGCTGCGCCTGCTTCAGAACGCGCCGCGCGTGCTGCTGGTCGATGGCAACGACCGATGGACGACGCAGAGCGAGAACCCCGAGGCCGCCAATCATCGGTTTCTGATTGATCTGGCCGACGCGCTGCCGGCCACCGTGGGGTTCGAGTGCTGCGCGAATGAGGAAGTGCAGTCGGGCGCAATGCCGCTGGGCGACTATCCGGCCGTGCTCTGGATGTTCGGTGAAGAGTCGACCGTCGATTCCACATTCACCTCGACCGAGCAGACACACGTGCAGGCGTACCTCAACGCGGGCGGAAACCTGTTCCTCTCCGGGGCGGAGATCGGCTGGGATCTCGATGCACAGGGCAATGCGGCCGACCGCGCATTCTACAACAATTATTTGAAGGCCGATTACGTGGCCGACGACGCGGGGACGGAGGTCGTCGCCCCGGTCGGCGGGATCTTCGCATCGGTGCCAGTCGATCTGCTCAACTTCCATCCGACGTGGATGATCGCCGGCTTTCCCGACGTGATCGCGCCGATGGGCGGCAGCACGGCAAACTTGACATACATTTCAAGCAACGGCACGCCGGCCGGGGTGGCGGGCGTGCAGTACAGCGGGGCGTTCCGGGTGGTGAATCTCGGTTTTCCGTTCGAGAACATCACGCACCTGCCGACGCGACAGGCGCTGATGGCGCAGATCTGCGGATTCCTGCTGAACACGCTACCCCCGGATGACATCATCATCGAGGTGCGCGACGCCGGCGGCGCCGTTCTCCCGCCGCCAGCATATGTGGAATCGAACAACTGGCTGAACAGTGTGGCCAAGAGTGCGGCGCCGGGCTTAAGCGGGACGGGCAGCCGATATATCGACTATGTGCTGCCGAACCCGGGCAGCGAGCATGCGCTGGTCTCGCCGGTTATTCCGCTCGCCGGGCGATACGAAGTTTTCGCCACCTGGGGCCTTGGCGCGAACTGTTACAGCGCCCGCTACACCGTGAACCACCATCTGGGCGCGACGGGCCGCCTCGTGGACCAGATTCCGACGGGCACGCCCGGCGCCAACACCGACACCTGGGTGTCGCTCGGCCAGTACTGGTTCACGCCGGGCCAGGATCCGGCAAGAGCCTCAATCGATGTCTCCGAGGAGACGGTCACCGGCCGCCCCAGCGCGACCTGGCACCAGCGCGTTTACGCCGACGCATTCAAGCTGGTGTTCGTCGGCCACTTCCCGGTGTTCAATGCTGACTACGACGACGACAACGACATCGACCTGTCAGACTACGGCCATCTCCAGGCCTGCCTGACCGCATCGAACATTCCCGCCGGCGCAAGCTGCCAGGATGCCCGCTTCGATTTCGATACCGATGTGGATGCCGAGGACCTCGCGTGGTTCATGGCGTGCATGCAGGGACCGGGTATCGCTGCGGAGGCCACCTGCCGACAGTGAGTCCTGCAGCCACTTGTGCCGCTTTCGGCGAGACATTTCGGGCCCTCTCGCTAGCCCCGGCATTCATGCCGGGGTGGGCTGGGTAGCAGTTCCTCAAGAGCCCGCTTCAGCGGGCTTCTCGACCGGCGGCTTCAGCCCGTCCAATCAGGCTCAAGCCGGGAGGAGCATCCCGGTGAACCGGGATCGTACCAAACTGCGACTCTATTACCAGGCATAAATGCCGGGCTTAGCGCAACGGAAATGACAGCTTCTTAAGCCGCAATCGCGACAATCAGGACGTGTGGACGTTCAGCGACGACGGACCGAACGCGCGGCCGCACTCGGGGCACCGAGGAGCAGTCAGCCCCGTAAGGTTATAGCCGCAATTGCTGCAGAAACCGGGCGGCGTCCGCCGGGGTTGGACGCGTCTCCAGAGGTAGTACGCCGGCACCCCCGCCAGCAGCAGGCCCAGCCACGGCAGCCTGGCCCAGGGCGACTCGATGATCGACAGCACCGTCATGCCGGCCGTCGAGAGGATGAAGATGACCGGCACGACCGGATAGCCGAAGCACCTGTACGCCCGCGGCAGGTCCGGCCGGCGGATCCGCAGCACGATGAGGGAAACCGCCGCCGCCCCGTAGAAGATCCACATCATGAACACGAAGTTGTCGATCATGTTCTCGAACCGCTTGAGCAGCACGACGGCCGCACACGACAGAATCGCCTGCAGCCACAGCGATGCATCCGGCGTCTGATAGCGTGCGTGCACGCGGCCCAGGAACCGGAAAAGCAGCCCGTCCCGCGCCTGCGCGAACGTCACCCGCGCGCCGGTGATGATCGAGCAGTGCGTCGCCCCGAGTGTCGAGGTCATGATGATCAGCGTCAGAACGATGCCGCTCGCCCTGCCCAGCAGCTTCTCCATCACCAGCGGTGCGACGGTCGGCACGTGACGCATCTGCTCGAGCCCGATCATCCAGACGTACACGGCGTTGACCGCCACGTAGAGCCCGATGGTCGCGGCCGTGCCGACGATGAAGATCCGCGGCAGCAGCCGCTGCGGCTCACGCACCTCGCCGGCCACTGACGCGACATCGCTCCACCCGTCGTACGTCCACAGCACCGCGGCCAGCACCGGGGCCAGCGCGATCAGGAAGGGTCTGGGCGATGCGACGCTCACGAAGTTGGCTGCCTCCCCCTGCGACATCGCCAGCGCCACCAGCACGATCGCCGCCAGCGCCGCCGTCTTGAGCCCGGTCAGCAGAATCGCCACCCCCGCCCCGATCCCCACGCCAATCGTGTTGATGCCAGTCAGAACCAGCAGCGTGATGCACGTGAGGATGCGCGGATCCCACGTCAGGCCGAAGAGATGGTTAAAGTGCTCGGAAAAGACCATGCAGATCGCCGATGCCGCCAGCGGCTTGACCAGCATCATGTACGTCCAGCCGAACACGAACGCCAGGATCTCGCCCAGCCCCTCGTTGATGTACACGTAGATCCCGCCCGACCGCGGGAACATCGTGCCCAGCTCGGCATAGGTAAACGCCCCGAACAGCGACAGCAGCCCGCCCACGAACCACAGCACCAGAATCAGGTACGGGTTGCCCAGTTCCTTGGCGATCGAGGTGGGGGTGCGGAAGATCCCGCTGCCGATGATGATCCCCACCATGATCGCCGACCCGCCCCAGAAGCCGATGCTCCGCGGCAGATCGTCGGGGGTGGTGTCGACCGGTGGTGCAAAAGGAACGCTTTCGGAACGCTCGATGGTTTCGGCCATATGGGCGAACATTGTACTCAATTCCTCACTTTCGCCCATTCCGGCCCCCGCCGAACACTTTGCTCCGACGCCCCTCCGCGCGACCACGACCTCCCACGGGGCTTCGGGTAAGCTTCCAGACCGGATGGACGCGACCGCAGATCAAACGACACCTCCTCCGCCGCCTCCCAGGCTGCGTTGGCTCAAGCGCACCGCCGTGGGCGTGTGCATCTTCATCGCCATCGTCGCAGGCCTCCGCTGGTGGTGGGGCCGCCACGCCACTTCGGTGCTGGCCGCGGAAATCGAACGTGCTCGGATTCCGGGCATTCCGCTCTATCTGAGCGAATTCAGGCAAGTACCGGTCCCTGATGAGGAAAACGCCGCTCTCCTGTTCAAGGTCACGGCCGCGCAGTTGGCCTTCACCGATGCACAGCTCAGATTTCTCAGGAAAGCGGTTCAGCGGCCCCCTGACACTCAACCTCCCGCCAATGAAGTTCAGGATCTGCTGGCCAGAACAGTGCGGCTGCGGGGGCTGGTGCGTCAGGCGCGCTCCCGGTCCGACTGCGACTGGGGAGCATTGAACATCAACCGGTCGCCTCCGTTTTTGGCGTATTCCGATCTCGGGAAACTCATCCACCTTGCGGGTCTGGATGCCCAGCAATTTGGACGGCATCAGGAAGTGATCGAAGCAGCGCTCGATCTCCTGCATTTTGCCAGGTGCCTGGGGACGATGGGGCCTTTGCTGTCGACGCTCATTGGACAGCAGATGGTTGACTCGGCCGGCCGTCTTCTGGAGAAGTCCGGACCAGATATTGCACGGTCACGCGAGCTGCGCACGCACCTCAGGAAGGCGATAGACTCCCTGCTCGAAGACACACCATGCCATCAAGAAGTCGCACATAGTCTGGCGCTGGAGCGTGCGCTGATGCTTGATGTCATCGCGCGCATCACTTCGGCACGTGAAGGGGCGAACCTTCTCCACCCTTCGGTCGGGCCAATCAGACGCTCGTGGCACCTGTTGCTCCTGCCGCACATTCAACTGGACGCGGCCAGGCTCATTCATCGCGAAACACAGGTGATCCAGGCATGCCGCCAGCCCAACTGGCCGACAGCTCGTGCCGCCCTCCCAGTTCTGCCTGAGCCACGAAAGCTGGGACCCCTCTCCGGGCTCTTAGCCACAAACTTCGGTGACATCATCGAGAACTCATTCCGCGCCTCGGCGAACCGCCGCCTCACCGCCGTCGCCCTCGCGCTCTGGCAGTTTCAGGCCGACCACGGAGACTTCCCGCCCACGCTCGACACGCTGGTTCCGGCGTACCTCGACCACACACCGGCAGACCCACTCTCGCCCGACAACGCGCCCGTGCAGTACGTACGAGAATCCGCAGGTATCCAACTGCAATGTGCTCAGTCTGACGACAGTAAACAGCCACCGATCGTACTGACACTTCTGTCCTTCGCCTCGAGCACTCCCGCAGGCACTCCAGAACCTTAACAACGCTGTTTCCGGTTGACTTTTCGGTTTTTGGATGTACAGTAAGCTCTCGAAGGGTCCTCCATGCATCGTCGCGCGCTCCATCTGCTGGCACTTGTCGCGTTCTGGACCGCCTCCAACGGTCTGGCGCTCATTCTGCACCAGCACAGCGAAGGCCAGCATCACCAGACGGAAAAGTGCTCGGTCTGCCATGATCTGCTAACCTCCTCAAAGGCCCTGTCCGGTGATTCGCCGGTGGTTGTGCCCGGCAGCGCGTCATCTGAGCTGCTGGCGATCGCGGCCGCTCAGACGCCCGTTACCAGAGCGTTCAATCCAGCCGTCTCGCCGCGGGCGCCTCCCTTCCCCGCCTGATTCAGCTCCGTTTGCACTCCCCTGAGAGTGGGAAATGAACGTCCGCACGGGCGAAGGCTCGGCGCGCAGACCACGACGCGCCGGCCGACGCACCCGTCCGGCCACCTGTAGCGGTTATAGCCACTACAAACGGATGAGATCCCATGATTGCCCGGCATGCGCCCGGTCGGCGTGCGTTCACGCTGATCGAGATTCTCGTTGTCGTCGCCATGATCGCCCTGCTCGTCGCGATTCTGCTGCCCGCCCTCACCAGGGCACGGGTGGCCGCGCGGCGAACCATGTGCCTGACCAACATCAGGAGCATGGAGCAGGCCCACTGGCTGTATATGACCTCGAACAACGGCTACCTGATCCAGGCCGGATTGGGGCACCGTGACGAGGCCGACAGCCAGGTCGCATGGTTCGCGACGATGCAGAAAATCTATCGCGACAAGCTCATGCTCCGCTCGCCGGTGGACGACAGTCCGCACTGGCCGGCGGCACAGGGCGGTGCGGGCGTGCCTGTGCCGGGCAAGCGGCCGACAGAATACCCGTTCCGCCGGACGAGCTATGGGATCAATGACTTCCTTTCGTCGCGCTACTGGGACCCGACCCATCCGGACAGCCCGGGGGCCGTGATCCTCAGCGAGGCGGGGCCGGTCTCGTGGGCGAAGATCGAGAAGATTCCCAATCCGTCGCGGATCGCGCATTTCCTGTTCATGGCCATGCAGGGCGAGTTCGCTGGCGCCGAGCACCCTCACATCTATGAGTGGGACACCACGTTTCCGCCCGCCAAGGCGGCGACGCAGGTGCAGATCGACGCCCACGGCGGCCCCGAGCAGAACAGGCTCTCGGTCGCTCCGTACGGGTTTCTCGACGGCCATGCCGAAGCCGCCCAGTTTCAGAAGGTGTACACGGATATGAACCACAATCTGTTCGATCCCTTTCTGTTTCGTCGCAAGTATTGATTCAACGACTGGAAAGCAATGACCCGCCCGTACATGCGGGCGTGAAAGGATAATGGAAATGAAGCGTTGTGTTTTCTCGTTCGGCTTCTGTGTTTCCTTGACACTCGGTTCAATGGCCGCCGCGCACACGGATGTGCTCATCACGCGCGACGGCGACCGGATCGTCACCGGCGGTTACGACTTTGATGCATCGCCGGGCGAGGAGGTCGTCGCGCCGCCGGTCCGTGAGTTCGGCTACGATTTCGGCGAGGTACCCGGCCAGCCGCACTTCGCCGAGGACCCCGGCCTGGTGGCGCCGGCGGGGATATTCCCGGCCGGCACGAGCTTCAGTTTTTCGCTGCTGGATGACCTGAAGTTCTGGGACGGAGCCGGATTCGGACCGGTTCCCGGCGGTGAGTCGCTGCTGATCGAAAAGGGCTCGCTGAGCGTGATGCTGGGTACGGGCGAGAGTCTGCCCAAGCCCGGGTTCACGTTCGGCACCGCCTCAGGCGCGCTGACCGGCCTGCAGCTCCACGAGCATCTGGAGATCACACTGCTGGGCAGCAACGGCGACTTCACACCTCCGGCCGCCGACGGCATCTACCTGCTCTCGATGCTGCTGCACGGCACTGGAGGGCTGGAGGATTCCGAGCCGTTCTGGCTTGTCTACAACCACGGCGTCGATGAAGAAGACCACGATCTCGCGATTGACTGGGTGCAGCAGAACCTGGTGCCCGAACCGGGCGCCCTGATGCTCCTGGGATTCGGTCTGTGGCCACCGCTCATTCGCCGGCGCCGCCCTCAGTGTGGCAGCAGCGCCCCGCCTGAGCGGTTCACAGCGCAACCCGGCTGCACAGGCGTAGCCGAAGGCGCCGGAGCCACGGCATAGGGGCATCCCAGGACTCCATGAAAAAACTCACGCAGAGGCGCCGAGCACTCAGAGAGTACAGATCTGAGATTGGAGATTTGAGACTCGCAGTTCCCTCTGCGGGCTGTGCGGTCAAGATGGTAGCTGGATCTATTCAGGCAGGCAGGCCATGTCCGAAATGAAGACTCGGTTGATCATCATTTCCGTCCTTCTGGCGGATGCGTCGATTCTCCGCGCTCAGGATTGTGATCCGCAGGGTCACCTGGACATCGGCGTCACCGTCCAGAACAGTCAGATCGTCACGGGTGTGTTTGATTTTAACGGCCAGGCCGTCGTCGAGCCGGGCACGCGCGTCTGGGGCGGGCAGTTCCAGGGCAACCCGCTCGATCCGTTTTTCACCGACGATCCGGGCTACGGCGCATTGAGCGGAAGCGGCCTGCCGCAGGGCAGCGCGCTGGCGTTCGATGTGCTCGACGATCTCAAGTACTGGAGTGGGGCCGGCACGATCAGCTTCGGTCCCGTGCCCAGCGGCGAACAACTCCGCATCCGGCTGGGCGGCCAGAACCGGTTTGTCGGGACAGGAACCGGCTTTCTGGCAGGGTACAATCTGCAATTCGCCGGCGCCGGCGGCACGATCCACGTGCATACCAGCTTTTTCCTCCACGGCTCCGACGGCAACGCCGTCCCCGCCAGTCAGGACGGCATCGAGGCCACCCCCGGGATCTACCTGCTCACGCTGCGCCTGCGCAGCAGCGACACTTCGATCGCCGCGTCGGCCCCGCTCTACGTTGTCTTCGGCAACGGCGTCGATGCGTGCCTGCATTGCACGGTGCTCAACCACGTCGGCGCGCATCTGGCCCATGACCGTCCCCCGGCCGACCTGACGTTTGACCGATTTGTCGATTTTCTAGACATCGCGCGGATGCACACCTGCTCGACGGGCGCGAACGTCCCCTGGATCGACCCCTGCTGCCAGGACGCCGACCTCGACGGCGACGGCGATATCGACATGGACGATTGGGGCCGGTTTCAACGCTGCTACTCCGGACCCGTCACATCGGCAGATCCGGACTGCGGCCAGTAGCCGGGAGTACTTTGCACCCGTCCGCTGCAATAGGCGGGCAGGCAATCTAAGCGACAGGAGGCTCGGAGCACGAGGCCGGGCGCGGCATCTGCCTGCTGCCCCTCCTGTGTGTGCTCAGCGGCTTTCGTCCCCATCGAAAACGCCATTCCCATCGTGATCGATGCCGATCCGCGTCTCGGAGCCCAGCGGCACCACCGTCCAGGTCTGTTCCGCGCCGGGGCCGCACAGGGCCCGCAGGGACGCCGCATCGATCTGTTCGCCGGCACGGTCGGCCTGGAAGGTTTTGCTCCCGATGTACGCGTACCCGCGCGGCACGCCCGCAACCCGGCCGTGAACCACCAGCCCCACCTTCCCGCCGTCGGCCAGGCTCAGCATCAGGCCGAGCAGTGACTCCGTCTCGGGCGCAAGGCCGCTCGAAGCGGCCAGCGTGACCTGCGTCCCCACTGCCGGCGGAACGTCGCCCGGAAACGACCGCAGAAACGCCTCCAGATCCCTCCGCTGCTGCTCCCCCGCTTCCCCGATCGGAAACCGGAAGACCTCGAAGTGCAGGAACTCCGGAATCGTGCCGAAACGCCCGTCGTGGACGAAGCCGAAGCCGCTGTCGTTGTCGAACGAATCCTTGCGGAAGCCGCTCTTCTTGTACAGCCCGCGGAGCTGCGGCACTTTCATGCTCGCGCCGGCCAGCTCGCTGCCCGGAGTGATCGACTGGTTCGTGCCCAGCGATCCCGCATGACAGCGGTTGCAGTTGAACACGTTGCGATCGTGGTTGCCCGAGGTGAACACGATCTCGCCGAAGCTCGGGCTCCCCTCCCCCAGCCACCCCTTCAGACTGTCGTCGAGGTTGCGGTTCGGGTTGCCCGGGTACCTGATCGTCGACAGGAACGCCCGCAGATCCGCCAGTTCCTGCTCCGTCAGCTCGCGCTCGCCGCCGAGCAGGCCGGTGAACGCCGCGTTGAAGTGCGAGAGGCTCGCCCGGTCGCCCCGCCAGTGCAGCGGCTCGGTGCCGATGATCGACTGCAGGCTTTGCGTGACCATCGGCCCCTTCATCGGGTGAAAGTCCTCGCAGTGCACCTCGCCCCGCAGCCCATCCAGCGAGTCGCACTGCTGATCGAACGGCTGCACCTGCCCCGCCGGGTTTCCCAGATCCCACGCGAGCCCGTCCATCCGCGCATCGAGGTGACAGCCCGCGCACGCCGTCACCCCCAGGCCGGAGGTCCGCCGCGCGTCGTACAGCAACGGACGGCCAACCTTCACCTCCGCCGGCGTGGGGTCAAACATGGCGACCCGCCCCACCTCCGCCAGATCTGACGCGTCCAGGATCGAGATCGTCGCATCGAAGCGGTTGAGCACGTAGAGCCGCCCCCGCGCCTCGTCCAGCACCAGCCCGGTCGGACCCGCCCCGACGTCCGCCTGCCCGAGGCGCCCCCCGGACGCGTCGATCGCAATCACGTTGTTGCTGCCCATGCCGCTGACATACCCGATCGCGCCGTCGGATCGCCATGCGATGCCGCGCGGATCGGCCAGCGACAGACTCCGCAGATCCGCCGGCACCTGCGACAGCCCCTGTGCATACGCATCCGCCAGGTGCGGATTCAGATCGACGACCCGCCTGGCAGACCCCGCGTCGCCTCGGTCCGGGTCGACCACCGCCGCCACCGTCCGCACGAAGCGCCCGGCCAGGTTCGGTTCAAAGCGGATCACGTTGGACGCTTCGGTCCCCACGACCACCACCCGACCGTCGGGCCGGGCCGCCAACTGCATGTTCGCCGTCATGAGCCCCCTCACGTACCGGACGGCCAGCGAGGTCGTGTCGATGATCGCCAGGTCGTGATCGTGCACGTCCCATCCGACTTTCGCGGACCAGTCGCGCCCGTTGTCGTCCAGCCAGCGCCCCGAGCTCACTTCCTTCTGCACGATCAGGCTCACGCGCGGCGGACCGCCCATCCCAGGCGTCAGTGACGGGACAAATCCACTCTCAACATTACCCGGCGGGTTTTCACCACCGTAGGGCGAGTCCGGCTGATCGACAATCTCGGGCGCCAGCACGGTCGTGTGGTTGCCCGACTCGAAGACGGCCGCGTAGACCCGCGAACCGTCAGCGCTGACCGCCAGCGCCCGCGGATCATGGGCGGCGATGGGCAGAACCACCGGCGCCCCGTCGAGGTTGTCCAGGTCATAAACCAGCACGCGTGAGGGCTCGAGGCACGAGACAAACGCCCGCCCCGCCGCGAAAACGACATCGCCCGGCTCGTCACCCACGCGAAGCGTCCGGACCACGGCGAGGGCATCCAGGTCCACCACGCTGACGCTGTCGGAGAGGCGGTTGACCACCCACGCCTCCTGCGCGCTCCGCGCCCGCACCGACACCGGATCAAGGCCCACCGCAATCCGACCAGCCTCTAAAGGCATACCTGAACTCAGGTCGAAGACCGCCAGCGAATTGTCAGCCGTGTTGACCGCCAGCAGCCGCAAGCCGTCCGGCGTCAGCCCCAGCGGCGAGACATGGGGCGACTCGAAGTTCACGAAGCTGGCCGCGATACTGCCGGGAGTGGGAACCGTACCGGGCGGGTTCGGGCAGCCGCAGCAGGTCGCCAGACCCACATAAAGAACACTCGACATCCAGGGCGGGCATCGGCGGCGCATCGGACAGGGCTCCTTGGCCTCGGAGCGACCGGTGGTGCACCTGTCTCATACCACGTCGCGTTGCCCGAAACCAACCTCTCTTATCGGCAGTTCAGAGGGCTGCGCCCGGCAGTCGGCACCGGTCCGTGCTGAAACGATTCAGAACGCCGGACCACCCTGGGTTGGCGGGCAGTCCTGCCTCGCGGGAATCGCAAAAACGGTCAGGGCAGGGCCGGCAGGTTCGGAAAGGCATTCATCCACTTGCGCTCGCCGCTGAGCATCCTGAAGAAGCAGTATGCGAAGTAATCCATCGCCCGGATGTTGTTGTCGTCGTAGAGCTTGGCGGCAACGGTCGCCAGCGATTCCTCCACCCGCGACAACTGCACGCTGCCGTCGGCATAACCCGCGTTCACGCCGCCCCGGTGCGGCCACACGCCCTTCTTCTGGCGCTTGTCCACCTTGCCGACAAACACGCAGCAATGCAGGGCCTCGCGCACCTTGAGCTGCTCGAGCTTGGCGCTGAGCCGCACGCCCTTCTTGTAGGTATCCACCTGCCCGTTCAGAAAGTACGCGTAGCTCGTGGCAACGCCTTCCGCCCCGTTGGGCGCCACAAAGCTCCACCCCTCGGGGTAGACGTGCGGATACTCCCGGTACGACGGGCAGTAGAAGATCCTCGGGTCCTTGACGATGCGGCTCGAATACAGCAGGCCGTGGTGCACGTACCCCCGCGGCGGGTAGGGGCTCTTGCCGAAGTTCTGCCACACCAGCCACGTCAGCGACGCGTTCATGTACGGCATGCTGTAGGGCACTTCCCCCTTGTACGAACTGCTGTACATGTTCATCGCCGCTGCAAACTGCTTCTGATTGCTGGCGCACAGCGTCCGCTTCGCCTGATCCTTGGCCTTCGCCAGCGCCGGCAGCAGGATCGCCACCAGCAACGCCATGATGGCCACCACCACCAGCACTTCGATCAAGGTAAACCCCGCACCGGCGCGCCTCCACCCGAATCTTGTGCAGCGCTCAACCACCATGCGGCATCCTGTGAAAGGAACTCGCCCCTGCCTTCTTTTCCTTCGGCCTTTCTCCACCATTCTGTCTACACAAAATCGCCGCTTTTGTCAACAGCAAACAGCGTCTCCGCGTGCCTTTCCAGAGCCGTCTGAGCGCAGCGACGCGATCCAGGGTGTGCGGCACCCCGATCCCGATCGCTGATCGGACGCGAGGCGTCAGTTCAACCTGAACCGCGCGACGACTGCGTTGTGGTCGGAGCCCGTGGTCTTGGGGCTGCCGCCGACCATCACATGATACGAGTCCGCCACGTAGCTTTGGGCCATGGTCGGCGAGGCGAGGATGAAATCGATCATCGACAGATGGGGCGGCTGGTTGTAGGTGATGGTCTCGTCGGGCGACAGATCGCTCACAAACGTCGCCAGGGCCGTCGGCCCGGTGCCGATGATCGTCCTGAGCGGCTCGCTGTCGATCGTATCATTGAAATCCCCGCAGACGACGAACCGGGCATCCGGTCGGCGCTGGAGAAGCTCGTCCAGGATCCGCCGCGTCTGGCGGGCCTCGCCCATGCGCACATCAATACCTCCGTCATCGTCCCCGCCCTTGCTCTTGAGGTGCACCGCGAACACCTCGAACGGCTCGCGCCCCGTCGGGCGGATCTGAACCTGCAGCAGATCACGCTGGTAACGCATCGGTTTGCCCCGGGCATCCTCAAACTGCAGGTGCCGGTGCGACGTGACATTCCCGACCGGCAGGCGCGAGAGCACCGCCACGTCGATGCCGCGCGTATCGTTCCCCTCGAAGAGCACCACCTCGTAGCCCATGTCCGAGAGGAATGCGTCCACAAACTGCCGCAGGACCCCGCGATTCTCCACCTCGGCCAGCACCAGCACGTCGGCCCTCAGATTCCGAATACTTCTTGCGAGGGCTTCGATCTCGTCGCGCGGCTTGGGCGCCGTTCCCTCATCCTGCGTGTAGGCGTCATCCACCGAGTCGAACAGGTTCAGCACGTTGTAGCTGCCGATGGTGATGGTGTCGCCCGACGCCGCCGGCCGGACCGACGGGCGGCTCGATACCGTCGGCAGCGGCGTGCTCTCGGGCAGCACCTCGATCGACTCCGGCTTGCCCACCGCGATCTGCGGCGCCCCTTTGAATTCGGTCACGAACCCGCGCACGCGGATGAATTTGCCGCGATAGGCCTTCTCCGGCGGCTCGGGGAACCGGTCGTAGGAGTCCTTGCTGATGAAGATGACGACGCTGCTGCCGCGCTTCGTATCGAAGTTGAGGAACGCGTGACCCGTCCGCGCCCGGCTGCTCTGCTCGACCTTGCCGAGCAGAAAGACCTCCCGGCCCAGATACGCTCCCGCCTCCTGCCAGGGGATCGTCGGCAGCGCCTCCTCGGGCCGGATCGGCGGCTCAGGCGCCAGGGGCGCAGTCTGACCGACGGCCAGCCCGGCCACCCAAACCACCAGCAGCACTCGCAGAACGTTCTTCATGGATCGATCCCCCCGACGCCCTGACATACCGACACCGCGGTCCACATGACGGATGCAGGTGATACCTCCCCATCACGGGTTGCGTCAAATAGCATCCGCTCCTTGCGGGCTTCATTCGCGGACGCCGCCCGGCACAGATCGACCCCCCGCCCCCTACCGCATCGAGCTGGCCGCTTCGACTGGCACAGTCCGCACGTCGCGGCCGATCCGGCACTTCCTGGGGAGTCTGGTAGGTCCGGCCTGCCGGGCCGGACCTGCGATGGGCGAGTGCCTGCCCCGCCGGGGTCGTCGCCGCGGTGACCGGCCGGGATCCGTACACGACCGGAAGAATGGCCAGACCCGGGACGCACGATTCCCCTGGCCGGGGTACCCACTCAGGCGCCGACCGCGTATCATCACCGCTCCTGACCCACACAGGGAGTGACCCTGTCGCATGATCCATTTCACTTCATGTCAGATCTCTTCGCCTCCGGCCCTGTTCGCCTTCCTCGCCTCCGTGGTGGCCGTCATGCACGGGCTGGCCCGCCTGCGCCCGCTGCGGGGCTTCTTCCGCTACTGCCCGCCGCTCATCTGGAGCTACTTCGTCCCGATGATCTGCTCGAGCCTGGGCCTCATCCCGAGCGCCTCGCCGCTCTACGAATTCACGATGCGCGTGCTCCTGCCGGTCATTGTCCTGCTCCTGCTGATCGGCTCCGACACCGCGGCCATCGCCCGCATCGGCCGGAAGGGTCTCGCCATGATGCTGATCGGGACGACCGGCATCGTCGCCGGGGCCGCCGGCAGCTTCGCCCTGTTCATGCATCTCCTGCCCGCGGGCACGCTCCCGCCCGACCTGTGGAAGGGCATCGCCTCGCTGTCAGGCTCATGGATCGGGGGAAGCCCGAACATGGCGGCCATCGCCGGCAGCCTGGGGCTCGAAAAATCGACCCTCTTCGGGAAGATGGTGGTCGTTGACACCGTCTGCGCCTATACGTGGCTCGGCATCCTCATCGCCGGCGTCGCCTGGCAGGATCGATTCGATCGTTTCAACCGCACCCACTCCGGGCTCGTCGCCGAGCTCAGCGAGCGCATGGCCCGCCGTCAGGCCGAGCGCTCCCGCCCGATCACCATGCCCGACTTCATGACCATGCTGGCCGTCGGTTTCCTCGTGGCCCAGCTTTGCCTTCTGGGGGGCGGTTTCATCGCCGCCCGGATCTCCGGCGCCGAGGAGGCCGGCGGCATCATGAAGCGTCTTCACCTCAGCCAGGTCATGTCCGGCTTCGGCTGGGGCCTGTTGCTGGTAACCTTCGTGAGCGTCTGCCTCTCCTTCACCCGGCTGCGCGACCTCGAAGACTCGGGCGCCTCGGCCGTCGGCAATGCGGGCCTCTACCTGCTGCTCACCACGTTCGGCGCCCAGGCCGACCTGCGGGCCATCCAGCCCGAGGATGTCTGGCTCTTTGTCATCGGCGCCACCTGGCTGCTCATTCACATCAGCGTCCTGCTGATCGGGGCGCGCCTGCTGCGGGCTCCCCTGTTCCTGGTCGCGACCGCCTCGATGGCCAACGTCGGCGGCACCGCCTCCGCCCCCGTGGTCGCCGCCGCCTTCCACCCCAGCCTCGCCCCCGTCGGACTGCTCATGGCCATCCTCGGCGGCATCCTCGGCACGCCGGTGGGCCTGCTCGTGGTCGGCAAGATCTGCGCGGCAATTGCCGGGCCATAACCCGATCTCAGAGGTGTCTCGACGCGACTGGCTGGTGCTGGGAACGTTGCTCGCGCCCGCTCCGCCGGGTCTCCCGCCGGCCGCCGGCGGTTCACAGCTCGATCTGCGTCCCGAGCTCCACCACCCGGTTGGGCGGAATCCCGAAATACGCCGTGGCCGACAGCGAATTGCGCGACAGAAACGCGAACAGCGCCTTGCGCCAGCGCACCATCCCCGGCCGTTTCGACATGATCAGCGTTTCCCGGCCGAGGTAAAAACTGGTCTCGTACAGGTTGAGCTGCAGCCCCCCTTCCGGGCAGCGCCGGAAGATCTCCGCCACGCTCGGCGTCTGCATGAACCCGTAATGCGCCATCACCTGGTAAAACCCGTGTCCCAGGTCGCGCACCTCCACCCGATCGGACGCCGGCATTTCGGGCACATCGTGCGAGACAATGCACAGCAGGATCACCTTCTGGTGAAACACCTTGTTGTGCTTGAAGTGGTGCATCAGCACGACCGGCGTGCCCTCGGGGTTCGACGTCATGAACACCGCCGTACCCGGCACACGCACCGGCTCGGGCCCCTTCTCGAGACTGTCCATGAACGTCGTGAGCGGCAAACTCACCTGCCGAAGCGCGTTGCCCAGCCGCTCGCGACCGCGCTTCCACGTCATCATGATCTGGTGCAGGATCACCCCCACCACCAGCGGGAACCATCCGCCGTGCCACACCTTGTTCAGATTCGCGGAGAGGAACGTCAGATCCACCGTCAGGAACAGCGCCGTCAGCGCTCCCGCCGCCGGCAGACCCCAGCCCCAGCGCCGCACCATCACCACGAACAGCAGCACGCTGGTGATCGCAAACGTCCCCGTCACCGCAATCCCGTACGCCGCCGCCAGATTCGTCGAGCGTCGAAAGGAGAGCACCAGCCCGATGCACGCGATGGCCAGCATCTTATTGATCTCCGGCACGAAGATCTGGCCCCGTTCGTGATGCGATGTATGCACGATGGTCAGACGGGGGATGTAACCCATCTGCACTCCCTGCTGGGCCAGCGAGAACGCCCCCGAGATCAGAGCCTGGGACGCGATTACCGTGGCCATCGTGGCGATCGCCACGAGTGGATACAGAAACCAGGAGGGCGACAGGGCATAGAACGGGTTCCGCATCACCGCCTCGGCCCCGCCCGACTGGATGATCATC
>CAZQEN010000057.1:0-27958 GCA_964591605.1 uncultured Planctomycetales bacterium
GGCGAGACCCAGGGCATTGTGGTGTGCACCCTCGGAACCGCCCGGGACGAGCAGATCATCGACGGCCTGGCCGAGGAGTACAGCAAGAAGTTCATGCTGCACTACAACTTCCCGCCGTTCTCGGTGGGTGAAGCCCGCCGGATCATGGGTCCGGGCCGCCGGGAGATCGGCCACGGCGCCCTGGCGGAACGCTCGCTGGAAGCGGTGCTGCCGTCCGCTGACGACTTCCCGTACACGGTGCGGCTCGTCAGCGAGATCACCGAATCCAACGGATCGAGCTCCATGGCCTCGGTCTGCGGCGGCACGCTGGCCCTGATGGACGCGGGCGTGCCCATTCGCCGTCCGGTGGCCGGCATCTCCATCGGGAGCGTCCACAAGGGCGACAACCGGCTGCTCCTCACCGACATCATCGGAGAGGAAGACCACTTCGGCGACATGGATTTCAAGGTCTCCGGCACGCAGAAGGGCATCACCGGCATCCAGCTCGACTTGAAAGAGCGGCTGATCACCCATGACAACATCGTCAAGGCCCTGGCCCAGGCCCGGGAGGCCCGGCTGCACATCCTGCGGAAGATGCTGGCCGTGCTCGATCGTCCGCGGAAGGAAATCAGCCCGAACGCACCAAGAATCTTGACGATCAAGATCAATCCTGAGAAGATTGGTGCGGTCATCGGACCGGGCGGCAAGGGCATTCGCCGCATCGAGGCCGAGTCCGGTGCGACCATCGACATCGAGGATGACGGCACGGTCATGCTCTCGTCGCTGGGCATGGAAGGAGCCGAGCGTGCCCGCGAGATGATCGAGCAGATCACCGAGGGCGTGAAAGTCGGCCGGATCTACAGCGGACGCGTCACGAGCATCAAGGATTTCGGGGCGTTCATCGAAGTGGCCCCGGGGCAGGATGGCTTGTGCCACATCAGCGAATTGGCCGACGGCTACGTCAAGAGTGTTTCCGATGTCGTCCGGATCGGCGACGAAGTCCGCGTGAAAGTGATCAACGTGGACGACCAGGGCCGCGTGAAGCTGAGCCGCAAGGCGGCGATGCGCGAAGAGAATCAGGGCGGCACGCTGGTGGAGGCATGATCGGGCGCTGAATACAATTCCGACCCGCGGTGACCACCCGCTGGCGGGTCAGGATTTCATCTCAGGTTGGTGACGCCCGCGCCGTCGGGGTGCGGGCCATATCGAGTCTGCGAGCAGGCCCCAGTGGGGCTCAACCGGCGGCAACGCCGGCGGTGGCTTGCGCGTACCAGACCGGGATCGCAGTCCGTACGCGTCGGGTCTGCTCGGGTCGGCGGATGTCGCATCTGGATGTGTGGGTGTCTACCGGATACCCGCCGATTCAGCACGGTGTCGGTCGCACGAGGCGACGGGGGGCAGGCCGGGTCCCGCCGCCATCGCGCAGGCCGGCAGACAGCAGGCGCGTGCGCGCAGTCCCTTCGTTGGGCGCCTCACGCCTGGCGGTTGGACACCCTCATTTCTCCCCGCGCGGCCGGCAGGTTCCGCCTTCCGGAGGCGTCGGGCAGCCGGAGGTGAGCCCATGGCCACCGGCACGGTCAAGTGGTTCGACAGCAAAAAGGGCTTCGGGTTTATCCTGGGGTCCGCTGACGGGCGCGACATCTTCGTGCACTACACGAGCATCGAAGGTGACGGCTTCCGCAGCCTCAAGGACGGCGAACCGGTCGAGTTCGAACTGGTCGAGTCCGAAAAGGGCCTGCAGGCCCATCACGTCAAGCGCGCCACCCCTGTCCGCGAAAAGCGGTCCTGAGTTTCCTTCCACGGGGTGCTGCATGGAAGTCGGGCCTCCGCACGCCGGGGTCCGGGCACGGTGCCGCCCTGTCCGGCCCGCATGTTGAGCGGACGCCCCTACGCCTATAATGTCGGCATCTGACATGGGCGATACCGCATTCATATTGATCGTGGAACAGGAGCGGCAATACGCCGAGCAGCTCGCCGGGGAGTTGCGCGCCGCGGGGCACCTGCCGCACATCGTCCACTCGCGGGATGAGGCCATCGAAAGCATCCGGTCGCGCCCGCCTGATGTCATCGTGGCCGACGCGGCCCTGGCCGACACCCGCAACGGTCTGGAGTTCATCCGCGAGTCCAACCGCCTGGCCCCCGACGCCGAGATCATCGTCATGAGCGGCGACTCGGAGAGCGCGCTGGCCCCGCGCGAGGCCTCGGCCGGCGTCCGCGTCTTCGATTTCCTCGCCAAGCCCGTCAACGTCGACGATTTCCGGCGCCTGGTCACCGACGCGGCCGGCCGCGCCCATCGCAACCGCGACCGGCGCGTGCTCGCCGAACAGGCCCAGCGCCGCTGCGAGTTCGAGGGCCTGATCACGCTGAACGAGAACATGATCCGCGTGATCCACCGGCTCCAGAAGATCGCCGACAGCAAGCTTACCGTCCTGCTGCTGGGCGAATCCGGCACGGGCAAGGAGCTGGCCGCCCGGGCCATCCACCGACACTCGCCCCGCCGCGGCAAGCCCTACCAGACGATCAACTGTGCCGGACTCAATGAGAACCTCCTCGAAAGCGAGCTTTTCGGGCACGTGAAGGGGGCGTTCACCGGCGCCCACGCTGACCGCAAGGGGCGTTTCGAGGTGGTCGACGGGGGCACGCTCTTTCTCGACGAGGTGGGCGACATGCCCATGGCCATGCAGGCCAAGCTGCTGCGCACGCTCGAGAACGGCGAGATCCAGCCGGTGGGCGCTAACGAGATCCGCCGCGTCGACGTGCGCGTGATCGCCGCCACCCGGCGCGACGTCAAGACCATGGTCGACGCCGGCGAGTTCCGCGACGACCTGTTCTACCGCCTCAATCAGGCCGTCATCCGCCTGCCCCCGCTGCGCGAGCGCCGGGAAGACATCCCGCTGCTCATCGACCAGTTCCTCGGCGAGGCGTGCGAGGCGCACCGCAAAAAGCCGTGCACCATCACCGCCGACGCCATCCGCAAACTCTCCAGCTACAACTGGCCGGGCAATGCGCGGCAGCTCCGCAGCGTCATCGAGCAGATGGTCGTGCTGGCCGACGGGCCGGTTCTGGATCTGGCGGATCTGCCCGAGGACATCCGGGGGACAACCGAGCTGGCCGTCGCCGCGCCCGGCGGCGGACTCAACACGGCCGGCCTCACCATGGAGCAGATGGAACGCCTGCATATTGCCAATACCCTCAAACTGGCGGGCGGCAACCGCGAGAAGACCGCCAAACTCCTGGGCATCGGCGCCCGCACGCTCTATCGCAAGCTGCGCGAATACAACCTTTAACCGAAAACCAACAATCCAGACGCCAAACACACCAAACGCACCAGAAAGCGATGACCAGACTCGCCTCTCAAGCGTCATCGCAGACTTTGGCGGTCCGGCGTCACCCCCATCTTTGACATGCCCTTTACCGTCATTCGCATGAGCCGGCTGGGCCCCCGGGGCCGCTGGCCACCGCGGCGCCGCGTGGTCGGCTTGCCTTCCCTGTTTGGGTTTTGGCTTTCACCCCGTCTTGCCGCCGACACTGCGGCGGGGTACCATGGACAGAGCCTGCAGCAGTCGTGTTGAGGAAGAGGCATCCCCCGAGTCTGGCGCACCAGGTCCAGTTCCCCAGCGGGCGGCCACGAGTCGAATCGGGCAAGCAAGCGGTATGAGTGTGTTCACCGACGATGACGGTGGGGTCAAGCCCTGGGTGACGTACGCGATCATTGGAATCGCGATCTTCGCAGGCGGATACTTCGTTTACGGCGCCTGGAGGAAATCTGGCAGCCCTACGAATGTGAACCTGATGTGCTACTCGTGTGAGTATGTCTCCGATCGAGAGCTGACGATCGGCGAGACTTTTCCGGCCAAGTGCCCGAAGTGCGACAAGGACACATTTGTCCCGGCGTTTCGTTGTCCGCAGTGCCAGACGCCGAATGTCTGGAATGAAGACCGGGGCCTCAAGCCACCCACCAAGTGCCGCAAGTGCGGCGCGGAGTCGAGACATGGTTGACACGCTGCGACGCGACGTGAGCCATTTGCCGCCCCGGCGCGGCTTCACGCTGATCGAAGTGCTCGTTGTGGTGGCCATCATCGCCCTGCTGATCAGCATTCTGCTCCCTTCGCTGAGCCGGGCGCGGGAGCAGGCGCGGTCCGCCGCCTGCGCCACCAATCTGCGCCAGCTTTGCAGCGCCGAGAACCTGTACCAGACCCAGAACCGAGAGTGGATTCCGGGTTCGCCGATGACCACGGGCTGGTTCTGGATGCTCACCAATATGAACATCTGGAATCCGTCTCAGGCGGGATTCAACCGACTGGCCGTCGAGTGGTTTGACTACTCGACACCTCTGCGGGCGGTCATGTCGGGCCCCAACAGCATTCCGCGATCCCCCAGCGCTGCCGCCAACCTGGCCACCCAGAAGACCCTCTGGGCCAAAACGACCACCGATATCTTTCATTGTCCGTCGAACCCGGAGATTTCGCGGGCCTACAGCGGCTCCGGGCTGACGCCGGGCTGGCCCACCATCCAGGCGCCGAGCTATCTGACGATGAGCACTATCGTTCGCGGTGGTCCGGACGTGTACAACAAGCGGGGCATCACTTACGCCGCCGATCCCAACGACGTGGCCCAGCGATCCACCTGGGAGATCGTGCCGCCGACCGGCTATGTTCCCAGGCACGCCCGCCTGGGTCGCGAATCGCTTAAAGTCTTCCTGGCCGACGGCCTTCGGTTCTACGGCAACGGTTTGATTGACTACAACATCGCCACCAACGGCACCAAAGGCACGTTCACGGCCACCCCGCCGTCCACCGGTGGCACGAACGGGCGGGAGTACAACACCGCGAGAGCCTACTCCTATCGTCATCGCAGCAAGAACCAGATCAGCGCCGGCTTCTTCGACGGGCACGTCGAGCCGTTGCAGGTGGATTTCCGTGGCCTGCCCGATGACGGCACGGGCTACAGCGGGAAAGCGGTTGACCCCCGCTACTTCTACCCAACCGGCAGCACCGTCTATCCCGACTCTTACACGGGCTCCACCAGTACGCTCCACAAGCCTTTCCCGAACCGGAATCTCACACTGCCTTGAGTCGCACCCTCCGGCAAGTCTGCCTCACGCGGGCTCAAGGTGCCGCGGACTGAGCCGGGCGGCTGCTCGGCACGCTTATCGGCGTCGCTCCCTGGCCGCCGTCGCCGGGGCCGACTTCGATGGCCTGGACGATGGCTTCGCCGCCGTGCGAACCGGTGAAACGAACCTCGATGATTCCGTTTTTCGGCTGGATGCCGTTGAACACCAGGTCCACCGCGCGGCCCAGGCCGCTCCATCGCTTGATGGGCATGAGCAGTTGCGAGGGCGCCCCGGCCGCCGTCGAAGCGATGTCAAACTCACGTACCACCTCGCGGCCGTTGATCGCGACATTCATCGCCCGCAGCTTGGGTTCGATGTTGCGCGTCTCGACGAACTTGAGCCGCACGTGATACGTGCCCGGCGACACGGTGACATTCGCCCAGAACTCCTTTCCGTGCGCGCCGTAGCGATACAGCTCCGGATCGGCCGTCCCCGCGACTTCGTGACACCGCCGGGCCGTCCACCAGCCTGCGGCCACGGCATCCACCAGGTTCCCCGCGCGAATCACCCACTCGGTCGCCGGCCGCCAGGCATTCCCCTCGCTGTCCACGTAATCCGTCCGCTCCGGATAGCCGAAGATCCAGCGCTGCGGCCCGACGGGCGCGCCCGCCGGGAAGATGGGCGGCGATCCGCTGCGATCTGAGCCGTGGAACACGCCATTGATGTAAACCTCACGGCCCCTGGAAACCGGGTTGCCCCGCCCCCGGGCCACGATTTTCAGGTGATGGGCGCCGTGGGCCAGGCCGCTGCGTGAATAAAGGACCTGGGCACTCAGCGGCTCGGGATTCCAGCAATCCACAGGAACAAGCTGCCTGACATCATCCAGGTAAACATCCGCCAGTCCGCCCTCGGGGCCCACCTTCCCCAGCACCTGGACCCAATTGCCCTCGAACCGGGCCGACACACTCGCACCCGCCTCCTGCGTGTGCTGAAACGAGTTCAGGCTGCCGATCAGAAGCTCCGGTTGGGGCATGCGCAGCCAGTTTCCATCGAATTCGAGAACCTCCAGCGTGATCCGCCGGGCGCCCTCAATCGGCACGGTGAGGCAGTTGATGCCGGTGTGCCGCACTTCGACCAGGCAGTCTCCGCCCGGTAACGGCTTGACTGCGAAACCATTCTCCCCCGGTGCGGGATCCCGTTTGAGTCCCTGCACCCGGCGCCGATCGTCGTCAGGATCCACGAAAGTGATGCCTGTCGGTTCGGACGCCAGGCGAAGCACTTCGACCTGCTCACCTTTCGTCGGCGCCGTTGTGTATTCAATCCGATTCGGCAGATATTGAACGTGCTTCACGACGCCCGTGCTTCGCACGATGTGATTCTCGCCCGGCGGGGCGAACACCTCCGGCTGCCAGGCGATCATGTTGAGGCAGTGCTTGAGCGCCATCGGGTGGGCGATTTTGAACCACGCCCCGGCGACGATCTGCCCGCCGTCGATGTTGTCCTCCACGACGCCCGTCTCGTGCACGTCGTACGTGGCGAGGATCATCTGTCGACGGCCCAGCTCGCTCATCAGCGGATCGCCGGCCATCGCGCCGAGCTGCGCGTACATCGGTGCGATCTCCATCGGCCCGTACCAGAGCGACCGGCCGCAGCAGCCGCTCGATTCGGGATAGGCCCACGCGCCGCTGAAAGTATCCGCGTTCGACTTGGGCGAGGCGGCCGTGCGGTTCAGAAACAGCGTCAGAATGTTGCGCGCGTCGGTGCGCCAGTTGGGAAACTCGTCGGGATGCTCCATCACGTAGCGGGCGACGAACTCGGTGACGTTTTCGAGCTGCACCGGCGCGTTCCAGTCCCAGAAGTTGCGGCCCCACGTGTCGTGCACGAGCCACTGGTCGAGCATCTGCTGCAGATAGACGACGCCCGCCTTGCGGGCCTCGACGATCGCGTTGTCGCGCCCGGTGTAGCCGGCGGCGATGAGCGTATCGAAGAACTCGAGCAGGAAGACGACGTTGCCGGTCATGTTGTCTTCCCAGGGGACGTCCTGCGGGTTGGCGTAGCGGCCCCAGGGCGGCACGCCCGGCCGGCGGTCGCGCTTCTCGGCCAGCAGGTCGCCCCAGTGCTGCGCCGCCTTCATCCATCTCGCGCCGCGCTCGCCGCCGACGATCTGCGCCGCTTTGACCAGCGGAATGCCCGTCTCCGCGGAGTTATCGAGCTGAATGAATCCGCGGGGGTCGGCCTGGCCGTAAGGCTTGCCGCGGGTGGGCACGCTGATGAGAAATCGCGGCCACGGATGGTCGTCGGGCGTGAGGCAGTAATCCAGCAGCGTGTCGGCCGTGAGGCTCATATGGGCGATGGCGGCCGCGTCGCCGCTGTAGCGGTAATAGTCGACCCACCCCGCCAGCAGGTACGCCGCCCGTTGGCCGAAATCGCCGTTGGCCCAGTCCTTGATCGGCGGAATCGTGATGTGACCTTCCTTGTCGATCCTCCACGCGCCGCTGAAGACATATTCGGGCACGACCGCCGGCGCCTTGTCCCGGGTGGTCCACGGATAACGCTTGAGCGTCTCGGCCGCGATCCGCACGCGCAGGTCGATCTGCCCGTTCGCGCCCTGGTACCACGGCGCGATGACGCCGTGCTCGTCCTCGACTGCGTCATGGGCGTAGTAGTGCTTCTGGGTGGTGGCGGCGAAGGCCGGGCCAACCGTGAGGACGACGGTCGCTGCGATGAGCCGATGTCGCATCCTGATTCTCCTGATAGCGCCGAATAAGAGCCCGCAGTGTAATCCCCCGCCTCGCCCCGTGCGACGGCACGGGGTGGCCCATCCCTCGCGCAGCGATGGGTGGGGTCCCGATGATGGAGAGGGAAACCACTCAACGCATCACGAAAAGGCGTGAAGGCGAGTTGGGGGCACTCGGATTTCGGGTTTCATTCGTTCCGCCACGGCGGATCTTCGACATTCGGATTTCGTCATTCGGCTTTCTTTCCAGAGATCTCCGCGCTCTCCATGTTCGAGCCGATCCAGCGTTGGGGTTAAGATGGAGTGGCCATGGCAGCCGAGCCACTCGAAGAACGCGAGATGCGGATCGGCCGCATCATCAACGAGTACCTGGATCGCAAGCAGCGCGGCGACGCGGCGAGCGAACAGGATCTCATCGAAGCGCACCCCGACCTGGCGGACGAGCTTCGCGAGCATTTCGGGACGGTTCGGCAGGTGATGTCGGTTTCCTCGCCCGATGGCCGGCTCGCGGATGCCGGGCCGGCCCTGGCGTCTGACTTTCTGCCAGGCTACGAGATCCTGAACGAGATCCACCGGGGCGGACAGGGCGTCGTGTACCTCGCTCTGCAGAAGGCCACCCGCCGCCAGGTGGCGATCAAGGTGACGCGCGAGGGGCCGTTCGCCGGCTGGCGCGACCGTGCCCGGTTTGAACGCGAAGTGCAGGTGCTCGGCGCGCTGCGGCACCCGAGCATTGTCACCATCCACGACAGCGGCACTGCCGCCGGCTGCCAGTATTTCGTGATGGATTACATCGCGGGCTCCCCGCTGGATGCGTGGCTGAGCGCCGGCGCCCAGGCGCCGGCCCCGCAGCGGTCCGTCGAGCAGATCCTCAGGCTGTTTGCCGTCATCTGTGACGCCATCAATGCCGCGCACATCAAGGGCATCATTCACCGCGACCTCAAGCCCGGCAACATCCGCATGGATGAGGACAACCGGCCGCACATCCTGGACTTCGGGCTCGCCAAGAGGGCGACAGAACCCGACCCGGACCGGGCGGACATGACGGCCGTCGGCCAGTTCGTCGGCAGCCTGCCCTGGACCAGTCCCGAGCAGGCCCAGGGCTCGCTCGACCTGATCGATACCCGCACCGACGTCTATGCCCTGGGCGTGATTCTCTATCAGATGCTCACGGGCGAGTTCCCCTACGACGTGGCCGGCCCGGTACGCGACGTGCTCAACCGGATCGTGACCCGGGAGCCGGCCCGGCCCGGCACGCTCCGACGGGACATCGACAGAGACGTTGACGCGATCGTGCTCAAGTGCCTGCGCAAGGAGCCGCACCGCCGCTATCAGACGGCGGGCGAACTGGGGGCGGATGTCGAGCGCTATCTGCACGGCCAGCCGGTCGCGGCCCGCAGCGACAGCGGGCTCTACGTGCTGGGCAAGATGCTGCGCCGCTATCGGGCTCCGGTGGCCGTGGCGGCGGCGTTCGCGATGCTCGTGGCGGTCTCCCTTTTTGGATCTCTGACCCTCTGGAGGCGGGCGGTCGTCGATCGCGACCGGGCGATGGATGCGGAACGCCGCGCCGATGCCAAGGCCGCCGAGGCCGAGCAGGCGCGGCAGGTCGCCTCCGAGGAGCGGGCCATCGCCCAGGCCCAGGCTCAGCGGCTCGCCCGTGTGGATTACCGCAAAAGCATCGCCCTGGCTCAGAATGCCTGCGAGCAGCGGTACACGGCCCGCGCGAAGCGTCTCCTGGAGGCATGCCAGCCGGAGTTGCGCGAGTGGGAGTGGTACCACCTGCTGCGGCTGTCGCGTCCGCCGGTTCTCATGGACCGCCGCGCCGATGCCCGATCGGTGACCGCGCTGGCGGTGACGCCCGACGGCCGGCAGGTTGTCACCGGCGGCTACCACGGCATCATCACGACGTGGGACGCCCGCACCGGCGATCAGATCGCCGAACGGAGGGGGCATGTCGGCCAGATTCAGGCGCTGGCGGTCAGCGCGGACGGGCAGTGGCTGGCCTCGGGGAGTCTGGACCGCACCCTGCGGCTCTGGAATCTCCAGACCGGCGCCGCGCGAACGGTCGAAAGCAATCAGGAGCAGGTGAACGCCCTCGCGTTCAGCCCCGATTCGACCCTGCTGGTGACCGGCGGGCCGGGCAAGATCCTGAACTTCTGGGAGGTGGCAACGGGGCGCCTCGTGCGCGCTGCGCCGCCGGCCGAAGGCGAGATCCTGTGTCTGGCGTACAGCCCCGATGGAAAATGGGTGGCTTCCGGAGAATACCTCAATCCATTTCAGGCCAGCTCCAGCAAGGTCCGCCTGTGGTCGGTCGCCACGGGCGAGGGCCGGGCGATCGCGGAGCACGCGGCGAGCGTCCAGTCCCTGGCGCTCAGCCCCGACGGCGCCCGCATCGCCTCGGGCAGCAGCCTGCCTCCGACGGGGCGCGATGCCGCCGGCACACTCAAGATCTCCCGCAGCGACACCGGCGAAGAAATCCTCTCGCTCCGCGGGCACGAAGGCTTCGTGGCGTCCCTGGCCTTCAGCCCGGACGGCAAACTCCTGGCCTCCGGCGGCGCTCCGCGCACGTCGACGTTTCGGTCGGAGTCGGATCACACCCTCAAGATCTGGGACGCGACCACCGGGGCTGAGCGCTGCATTTACTCGGCGCATGAGGGAGGCGCCCGGGCCGTGGCCTGGAGCCGGGACGGCGCCCGCATCTTCTCAGGCGGCAATGACGGGCGGCTCAAGGCGTGGCCGGCCGCTCCTCCCCCCGAAGCGCTGGTCCTGAACGGCCACGCGGGCGCCGTGCTCCGGGTCGCGTTCAGCCCTGACGGCCGACGCCTCGCTTCCAGCGGCGGGCGCGCCGGCGGCGATCGTCCGGCGGCCTCCGACGATACGATCCGCGTGTGGGATCTGGCGTCCGGCTCACAGACGCTCGCGTTGGCGGGACACGAAGGGGCGGTGCCAGGCCTGGCCTGGAGCCCCGACGGCCGGTCCATCGCCTCCGGCGGGGCCGATGGCACCATCCGCCTCTGGGATGCGGCCACCGGTGCCCAGCGATGGATACTACCATCTCAGAACCGGCCGATTGAGGCGCTCGCCTTCAGCCCGGAGGCCGGCGTGCCCGGATTGCTCGTGGCGATCGCGGGCCGGACCGCCAGTATCTGGAGGGTGCCCGACCGGAGCGAGTACCGCCGACTCGAACTCAATGAGCCCCTTGTGACCCTCGCCTTCAGTCCGGACGGGCGCTGGCTGGCAACGGGTTCGCTGAGCGGCGTGGTTCGACTGCACGATTACCGGACCGGCGCCGAGGTTCGCTCCTTCTCCGCCGGCTCGGGCCTCACGCAGGCCGTCTTCAGTCCGGATTCGTCCGTGCTCGCGACCGGTCAGAGCGAGGGAACGATCTCGCTGTGGGATGCCGCATCCGGCGCCCGGCTAGGTACGATGACGGGTACCCAGCGGCCGGTGCGCTCGCTGGCTCTGAGCCCGGACGGCGAACGCATCGCGTCATGCACGACCGACTCGATGCTGAGCCTCTGGGACGTGCGCGGCGCCAGCGAGGTCTATACCCTGCGGGCCCACGACGGGCCGGTCCTGTGCGCGGCCTTCAGCCCCGACGGACGGGGCATCGCCACGGGCGGAGAAGACGGCCTGGTGAAGATCTGGGACGCCGGGGTGGAGACGGCCTCTCACCCCGCAAGCGAGGCAGCCGCCCCGTAAGGGAGCGGAGACCGCGGACGGCCTTGTACCGACGGGGGTAAAAATGCAGGGTGCCCGGAAGCATCGTCGAGCTTGCCAAGAGAGGAGGGAACGCAAGCTCTGGCGCCACTTCCGGGCACCTTTATGGTCTTGGTGATGATGAGAACGGAAAAACCGGCCCGCTCTAACGCGGTTTTGCGATTTTTTTTGGGTGGCCGAGGCGCCCCCACGACGATACCATACAGTAAGCACTTGTAATTACTGCGTTTACGATCAAGAAATGCCGGTATCCAGATTCGCATGGAAGACCCGAAATTCCGGGAAATGGCGACCCAGATCAGAGCGGGCAGCACGGCGGCCATGAGTGCCCTGCTGGTGGCCGGCTTTGCGCCCCTGCGGGCGGCCATCGTCCAGCAGATGAGCGATCTGCCCAGCGAAGCTCAACTTGAGCCCGAGGACGTCATCCAGGAGGTCTATGCGGCCGCCTGGGCCAAACTCCCAACTACCCAGCTTGACAGCTTTACCGGCTTTATCGCGTGGCTGCGGCAGATTGCGGAAAACAAGCTCATCGATGTCCGCCGGGCCCTCCTGGCCGACAAGCGGGACGTCCGTCGGCAGGCGTCCGCCTGGGCGCCCGGGAGCGGCACCTACGTGGATGTCCTGGCGCGTGAGAGTGCTCCCGTTCTGACCCCCAGCCGGGCGGCCGCCCGCAGCGAGGCGACGGCCATCCTGATGGTGCGCATGCTGCAGTTGCCCGAGGATTATCGCCAGGTCATCCGCTGGCGGCTGATCGACGGCCTGAGCGTCTCGGAGGTGGCCCGCCGCCTCGACCGCACCGAGGCGGCCGTCCACATGCTCTGCCACCGCGCCCTTAAACAACTCCGCGACCTCATGGGCGCACCGGGAGACTACCTGACTCAGAAGTAGATCCTTCTACCTTCCATAAGCGCTCCCGGCCGCCTGCCCCGGAGCAATCACCGGGCGGCATGCAGGCTGGAGGGGCCGTCACGCAACAGGCGGGTTGGGCAGCGTCCGTTCCGCCGGGCGCAGCCGGCACTGCCCGTGCATCCTCCCCACGGGCAGGGCGCATTCGCATCCGCGAATGTCCCGCGCCGGGACCCATGCCACCGTGGTCACTCTGCCACGGATCCCGATCCGTCGTGCCATCACATCGCTTGCCGCCCGTGCGGGCACACGGTTAAGCTCACCATCGTGATGTCATTCAGATGCGTGAGGCAGGTCGTCCCGGCTTTTCTCGGGACTCTGGCGACGTTCGTCATGTCGAGCGATGTGAACGGGCAGGAAGGCGCGTCTCCGCGATGGTCGACGGGCCATCAGCACCGGTCGGTGGTGATCGCGCCGAACGGGATGGTGGCCACGAGCCATGTGCTGGCGGCGCAGGCGGGCGTCGAGATCCTGCGGCGCGGCGGAACGGCGGTGGACGCGGCGATCGCCACCGACGCGGTGCTGGGCGTCGTCGAGCCCATGAGCTGCGGCATCGGGGGCGATCTGTTCGCGATCGTGTGGGATGCGAAGACGCGGAAACTCACCGGCCTCAACGCCAGCGGTCGCTCCCCGTTCGCGGCGAATCGGCAGCTTTTCCTCGACAAGGGCCTCAAAGAGATCCCGGAGACCGGGCCGCTGAGCTGGTCGGTGCCCGGCTGCGTCGACGGATGGGAGATGCTCCGCGCGCGGTTCGGGAAAACGTCGCTCGCTGAGATACTCGCGCCGGCGATCGGCTATGCCGAGAACGGTTTCGGCGTGACGGAGATCATCGGGCGGAGCTGGGCCGGCTCGACGCGGGTGCTGTCGTCGACGCCGGGCGGGGCGCGGGCATACCTCAAGGATGGCCGTGCACCCCGCATCGGCGAGCGCATGACGAACGCCGATCTGGCCCGGACCTACCGGCTCATCGCCGAGGGCGGGCGCGACGCGTTCTATCGCGGACCAATCGCCGACGCCATCGTCGCCTACAGCCGCCAGGCGGGCGGCCTCTTCGAACGGCGCGACTTCGAAGAGCACACGTCCGAATGGGTGGAGCCGGTCAGCACGTCGTACCGCGGGTATGACGTGTGGGAGCTCCCGCCCAACGGACAGGGCATCGCCGTGCTCGAAATGCTCAACGTGCTCGAAACGTACGACCTTCGCCGCATGGGGCATAACTCGCCGGAGTTTCTGCACCTGTTTGTCGAGGCCAAGAAGCTCGCGTTTGCCGACCGGGCGGCGTTCTACAGCGACATGGACTTCTTCAAGGATCTGCCGCTGGCCGGGCTGATCTCGAAGGATTACGCGGAGCGGCAGCGGCGGCGCATCGACCCGAACCGTGCGGCCCGCGTGGTCGACGCGGGCGATGCGAAGATCGGCCGGGCGGACACGGTCTATCTCACCGTGGTGGACAAAGACCGCAACGCGGTGTCGCTCATCCAGAGCATTTACTACGGGTGGGGCTCGGGCCACGTGCCGGGCGAACTGGGCTTCATGCTGCAGAACCGCGGGACACTTTTTGCCCTCGACGAGCGGCATCCGAACCGCATCGAGCCGCACAAACGGCCGTTCCACACGATCATCCCCGCAATGGTCACGAAGGAGGGACGCCCGTGGCTCTCGCTGGGCGTGATGGGCGGCGACATGCAGCCGCAGGGGCACGTGCAGGTGCTCATCAACATGATTGACCACGGAATGAACGTGCAGGCGGCCGGCGAGGCGGCACGGTGTCAGCACGTGGGTTCGAGCACACCCACCGGGCAGATCATGAGCGACGGCGGCCGGGTGCAGCTCGAGCCGGGTTTTACGGACGCGGCGGTCCGGACGCTTGAGGAGAAGGGACACAGGGTATCGCGAGGCCAGTGGGGATTCGGAGGGTATCAGGCGATCATGATCGATGCAGAGTCGGGGCTTCTCTACGGCGGATCAGACCCGCGCAAGGACGGGGCGGCGGTCGGCTATTGAGCGGGCACGCGAGAAGGGATTGACCAGCGATCCCCCCCGCCGCGCGGGACGGCAGCGGCAGGCTTTCGGTATGGCTTCTCGAGGTAAACATCATGAGCATTGTGTCGATCACACTTCTGGCGTGGGCAGTGGCGGCGCCGGCCGAGGTATTGACCCTTCCCTGCGAACAGCGGCCGGCCTGGCTTCGCGATGACGGCATCGTGATGGCCGGGAGCTGGGAGCCGCTGCCGTTTCGGGCGCAGCGGGATTGCGGCGCGGATGAGATGCCTTCGCCGGCCCAGAAAGCGGGCTACGCGCTGGAGCAGAGCCCGCAGATGGTGCGGCGGCTCAAAGACCTGGGCGTCACTTTCGTGATGACGCACGCCTACAAGGGGCTCGGCTTCGTCGCCGAGCAGGAGAGCATGCTCGACGCGATCCGCTTCACCGCGCTGTGCCATGACGCGGGCATGCACGTGGGGGTGTACTGCAACAGCGGAACCCTCTTCTGGAAACAGATGTTCGCCGAGCTTCCCGAGTCGGCCGGCTGGCTCACGCTCAATCATCTCCGGCTGCCGATCATGTACGGCTACGCGCCGTATCGATACCGGTGGGACCGCAATCACCCCGATGCGGCCGCGCTGCATCGCGAGATCGTCCGCTTCAGCGTGCAGGGAATCCGGGCGGACCTGCTGCACTTCGACAACTACAACGTGGGGCCGGGCAGCGAGCTCAACGCCCAGCGGCGGTTCCGCACCTTCCTGAACGCGCACTTCGGCCCGGCGCAGCTTCGGGACATGGGCGTGCCGGGCAATGATCCGATCCTGCTTCCGCTGACGAAGGCCGCCGATCCGCTGCTGCACCGGGCGTGGGCGGTTTTCGCGAGCGATTCGCTGGCCGCGTCGTATTACGACCTCACGCGATACGCCCGGCAGCTTCGCCGCGACGTGCTGCTCGAGCTCAATCCGGGCGGCCCGGGAGATCGCATCCGCCCCCCGGTCGATCACGGGCGGATGCTGGGCGGCGGCGAGGCATTCTGGGATGAAGGCGAGCGGCCGGGCGTGTTTGACGGCAAACTGCACACGCGGATCCGCACCTACAAGGTCGCGCGGGCGATGGACAACATCGCCTTCGCGTACACGATGAATCCGCTGGAGGCGGCCGAGTCGATGGCGTTCAACCTCGACTGCCTGGGCTGCATCTGCTGGTTCGAGTACGGCGAAATCCTGGAGTTACCGGGCTCGACGAAGCCGATGTCGCCGCTGCTGACGCCGTACGTGCAGTTTTACCGGAGCCGGCGCGACCTGTTTCGCGACGGTGCGGTCGTGGCGGATGTAGCCGTTCTGCGCAGCTTCGCCTCGCAGGTGTTCGCCGAGCCGAGCCGGCCGGCGCTGACCGCACGCGTCGAGCAGGAGCTGATCGAGCAGCGGATCCCCTTCCAGATCCTCTACGACGAGCAGCTCCCACGGCTGCAGCGCTACCCGGTGCTTGTGCTGGCCGGCTGCGTCGCACTGTCGAATGAACAGATCGAGCTGATCCGGCAGTATGTCTCCTCGGGCGGGAGCCTGCTGATGGTGGGTCCGACCGCCACGCACGATGAGTGGTACCGGCCGCGGGCCGAAGCGGGATTCGCACGTCTGGACTCGCCGCGCGTGCTTCAGATCGAGCCCGCCGACAGCGTGGCCTCCACGCTTCAGGAGAAACGGAGCGAGCGGCTCAGCGCGCGGATCGACGCGCCGCAGGGCGTGTGTGCCGAATTGATCCGGCAGAAGGATCGGTACCTGGTTCACCTCGTGAATTACACGGGGCAGGCGGCGCGAGACATCCGCGTTCATCTTCGCGTGCCCGTAGGGACATCGGTGGAGTCGGTGCGGCTGGTTTCACCCGACCATCCCGCGGAAGAGGCGATTTCGCCTGCGACGTCGGACGGTCACGTGCATTTCACCGTTCCCCGGCTGGATGTGTACGTCATTGCCTCGGTAACGCTCAGACAGGGCCCGCCCTGAGGCAACCCGCAGGTTCCTGGCCGACCATCCAGGCGATCAGAACTCACTTGCGGTTGAAGAATCGCTCCAGCCGCTCGCGACACTCGGGTGTCTCATGCAGATCCACCGCGGCTTCGCGCTCGGCCTTCAAACCGGCCTCCACACCTTCCCGGCAGATGACATCGAGAACCCGGACGAGCCGCTCGGCAGCGGGGAGCGACACATCATGCGGGCAGACCTGCTGGCGAACCCGCTGGAGGACCTCCTGGATGATGGATTCGCAGGAGTCCAGGCTATCCTGGCGCGAAACCTTCGCCGTGGGCCGGTTTTCACGCTGATCCGCCCCGCTGGAGAGCCGGGCGCGGTTCCTGGCCCGCTCGAGCAACTGGTCGGGCGGCACGACTTCATCCACGATGCCCAGCCGCAGCGCCTCGGACGGCGAGACCTTCCGGCTCTCGATCAGAAGCGGAATGGCCGCTTCGCAGCCGATCAGTTGCGAAAGGCGAACCGTCCCGCCCCAGGCGGGGATGAGGCCGATGGCTGTCTCCGGCAGGCCGATCAGGGCAGCGACATTGTCGGCGGCCAGGCGGATGCGGCACCCCAGTGCAAGTTCGAGCCCCCCGCCGAGGCAGTGCCCGTTGATGGCCGCCACGGTCGGAATCGCGAGGCGCTCGATGCGGTTGTAGAGGTGCTGGCCATCGGCGATGTAAGCCTCGAGCGTGGGCCGGTCCATGACCCGCAGTTTCTGAAGATCCGCCCCGACCAGGAAGCTGGTCGCTTTCTCCGAGGCGAACACGACACCGCGAAGCGAGGTGTCGGCTTCGATGGCCGCGATCACCCCTGACAACTCGTCCACCACCTCGCGCGGCAGCGTATTCACGGATTTGCCGGGCTGATTGAACCAGACAGTAATGATCCGGTCGGCATCGATTTCGCAGCGAATACTGGAACCCATCGCACTCCTCATGATGAGCGGTAGTCACGGAACACGGGACAGCTCACTGGGCACCGCAGATGCGCACCAGGGTGCGGCCGCGGCTGGCGCCGGCGAGCATGGCATCGAGATACGATTCGGCCTCCTCAAGAGGGATCTCGCGAGTCAGGTCGGTAAGCTTCTGAACTCTCCAACGGCCGGCGAGGCGGTTCCAGAGCTCCCGGCGCAGGGGCATCGGCGTTTCGGCGGAGGCAATGCCAAGCAGCCCCACGGCCCTCAGGATGAACGGATACACCGTGGTTTCGAGTCGCGGCGAGGCGGCCAGGCCGCAGGCAGCGACCGCGCCGCCGGGGCGGATGGAGCGGAGGATGCCCGCAAGCAGGCTGCCGCCGACGTTATCGATCCCGGCGGCCCAGCGGGCGCTGAGCAACGGCTTGTCGGGGGCGGCCGTGAGCGCGGCGCGGTCGAGCACCTCCTGCGCTCCAAGCATTTTGAGCCAGTCGACTGCATCGCTCTTTCCGGTGACGGCCGTCAGCCGGTAGCCGAGCTGCGACAGCAGCGCGACCGCGATGCTCCCGACCCCGCCGGTCGCCCCGGTCACGACCACTGGGCCCCGATCGGGTGTGAGCCCATGATGCTCCAGGCGATGCAGCGACAGGGCGACGGTGAAGCCGGCCGTGCCCAACATCATGGCTTCTTTGAGCGACAGACCCTCCGGCAGGGGTACGACCCAGCCCGCCGGCACCTGAATGCATTCCGCCAGACCGCCGCTGGTGTTCGAGCCAAGATCGTAGCCGGTGACGAGCACCGAATCGCCGGGCCGCAGCGGCGTATTCACATCGGCCCGGACCGCCCGGACCACGCCGGCGGCGTCGATGCCCGGCGTGTGGGGGTACCGGCGCGTGATGCCGTGGTGGCCGGCGGCCGACAGCGCGTCCTTGTAGTTGAGGGACGAGTACGCGACGTCGATCAGGACGTCTCCGGCCGGGAGATCGGCCAGGGGCCGCTCGACGATGCTCCGGCGGACGCCCCCTTGAGGCTTTTCTTCGACCAGCAGGGCACGGTACACGGACGGGGACATCAACTGACCTTTCAGAGGTTAGCCATTTGGGCGCCTGATGTTATGCTGAGGCCGGCCGGTGCAGTAGAGTGGCTCCCTCAGACTCCGGACTACAATGGGTTTTGCCGGCCCGTCGACACCGGAGATGGCGGCATGGCCGGAGGCCCTCTCGCCAAGCCCTTGCGCGTCGGGCCCTATTCTTGCGTCGCCGGAGGCTCCAGCACAAGCGCGGGCCGTGCTCAGGCTGCGGACGAATGACCGGGAGGTTTCTGCATGGCCCGTGGGGCCGCTCACGACAAGTCGCTTCGACAACTGACCGAGCAGATTCTGCAGGGTGAGGAGAAGCTCCGGGCGGGAGGCGGGCCCGCCGGGCACGAGCGACAGCGCAAGCTGGGGCGGCTGCCCGTGCGCGAGCGGCTGGCGCGGCTGCTGGATCCCGTGGCGGGCCAATCAGGTGGGCGCGGGGACCGTCCCCCGGGGGAGGGTGAAACCGCCTTCCTCGAGCTGGGGCTCTGGGCGGCCTATGGGATGTACACCGAGTGGGGCGAGGTTCCGGCCGCGGGAGTCGTGACCGGAATCGGGACGATTGCGGGACGGCCATGCATGATTGTTGCCAACGACGCGACCGTGAAGGCGGGGGCGTTTTTTCCGCAGACCGTCAAAAAGGTGCTCCGGGCGCAGCGGATCGCCGCTCAGTGCGCGCTGCCGCTGGTGTATCTGGTGGACTCATCGGGCGTGTTTCTCCCGATGCAGGACGAGATCTTTCCGGATGAAGACGATTTCGGGCGGATCTTCCGGAACAACGCCGTGCTCTCGGCGGCCGGCATTCCGCAGTTTGCGGCCATCATGGGCGACTGCATCGCCGGCGGGGCGTATCTGCCGGTGCTCTGCGACAAGATCCTCATGACCGAGGGCAGCCGGCTGTATCTGGCGGGGCCGGCCCTGGTCAAGGCGGCCATCGGGCAGGTGGCCGATGAGCAAGAGCTCGGCGGCGCACACATGCACGCCGAGATCAGCGGGACCATCGATTTCTGGGAGCCGGACGAGGAGGCGTGTTTGCGCCAACTCCGCTCGCTCGTGGAAACGCTCCCGGCGGAAAAATATGCGGCGTGCGACGTGAGACGTGAGACGTTGGACGTTGCGAGCGCCCAATCTTCACGTCTCACGTCTCACGTCTCACGTCTCACGTCTGATCAATCAGCCGGCCCGCAGCGGGATCCTGCCGATGTCTATGGCGTCATCGGCAACGGCTCCGGCGAATACGACGTTCACGATGTGCTCGCGTGTATCGTCGACCGCGATTCGCTGGTGGAATACAAGTCGGAATACGGCAGGACGCTGTGCACGGCGTATGCGGCGATCGGCGGCCGGCGCGTGGGCATCGTGGCGAATCAGAAAACGCGGTCGCGGTCGGCGCGGCAGGGCATCCAGATCGGCGGCGTGATTTACGCGGACAGCGCCGACAAGGCGGCGCGGTTCGTGATGGACTGCGGTCAGAACGGGCTCCCGCTGGTGTTTCTGCAGGATGTGCAGGGCTTCATGGTCGGCCGCGACGCGGAGCAGTCGGGGATCATCCGCAGCGGGGCGAAGCTGGTCAACGCGGTGAGCAATGCCGCCGTGCCGAAGGTCACGGTGATCATCGGCGGGTCGTTCGGGGCGGGGAATTACGCGCTGTGCGGCAAGGCGTTCGATCCGGTGTTCATCTTCGCGTGGCCGGGAGCGCGATATTCCGTGATGGGCGGTTCGCAGGCAGCCGAAACGCTGCTGGAGCTCGAGGAGCGGCAGGCGAAGCGCAAGGGACGGCTGCTGAGCCCCGAGGATCGGGCACGGCTCAAGGAGGAGATCGAGGGCCGTTACAACGAGGCGATGGACATTCGCTATGCGGCCGCGCGGGGGTGGGTGGACGCGATCATCGCCCCGCATCGGACGCGCGAGGTGCTGATCCGGGCTCTGGCCGTCGCCACACGCCAGGGGCCGCGCGGCGGATTCAGGGCGGGAATTCTGCAGACGTGAGCTGTTGCGGTGTGGCACGGGCATCTTGCCCGTGATGTCCCATGGGCATCCTGCCCATGCGCCCATGGGCTGGAAGCTTATGGGGCAGGACACGGCCTGGAAGGCCGTGCCACGACAGGGCGAAGGCGAGAAGGTGAACAGGTGGCGGGGCGGGTCATCAAGATCGGAAACGCAGGCGCATTCTGGGGCGACCGCATCGATGCGGCCGCGGAGCTCCTGCGCCAGCAGCCGGATCTCGATTTCATCACAATCGATTATCTGGCCGAAGTATCGATGTCGATCCTCGCGAAGCAGCGCGAGCGTAATCCCTCCCTGGGCTACGCGGCCGACTTCGTCGAAACCATGAGGCTGCTCGCCCCGCTCTGGCTCCGACAACGGCAGGCCGGATCCCGGCTTCGGGTCATCACCAACGCGGGCGGGTTGAATCCCACTGGCTGCGCCCGAGCGTGTTCTGAAGTATTCGTCAGGGAGGCATCCACGCATGAACCCCTCGCTTGCGCTTCGGGCTCTATTCCGCATATCGCGGTCGTTACGGGCGATGACGTGCTTGAAACGATCCGCTCACGCGTGGTCGGGCGTCAGCCGACCGAACTGTTCCGGAATCTGGAGACCGGAGAGCCCATCGAGACCGTCCTCGACCGACTCGTGACGGCCAATGCGTACCTGGGCGCGGGACCGCTGGTCCAGGCGCTGTCAGCGGGTGCGGATATCGTGATCACCGGGCGCGTGGCCGATCCCAGCCTGACGGTCGCCGCCTGCCTGGCGCACTTCGATTGGACCGAACTGGATTCTGATCGCGTGGCATCGGCCACCGTAGCGGGGCATTTGATCGAGTGTGGGACCCAGGTCACGGGTGGCATTTCGACGGACTGGCTGGCGGTGCCGGATCCCGCGCACATCGGCTTTCCGGTCATCGAAATAGAGGACAACGGGGCATTCGTGGTGAGCAAGCCGGTGGGGACGGGCGGGCGCGTCGATGAGCTGACGGTGAAGGAGCAGTTGCTCTACGAGATCGGTGATCCCGGGCAGTATCTGAGCCCCGATGCGAAGGTTTCGTTCCTGTCGCTCAACGTCGAGGAGATCGGGCCGGATCGTGTGCGCGTGTCGGGGGCGACGGGCGGCCCGCCGCCGCCGACATACAAGGTGAGTGCGACGTACCGGGAGGGATATCGGGCGAGCGGTATGCTGACAATCTGCGGCGCGCAGGCGGGGTCGAAGGCCCGGCGCTGTGCGGAGATCGTGCGGCAGCGGCTGCGCGAGCGTGGCTGTGAACCGCGGGGCTGGCTGGCCGAGTGCCTGGGCGCCGGCGATGGTGTTCCGATCGGGCGACACGCGGCGGAGGCGCCGGAGGTCGTCTTGCGGATCACCGCGTCCGATCCGCGGCGCGAGGTGCTCGAGCAGTTCTCGCGCGAGCTTGTGCCGCTCGTGACGGCCGGGCCGCAGGGGACGACGGGGTACTTCGACGGCCGCCCGAAGGTGCGCGAGGTGTTCGGGTACTGGCCGTGCCTCATCGAGCGGAGTGCGGTGGCGCCGAAGTGGGAGATGCTGTGAGGGTAATGCGGATTGCGGATTGCGGATTGCGGAATGAAGACATTGGCGTCGCGGACGGGCCTGTGTGATGAAGATGGTGCGGTTGGGTGAGCTTGCGGTGGCGCGGAGCGGGGATAAGGGCACCAGCGCCAACATTGGCGTGATCGCGCGGCGGGCAGAGGACTACGATCTATTGCGGGAATGGCTGACCGAAACGCGGGTCGAGCAGTATTTCGCGGCCATGGGCGTAGGTCGCGTGACTCGGTATGAGCTGCCGAACCTGGCGGCCCTGAACTTCGTGCTCCCGGGCGTGCTGGCGGGAGGAGGGAGCCGGTCGCTGCGCATCGATGCCCAGGGCAAGGCGCTGGGGCAGGCCCTGCTCGAGATGGAGATTCCGGTGCCCGGGGAATGGGTCGGGCCGCAGGGCGGAAAGTGAGAGGAAGAGCAGAGGAAAGAGTAAGATCAGGAAGCGGATCACGAGCAGGATGAAGATCAGCATGCAGTCAGGACTCACAAACGTCGCCCAATCCTGATGCTTCTCCTGCTTCGCCTCTGAGGCCTGCTCATTCGCGCCCCGTGGAGTCACAACAGATGGCGGATGCTCCCGTTCTGATCGACAACACGCGCCCGGGGATGGTCATGCTCACGCTCAACCGGCCGGAGCGGCGCAATGCACTCAACGCGGCGCTGCTGGAAGCGCTGTGCGCGGCGATCGAGGAGGCGGAAAAAGACCGCACCCGGCGCGTGCTGATCGTGCGGGGGGCAGGGCCGGTGTTCTGTGCGGGTCTGGATCTCAAGGAGTCGCTCGACGAGGCGGCGGCTGAACGCAACGCCCGCCTGGTCCTCAAGACGCTCCGGACGCTCGCCCGCTCGCGGCTGATTTCCATTGCCGCCGTTCACGGCGCGGCGATGGCGGGCGGGGCCGGTCTGATGGCCGCGTGCGATTTCGCCGTCGCCGCCGACGATGCGAAGTTCGGCTTTCCCGAGGTGCGCCGCGGGCTGGTGGCAGCCATCGTGATGTGTTTTCTGATGCGCAACGTGCCGGGCCGGCACGTCCGGTCGCTGGCCCTGCTGGGGAATGCGATCGATGCCAGGGAGGCGGGGGCGATCGGGCTGATCAACCGGGCCGTGCCCGCCGGCCGGCTGATGGAGGCGGTGTTCGCCCTCGCCGGGGACGTCCTCAAGGGGGCGCCAGCCGCCGTGGAGCGGACCAAGGCGCTGCTGGATCAGATGTCGCCCTGGGATCTCAGCGGCGACCTGGACGCCGCCTGGCGGCAGCATATGGAGGCACGCGGATCGCTCGAGGCGAGGGAAGGATTGCTGGCGTTTCTGGAGAAACGGGCCCCCATGTGGCAGACGTTTCTGGAGGGACTGCGATGAGCACGTCGGCGGCACAGGAAAAGCAGCGGAAAGAGGCCGAGGAGCTGCTGTTTACGGGTCCCCAGCGGCTGGGCCTGGCCAAGGGCCTGTTCTTCGGGCGATTTGCGGCGGACTGGGTACTGCCCTACCCGGTTCTCGAACCGCAGGAGGCGGCCGTCGTGGACCGCAGCGTCGAGGAGGTGCGGCGGTTCATGGCCGAAAAGGTCGACCCGGCCGCGATCGACCGCGAGGCAGACATCCCGCAGGCGGTCGTCGACGGACTGGGGCAATTGGGCGTCCTGGGCATGACTGCTCCCGTGGAGGTGGGCGGACGCGGCTTTTCACAGCGCGGATACTGCCGGGTGATGGAGGTGATCGGCGCGGTCTGCGCGTCCACCGCGGTGTTCGTCAATGCCCATCACTCGATCGGCATGCGGGCGCTGCTGCTGTTCGGCACGCCGGAGCAGAAGCGGCGCTGGCTGCCGCCGGTGGTGAGCGGGCAGCAGCTCGCAGCGTTCGCCCTGACCGAACCGGAGGCCGGTTCCGACGCGGGCAACGTGCAGACCCAGGCCATTCCGTCGCCGGACGGCTCGCACTACGTCCTCAACGGGCAGAAACGCTACATCACGAACGGCTCAATCGCCCGGATGCTGACCGTCATGGCCCGCACGCCGGTGCCGGGGCGCAGCGACACGGCCATCACCGCGTTTCTGGTGACGCCGGACATGCCGGGCTTCGAGGTGGTCGAGCCGCGGATGGACAAACTGGGCATCCGCGGCACCGCGACCTCGCGCCTGGCCTTCCACAATATGGCCGTACCCAGGGACAACATCCTGGGCCCGCTCGGCAAGGGGCTCAAGGTCGCCCTCACGGTGCTGGATTTCGGCCGGGCCACCTTCGGTGCGTGCTGCACCGGTGCGATCAAGACATGCCTGCGCCTCGCGAGCGACCATGCCGCACATCGGCGGCAATTCGACCGGCCGCTGGGTGATTTCGAGCTCGTCAAGCAGAAAATCGCTCAGATGGCGGCCAACGCCTACGCGATGGAGGCGATGACCACCATCACCGCCTCGCTGATCGACCGCGGACTCGAGGACTACATGGTCGAAACGGCCATGCTCAAGGTGTTTGCAACCGAGTACCTGTGGCAGGCGGTGAACGAGGCGTTCCAGGTGCACGGCGGCGCGGCGTATTTCACGGACCGGCCCCTCGAGCGCATGCTGCGCGACGCCCGCATCAACCAGATCGGCGAAGGGGCCAACGAAGTGCTGCTCGCGTTCATCGCCCTGGTGGGCATCCGCGGGCCGGGACAGGAGTTGAAGGATATCCATGACGCGCTGCAGCGCCGGTCGTGGTCGGATCTGCGCAGCGCGTGGCGGGCGGGCGTGCGCAAGGCCGGGGCGGCGGTGCAGGTGCCGGCCGTGCCGCTGCGGTCGCGCGAGCTGGCCCGCTGGGGCCGCGAGCTGGGCCGGTTGATCCGCGCGTTCCACTACGGCGTGCACCGCGCGCTCATGCGGCACGCCGAGGCCATTCTCGACCGCCAGTACGTGCAGCAGCGGATCGCGTGGGCGGCGATCGAGCTCTACGCCATCGCGTGCACCCTGAGCCGCTGGGATGATGAGCTGCAGCGGCAGGGCGGGCGCAACGGGGACGCCGGGCATGAGGCGGCCGCCCTGTTTGTGCGGTCGTCCGCGCGGCGCATTCGCGCGCATCTGGCCGCCCTGCGCGACCATGACGACGCCCTCACGACGCGCACGGCGGATGCCGTGATGCGCGAGTATCAGTCAAGATGAAAGAGTCTTTTCCAGGAATGCAGCAAGCCGGCAACGCCAGACCCGGTCTCATCCGGCAGTGGGCGCCTGTCCGCCCCGGGCCGGCAGTTCGGCGACCGGGCGGCCGGCATCCTCTCCGCCGAAGGCCTGCAGATACGTGACCAGGTTGGCCCGGCGGTTGCGCAGGCCCAGCTTGCGGCGGATGTTCTCCCGGTGACGCCGCACGGTGGCCGGCGAAATGCAGCGAAGCTGGGCGATTTCCTTGTTGGACAGGCCGTTGCGGATCATCGTGCTGATGGCGATCTCGACCGGGGTCAGCTCCAGGTGCTCACGGGCGAGCTGGCTCAGGAAGGGAGAGGCAATTTCCTGCAGACTCTGGCGCAGCAGCGTCACGTAGGAACGCTGGCGGCCGGCCACCACCAGCTCCAGCTCGAACACGATCGGCATGATGATCTTCTGAATGTTGGCCAGAATCGATGCCCGGATTTCGCGCTTCTCCTCTTCGAGCCGCGAGAGCACCGTCCGCAGGGCGATGTTCGTTTCCTGCAGGGCCTGATGCTGGCCCTGCAGCAGCCGGTTGGCTTCGCGCAGGTCGACCTCGGCCTGCATGTGCATAAGCGTGCTTCCGACCCGCTCGGCGACGGCCCGGATCAGGGCCTCCTCCTCGAACAGAAACGGCCCGGACGCGAGGCTCAGGGCGGGCATGCTCTTTCGATAGAACACCTCCACGGCGCCGATGGGCTTGCCCTCCGCCCGGACCTCCGAGGCCATCCGCCAGCGACTCTCCTCGAAGCGTTCGCTGACATAGTGCCGCTCGCCGTGAACGATCCGCGCGCAAGCGTACTCAGGGAATTGCCAGGCCCGCGGCAGATAATCCACCACACCCTGTAGAAAGCGATCCGGAGACCGGAAGTGCAGTTCGCGGAGATTCGAGATGGTATAGAGACACTCCAGCTCTTTGACACGCTCGCGGAGCGCGGCCTGAATGTCCGCCAGGGAGGGTGCGGGGGTTCCAGCCGCTCCCGCGCTCTCGGCGGGAGCAACCTGGGAGGAGGTTGACGCGGCTGGTCGCCTGGTGGACATACAATAGCCCATATAATACCCACGGCCGCATGGGAAGCAATCCTGATCGGTGCCGCCCATCCGAGGCAGGATGGGCCACGCAGACACCCTCTCACGTGTGGGCCAGACGAGGCCTTAACATCCTGTCCCAAAACAAATTAAAATCCCCTGCTTTCAGAGGATCGCGCCAGGCAGAGTGGCGCTTGAATGTGTGAAATATAGGGGAAACATGTGCAATAATATGCACATGGGCTGTGTGTAATCCACCCGTAGATTCTGTGGATTGTGGGTCCAACTAAGCCGGATACAGTGGGGCACGTGCTCATCCCTTGGGGACGCCGGCGTGCTACACGCGGGCTTCCGCGGAGGACAACGAATGGTAGCACCGCGTGACTCTGGCGGGCCGGACGAGCCGGCCACCCTCGATCTGTTGCCGCCCTTGCCGGCCTCGCAGGCCGAGCATCTGCTGAAGGTGGCGGGTTCCATCGGCCGCGATGCCAACAAGGTCTGGGCGGACCTCTGGGCGGAATTCCGCCGTCACGTCACCCGTTCAGGCATCGTTTTGCCCGAACTGCAGGACAAGGGCTTCTCGCCCTCCTGCGGATGGCCGGAGTTCCTCGAGCAGCTCTGGCTTCTCAAGCATTATCTCGACTCGATCGAACGGATCTGCAACACCAGAACACATTGACCGGAGCCCAGCCCGGCTGAGAGGAAAACCATGAGTGTCCTGATCTCCGAAGGCAAACTGTCGGCCCACCAGGAAAAAGCCGTTCACGATTTTATGGAACGTCTGGCCGCCCAGACGGTCGGCCAGACCATGTTCCACCAGGCGGTCCAGGAGGCCGTCGAATCGGTCATGCCGGTCGTGCTTGAGAACCCCGAGTACCAGAAAGCCCGCATTCTCGAACGCATGGTCGTGCCCGACCGCGTGATCCTGTTCCGGGTCACGTGGGTAGACGACCGGGCGCAGGTCCAGATCAACCAGGGCTACCGCGTCCAGATGAACAACGCGATCGGACCCTACAAGGGCGGCCTGCGGCTGCATCCGACCGTGAACCTGAGCGTGCTCAAGTTCCTGGCATTTGAACAGGTGCTCAAGAACAGCCTGACCACGCTGCCCATGGGCGGGGCCAAGGGAGGGGCGAACTTCGATCCGCATGGCAAGAGCGACGGCGAGATGATGCGCTTCTGTCAGGCGTTCATGAACGAGCTCTACGCCCACATCGGGCCGGACATCGACGTGCCGGCCGGCGACATCGGTGTGGGCAGCCGTGAGATCGGGTATCTGTTCGGTCAGTACAAGAAGCTGACACACCGTTTCAACGGCGTTCTCACCGGAAAGGGCCTGAACTGGGGCGGCTCGCGGCTGCGGCCGGAGGCCACCGGCTACGGCGCTGTGTATTTTGCCCAGGAGATGCTCGCCACCCGCGGAATGGGCATCGAGGGCAGGACGGCGACCGTTTCCGGCTCCGGCAACGTCGCCCAGTACACGGTCGAGAAGCTCAATTCGCTGGGCGCCAAGGTGCTGACCCTCTCCGACTCCGACGGAACGGTGGTGGACAGGGACGGCATCAATGCGGAAAAGCTGGCCTGGGTCATGGAGCTCAAGAACGTGCGGCGCGGGCGGATCCGCGAGTACGTGGACCAGTTCCCCGGCGCCCGCTTCCTGCCGGGCAAGCGCCCGTGGGGTGTGCCGTGCGATCTGGCCTTCCCCTCGGCCACGCAGAATGAGCTGGACGGCGATGATGCCCGGCACCTGGTCGAGAATGGCTGCACCCTGGTGAGCGAAGGGGCGAACATGCCCTCGACGCCCGACGCCGTCCGGCGGTTCCTCGAGCAGCAGGTTCTCTACGGGCCGGGCAAGGCCGCCA
>CAZQEN010000058.1:0-27455 GCA_964591605.1 uncultured Planctomycetales bacterium
CTACCCCATGCAAAGCCAGAAGTTAGCTAATACTCATCGAAGGAACTTCGGCTTAATCGCGCCGGGGTCGCGGGCCATGGTCATGAGCGTGTCGTAGGTGATGTCGCCCTTCTGGTAGGCCTCCAGCAGGGCATGATCCATCGAGATCATACCGAATTTGCGCCCAGCCTGAACCTCCGTGTAGAGCTTATGCATGGTGTTTTCGCGGATGTTGTGACGGACGGCCTGCGTGCCGATCAGGATCTCGCAGCACAGCACGCGGCCGCGGCCCTGGGCGTGGGGCAGCAGATGCTGGGCAACGACCGCCTGGAGCGTGTTGGCGATCATCATGCGGACCTCGTTCTGCTGATGCTCATCGAAGGTCGAGATGATGCGCTGCACGGACTGTATGGCGTCGGGGGTGTGCAGCGTCGCGATGACCAGGTGGCCGGTTTCGGCGGCCATGAGGGCGGTGCGCACGGTGTCCTGATCGCGCATCTCGCCGACGCCGATCACGTCGGGGTCCTGGCGCAGGACGTGAATCAGGGCCTGATAGAAGCCGTGCACGTCGCTGAGCAGCTCCTGCTGGACGACGACGCTGCGTTTCGAGGCGTGGGCGAACTCGATCGGATCTTCAATGGTGACGATCTTGCGGCGGAACTCGGAGTTGATGCGGTCGATCATGTAGTTGAACGTGGTGGTCTTCCCGGTGCCCGTGGGGCCGGTGATGATGATCATTCCGTTGGGTTTGCGGGCCAGGTCATCGATGATCGCGGGCAGGCGGAGTTCCTCGCGCGTCCGGACGTGCGATTCGCTCAGCCGGATCGACAGCTCCGGGTTGCTGTTGCGGAAATAAACGGTGATGCGGGCCCGTTCGGTTTCGCCGAAACTGCGCGAATAACAGAGCTGCCACTCGCGGTCGAGCGACTCGCGCTGCGTCTTGTTGATGCCCTCGTAGGCCAGCTCGCGGGAGAGCTCAGGCGAGATGGCATCGCCCTTGGCGGTCACGATCTCGCCGTCGACCCGGAAGAGCGGAGGCAGGCCGACGACCACGTGCACGTCGCTTGCGTTGAACTTGCGTCCGGATCGGACCAGCGTCTCGATATTCATCGAAAGACCCTTCGACACAGATTGCGGAGCCAGGATGTCTGCGTGATATTGCGCAGGGCGTCACGCGCTTCGCGATAATCCGGGCGGAATTCCAGGCAGCGCCGGTAACTGGTTTCGGCGGCGGAGGCGAACCCGAGCGCGAGCTGAGCGTGGCCCTGGAGATACCAGATGTAGCCGTGGGTGGGCTGGAGCTCGAGGGCCTGCCGCAGGTACTGCAGCGCGTTGGTCGCACGCTTGTGGAACAGGTAGACGCCGGCCACGATGACGCGGTCGAACCAGTCGGCGGCGGGTTCGGTCAGCGCCTTCTGGAAGCACTCGTCGTAATGCGACTGGCCGACGGCGAGCAGCACCTCGCCGCGCACCTGCCAGCGCCAGGGCGAGCTGCCCGGGACGGTCATGGCGCCGTCGATGCTGGCCTGCGCGCCGCGGCGGTCGTTCAGCCGGCAGAGGGCCTGGGCCCGGGCGGCGAGCAGTTCGCCGTTGCTCCTGAACAGCTCGAGGGCCTTGTCGGCCCACATCTTCGCCTCGTGGTATTCGCTCATCTGCACGAGCATCTGCACCTGGCCGACCCAGGCGGGCACCAGGGCGCGATTGTCCTGGAGCGCGCGGGTGTAGGAACGCAGCGCCGGCTCAAAGCGGCCCCAGTGCGAGAACTCCACCGCCTCGCTGAGGTGGTGGCGATCATCATAGCGCAGCTCGATCCGCTCGGCCTGGACCTGGCGGTTCTGGCTCTCGTCATTGAATTCGAGATTGGAGAAACGGGAACCCATCGCTTACTCCACGCGGCCCCAGCGGGACCAGGGCTGAGTTCGAAACATCACACGGCCCACAATGTCGGCCGGTTTCACCGCACTCAGATGAAGCATCAGCTGCTCTCGAAAACCGACGTATCCCGTCATCTCGAGTGCCGATGGGAATATCACGTATTCCTCAGGTCCGGCGGTTACGGAGAGGCCCTCCAGTCCTGACCATGACCCCAGAGGGGAAAACCCAGCCGAGATGGCGCGGCCGTTCACGAGCAGGTTGCCGCGGCTGATCGCAATCTGTTCACCCGGCATCCCGACGATCCGATCCAGTCCATACCCGGCGGGGATCCGCAGGTGTCCGCCGGAATACTCACGGGTGCGATAAATGACGAGATCGCCTCGCCGGAGCGGGCGGTCCGAGAGTCGGGGCCCCGGGTAGAGGAGCACGTCGCCGTTCTCAATGTCTCGAACGGCGGCCAGATTCGTGACGGGAAAGCCGCGGTAGAACTGCTCCAGGAGTGCGCCGATCGGCGCATAAACCAACAGCCTCAGCATCAGAAACACGCCCAATCCCAGCATGGGCATGACCAGAACGCGTGCCTGGGAACCACGCATGGCGTGAACGATCGCCACCGTGTGCAGGAGGACGGCGAAACCGAGCCACCACTGGCCTGAGCCCCGGCCTCCGTGAGCCAGCGTCATCACCAGGAACAGCAGCCAACCCAGCATCATGCCCGCCCCGGCGAGGCGATGGCGATGCCGGATGAGATCCAGACCCGGCACGACGATGAGCGCCGCCGGTCCGGCGGAGGCCAGCCGTGCGACGAACGACCACCAGCGGGTCCTGCGAAGACGCTCGGAGATCCGGTTGTGGATTCGTCTCCAGCGGTTGACGGACCAGTAGCGGGAGGCCCGCGGCGGTTCCACGTCGACCGCAGCGAGTTCGAGGGAGCTCTGGCATCGCACACAGAGTTCCATGCCGGGCATGTTCTCGAATCCGCAGTTGACGCATTGCATGGCTTGGTCAGTGGTCCGTGGTCAGTGGCCAGTTGCGATCGAGGTGTAGGCCGTGGTCCGTGAAGGCCAGCCACTGACAACGGACAACTGACCACTGACAATTCATCGATCCTTCACCTTCGTATTGATCCGCACCTGCACGGGCTGGTCGTAGTAATCGCTGGTCAGCTCGCGCTGGTCCTCTTTACCGACGATTTCCTTGATGAGGTCGGCCATCTGGATACAGCGCTGGCCTTTGACGCCTTTGACGGCCACTTTGACCTTGCCCTTGCGGGTGATCGTGATTTCGAATTCGGGTCGGTCCATAGAAATGCTCCAAACGTCAGATCCGCCGCTGTATTCGTGTGCGGCATCCGAATGGAGCCCGAAGCGCGAGCGAGGGGTTCACGCGGTTGTGATGCCCTCCTGCCAACCCCTCGCTTGCGCTTCGGGCTCTACTCCCGGCGCTCCACACGCGAAACACCCGGCCGCCACGGGGGCGGCCGCTACAGGCGCACACGCACCTGGATCGAGCCGTCCTGCATCATGTTTTCCTCGACCAGGTTGAAGTTGCGCTGCTTGAGCTCGGTCATCAGCTTGTGATAGGCGAACTGCTGGACGATGCGGCCGGCGACTTCCTGGCCGATGGCCTTGAGCTCGCGTTCGGCCTGCGTGCCGTGGACGCAGACGGTGCAGGCGCCGCGCTCGTCCTGGCCGATTTCGATCGTGATGTCGCCCTTCTGGATGGTCATCTTCTGGCCACGGCCGAACTCCTCGGCGACGACCTCGCTGTTTTCGATTTCGGTCTCGACCTTGTTGGATTTGCGTGGGGCCTTCTCCTGCTGCCTGCCGGCGATGGAGAAGCCCATACTCGCGGCGGCGCCCACCACGGCCGCGGCGATCGATGGCCAGGCGGAGATCACGATCGGGGTCAGAACCAGTATAGCGCCCATGTTCATACCTCCGGTCTTGACGAGCGTTGCAGCCGCGGAGCGGCGTCAGGTGGTAAGCCATGGGCGCAAGCCGTGGGGACCGATGCGGCACACGAGCTTCAGCCCCGGATGGGGCGGAAGAGCCACCGGCAGTCTTCTTTCGCCCCATCCGGGGCTCCGACTCATTGCTACCCACACCCCAGGGCTAACGCCCTGGGCTACCACCTTACGCCCCTGCCGGGGCTGACACAGGCTTCATCCCCAACGAGTCCGGCCACACCTGCAGTACTCCGAGGCGCGACCCCTGTGCCACATGCTCATGGGCAAGATGCCCATGTCACGTTCACGGGCAGGATGCCCGTGCCACACGTTCGTCCACTGGCGAGACGCCTGTGCCACACCTCGACACCTACATCTCCAGCTTTCGGCGCACCTCGGCGGCGCCGTCGTCGTCGCGCGGCGAGGCGTAGCGGGCCCGGCCGTTGGCCCACGCCCGCAGCGCGGAAATACCCTCGGCCATCGTGCGCGAGAGCGGTACGGTCTCGCGGATGCTCTTGAGCAGGTCCGCGGTCTCCAGGTCCTTGCTCAGATAGAACACGTCATACAGCGAGCTGATCACCGCCTCTTCGAGCTCCGCGCCGCTGAAACCGTCGCTGGCCTCGACGAGCGTGTCCAGATCGAACCCGGCCGGGTCGCGCCCGCGCTTGCGCAGGTGGATCGAGATGATCTGTTTGCGCTCTTCGCGGTTGGGCAGGTCGACGAAGAAGATCTCGTCGAGGCGGCCCTTGCGGAGCAGCTCGGGCGGGAGCTGCGAGATGTTGTTGGCGGTGGCCATCACGAAGACGGGCTTCTGCTTTTCGCTGAGCCAGGTCAGGAACGTACTCATGACGCGGGCGGTCGTGCCGCCGTCGGTGCTGCCCGAGCCCTGCGAACCGCTGAAGGCCTTGTCGATCTCATCGGCCCAGAGCACGACGGGGGCGATGCTCTCGGCGACGGCGATCGCGCGGCGGATGTTCTCCTCGGATGAGCCGACGAGGCTCGAAAACATGCGGCCCATGTCGAAGCGCAGGAGCGGCATGTTCCACATGCGGCTCACCGCCTTGGCGCAGAGGCTCTTGCCGCAGCCCTGCACGCCGACGAGCAGCACGCCCTTGGGCGCGGGCAGGCCGAACTTGCGGGCCTGATCGGAAAACGCCAGCGCCCGCTTGCCCAGCCACTCCTTGAGCAGATCGAGCCCGCCGATGTCCTTGATCTCAATGCTCGAGTCGTAGTATTCGAGCAGGCCGCTCTTGCGGATGATCTGCTGCTTCTCGGAGAAGACCAGCGAGATGTCCTCGGCGCTGAGCGTGCCGTCCTTGACGATGGTTTTGGCGAATACGTTCTCTGCCTCCTGCAGCGTCAGGCCCAGCGCCGCCTGAATCAGCCGTTCGCGCGTCTCGGGCTGCAGGTTGATCTGGATGCGGGCATTCTGTGCCACGTCGTCGCAGATCCGCTGCAGGAGGCGGTCGAACTCATGGGCGTCGGGGAGCGGGAAATCGAGGATGGAGACGTCTTTTTCGAGGTCGGGGGCGACATCCAGGAACGGCGAGGTGAGCACGAGCGTTTTGTAGCTGTCGCTGAGGGCCTGGGCGACCTCGCGCATCTTGCGGATGACGGCCACGTTCGCATCGCGGCCGCGGACGAACGGGTGAAAGTCCTTGAACAGGTAGATGGCCGGTTCTTTGTGCTCGATGACCGTCTCGAGCGCCTCGACCGGGTCGGCCAGGCCCTTGGGCTTCGGACCTTTGCCCTGCGTGCCGGATTTGACCAGGCCCGTGGTGACCGACCAGCAGTACAGCTCCTTGTTCCGCTTGGCGGCGATCTCGCGGAGCTTGCGCTCGACGCGGTTCTCCTCCCAGCTCACGAGGTAGATGATCGGATACCGGGCACGGATGAGCAGCTCAAGCTCGTCGGAGATCGTCCGCCGGGCCGGCTTGCGCGGTGCTTCGGGTTTTGCTGCGACGGTCGTCATGATTCCTCAACATGCGCATGGCCTCGATGCGCTGCGACAACTGCGGGTCTTGCGGACAGAGGCTCTGTGCGACGGCCAGGAGCTCGGGCGTCATTTCGCTGAAGTAGAGCCGGCCGTCGATGCCGATCGTGATCGTGAGGGGCGGATTTGACGCGTCGTCAGGGACGCCGGCGTTCACGATGACTCCCCCAGCGAGTGTGGATCGAGCCTGAAGCGCGAGGGAGCACAACTGGAGCCCGAAGCGCCAGTCGAAGATCCGCCGTGGCGGGCGAGGACGTCAGCACATCGCAGGTCTCTCACACAAACCCTCGCTTGCGCTTCGGGCTCCACTGCCCGGCTCCATTGGGATGACGCCCCTCATGTGAGCCCCAGTTCGCGAAGGCGCCCGCGTGCGGCGGTGATCTCATGCGGCCGGAGCAGGCGACCGAGCGTCGGCTCGCCCGCCGCCCGGTATGCCGGCAGATATCCGGTCATCAGATTGAACCGCACGCCGGGCAGCTCGCGGGCTACCCACTCGGCGACCGGGGCAAAACAGCACTCGATATGCCCTGGCATCAGCAGATGCCGCACGATCAAACGCCCCGTCGGCGCCAGGGTCCGCAGATTCCGCTGCAAGACCTCCGTATATCGGGGCACACCAGCGAGCCGCTCGGCGCAGGCGTCATTGCCGAACTTGTAGTCGGCCACGTACGTGTGCACCACATCCTCTATTAGCTCAAGTGCCTCGGGCGTTACATACAAATTGGTGTCGAGAACAATCGGCAGTGGTTTCCCGGCGTGCAGGGCGATTTGAAGGATCGTGTGCGCGTGAAGGGTGGGTTCGCCGCCGAGGAGGTGGATGCTCCTGAGCTGCTGCTCCACGAGAATCCGGCTCCACTCTCGTGCGACAGAGGCGGGCTCAAGCCGCTCGCCCAGTCGCGGGGCGAAACAGCGGGGCGCCGTGTTGCAGAACCGGCAGCGGAAATTGCAGCCGCCCAGGTGGATGCGGAGGGACGGGACGAGCTCGGGCTCATCCGTGAGGCTCAGGTAGCTCTTGAAGCAGAACGTCTGGTCGCCCAGGTGGCACGGGGCCGGCTCGCCGGCCAGCCGGTTCGCGCCGCATCGCAGCTCGCAGAGCCGGCAGTGTTCGAGGACCCGCAGCGAGCGGTCAAGCCGCTCGGCCAGATGGTCGCAGCGCTGCGATGGCTCGGTGGTCGCGGGGTACACGTGAACCTCCTCGCGTGAGCGAGTCCGAAATCACTGTCCGGTCAACCTGGTGTCAGGCGAAGCACGGACAGGCCACGCTCTGTGACGAACCCGACCACCCCGGAAACCGCGGGACGTCGCAGCCACTCCAGGAGACGCACAGAGAGGAGGCGCGTTACCGGTGTGCCATGGCTCTTTCCGCGTAGAATGGCGGCCAAGGGGCGGGGAGGTGTGAGCGAGGCGGATCATGTCAACCGGGCGATGGCGTGCAGGGATCTGGGTGTTGAGTGCGGTGGCCACCGGGCTGGCAGGGCTGATGGGGGGCGCGGTGCGGGCCGGGGAGGTGTCGGCGGCGCAGCCGCTGCGCGACCGGTACACGCCGATCCCGGGCGGATGGCAGATCCGCATGGGTCAGCCGGGGGCGTCTGATAATGCTGCGAGGGAGCGAAGCGGCACCGAGCCGGGGGTGATCGATCCACGGACCGGCCGTCTGCTGCCGGGGGCACCCATCGGACAACTGCTGGACGATCCACGGACACATCGCCGGCCGCTGTTCCCGCCCGCCGACAAGGCGATGATCTGGACGGCGCAGGAGTGTGAGCAAACGCCCACCGTTTCATTTCGGCCCATGATCCTGGCCTACAACGCGCCGCGCTTCCTGTTCGACTATCACTCCGCCGGCGGGCTGCTCGGACACCTTCAAGTCGGTCTCGTGCAACCGGGCGGCGGTGACAAATGGCTCCACCAGTGGACGGACATGGTCGTACGCTACGTCGAAGGCCGGATGGAATACGTGTTGCAGGACGATGGCTTTCCCGGAACGACTGTGCACCTCGCCGCCACGCCCCTGGCCACATCGGCCGGACTCATCGTCCATGTGCAGGTCGACAGCCCGCAAAGCGATGGCACCCTTGTCTGGACCTACGGCGGGGCCTCGGCCTTCTTCACGAACTGGCGGCTCAATGCACCGGAGTTCAGCTTCGCGCCCGATCAGTGCCGCAAAGACCGTTACCTTCTCAAAGATCGCACGTTCGAGTTGATCCGCGCGTTCGACCCATCCGATGGGATCGTCGGCGGCGAGGGGCAGTCCCTGGGCGTCATGCGCGTCCTCAAGGACTGGAAGGCGCACGTCGTGGGCGGCAGCTCGTGGCATGGAGCGATCAAAGCCGCCGCACCTCGTGCATTTCTCGATCGGCCGGGTGGATGGGCAACCGCCCCCGGCGCGACGCAGCCGTCGGCCACAGACGAGCCGGGCACGCGGGCGGATTGCGTCGTCGGCGAGCAGGTGTCGCTGCCGCGCGGCCAATCCTCCGGCTTCGTCGTGATCGGCATGGGTGGAGACATCCGTGACGCGATCGCGCAGCCGGCGGCAGCCTGGGAGCGGGCACTGGCCAGAAACCAGTCCATCGCCAGCCGGATCGTCACGCACACGCCCGACCCGTACCTTGATTCTGCCGCGGTCATGATGGCCTTCGCCACGGAGGGCACCTGGGCGTCACAGGCCTACGTGCACGGCGGCTGGACGTGGCGTTTCGCTTACCTGGGATGGCGCATCCTGTACGGCCCGACGATCTACGGCTGGACCGACCGCGTGCGGAAAACGATCGAGAACCAGTGCCGCCTCGGCCGCATCGACAGCGGGCCCGACGCCGGCGGCCTGGCCAGCCTGCTCGAATCGAAGGGCTTCTTCTACAACATGAACGAGGTCTTCCTCGACATGGTGCGGCATTACGACGCGTACACGGACGATCTGGCGCTGATGCGCGAGATCTTCCCGGTCCTCGAAGGGATGCTCGAGCGCGAGAACCGCCGTCTGCGGCCCGGGCCGGAGGCTCTCTACGAGAGTGCGCTGAACACCTGGATCAGCGACTCGCACTGGTACATCCGCGGGCAGTGCACGCAGGCCTCCGCGTACATGCTGCGCGCGTACGAGTTCATGGCTGGCCTGGCGGAGCGGCTGGGCAAAGACCCCGCATCGTTCCGCGAGCACGCGGCGCGAATCCGCAAAGACATGAACCGCCTTCTGTGGCAGAGCCGGCCGGGCGTGTTCGCCGAATACCTCGACACGCGCGGCCGGCGGCTGCTTCACCCCGAGCCGGAGCTGCCGACGATCTACCACGCCGCCGAGTTCGGTGCGGCGGATGACCTCCAGATCTACCAGATGCTGCACTGGGCCGACACGCACCTGCCGCAGGAGCGCACGCCCGGCGGCGGAAGGCTGTATTGGAGCTCCAACTGGTTCCCGAACAACGGCCGCAGTTATACGCACAGCACATATGAGCTTGCATACGCCGAGGAGCTCAACTTCGCCGAGACGAACTACCTCGCCGGCCGCCGCGACGCGGCTTACGCCCTCATCCGCGCCAGCCTCTCGGGCATCTTCAACGGCCCCACGCCCGGCGGGCTGAGCTGTCACAGCTTCATCGACGGCACGCAGCGGGCCAACGACGAATTCGCGGATGCCAGCAGCATGTGGGGCCGCACGGTCTGCGAGGGTCTGTTCGGCATTCGCGTCGATCGTCCGCACCGGCGCGTCAAGCTCGTGCCGCAGCTCCCGCGCGACTGGCCGGAAGGGTCCATCCGTACGCCGCACTTCTCATACCGCCTCCGGCAGGACACGGGCCGCGTGGAGATCGACTGGGAGTCGCCCGCGGCCGCGCAGGTCGCGCTCAGCCTGCCGATCGAGGCGGCGCGCGTGACGGGTGTGCTTGCGGATGACAAGCCGCAGGAGTACACGCTCCGCAAAGGTGTCGGGCTCACGTGGTTGGATGCGCTGCTTCCGGCGGCGGCCAGGGGACGCATCGGAGTAACCTTCGAGCCCGATCCCGTGCAAATCCCTGATACGATCCCTGTGCGGCAGGGCCGTGAACTGACGCTGTCGCTGCCGCAGACCACGATCACCGAGTGGAACGATCCGCAGGGTCTTCTGGACGCGTCAAGATTCGAGAACGGCCGTTTGACGGGAACGGTCCGTGGGGCGCCCGGGCCGGGCGTCCTGTTCGTCGCCGACGCGCAGCGGGCGTGTCCGCGCTGGATCCCGGTGGCGATCCAGATCGAGTCAAAGGAGCCCGTAAAGCCGACCCTCTTTTTGCCTCCCGCTGTCTCTGGCCGCCGCCTGGAGCGCTGGCAGCTCATTGATCTGGCCAGTGTCTACAACGCGAAAGTGCCAGAAGTTCCCGCGAAGGTCTCCGAGGGCGCGATTCCTCCCGAGATGCCGGCCGATCATGTCGGCTTCAACTACTGGAAAGACCACCTCACCGGCCGCTCCAGGCCGCCGTGTGACGATGCGTGGCGGGCGAAGGTCGGCGCAGACGGCATCGCGTGGACCACCGACGGCATCCCGTTCAAATCGGTCAAAGACGGTCCCAACATCGCCGCCGTCACGCTTCACAACAGGGTTTTTCCCGGCAAGCTGTCGTTTCCGGCCCGCGCCCGCGGGTCCACGCTCTACCTCATGATCAGCGGCATGACGCACCCCGTGCAAAGCCATGTGACGAACCTGCGGATCACGCTGTATTACGAGAACGGCACGCAGGAGGTCCGCGACCTGGTCAACCCGTTTGACATCGGCGACTGCTGGAGCATGTGGTGCAACCTTCACTTTGACACGCCGGCCAACGGCTTCGAGAACATCGGCGGCCGCAGCGGCCCGGCGGGCTCGTCGCTGGTGAAGGACCGCACCCGTCCCGTTGCGGTCGACACGATCGCTCATCTGGTTGCATTCGCGTTGAAACCAGACACACAACTCGATCGTGTATCGGCGGAGGCCATCGCCAACGACGCCGTTTTCGGCGTGATGGGGGCGTCAGTCCTGAAGTGACTGGTCGTCAGGGGGCAGTCAGGCCGAACTCCTGTGTGATCGGTTGCGTGTCCTGGCCGACTCGGGGCGCGCCCAGGGGGCTGGTGAGCCATTCGCCATCGATGCAGATCGGGCAGCGCGTCGTGAGGAGACTCGCCCCGCCGGGGCGCGTAACCTGCTGGATCATGTCGAGTGCCTTGAACGCCTCATGAGCCAGGAGGTGCGGCCAGTCGAGCACCTCGGCGCACCAGACGTCGGCCGGTTCGAGGATGTCGAGCCAGTGGCGTGTCGGCCGGGTCTTGAGATGGTCGGCGATCTGCGCTTTGATCTCGTCGCGACACGTGAAACAGCGCTCCGTGTCCTGGTATTGTGCCAGAGCGGGCAGGCCGATGAGCTCACCCAGGCGCGGGATCGGCGTCATGGCCAGGGCCAGCCAGCCATCGGCGGTCGCGTAGACGCCGTAAGGGGCCGCCAGGTACGCATGGCCGTTGCTGATGCGGCTTCGCCGGGGGAGCTTGCCCCCGTCATTCAGGTACGTGGTCAGCACCTCGAACTGGAAGTCGAGCATCGCCTCGAGCAGGCTGACCTGCACCAGGCCGCCAGTGCCGGTGACTGCGCGCCGGACGAGGCAGGCCAGGATGCCCTGGGCCAGGGCCGCCCCGGTCAGCAGATCGGCCACGGCCAGGCCCATCGGCGTGGGAGGATCATCGGTGTTGCCGCTCAGCCAGAGCAGGCCGGAGAGCGACTGGGCGAGCAGGTCCTGACCGGGCTTGTCGCGCCAGGGGCCGGTTTCGCCGTAGCCGGTGATCGAGCCGTACACGATGCGCGGGTTGATGTTCCGGATCGACGCATAATCCAGCCCCAGCCGTTCCATGATGCCGGGCCGGAAGCTCTGGATCATCACGTCGGCGCGGGCCACGAGTCGGCGCACTCTCTCCAGATCGCTCCGGTCTTTGAGGTTCGCCGCGAAGCTTTCCTTGTTGCGGTTGATCGTGTGAAAGAGCGTGCTGTCGCCGTCGAGCTCGAGGTTGCTGATGTAGAGCCGGCGGCACAGATCGCCGCCGTCGGGCCGCTCGATCTTGATGACCCGCGCGCCCAGGTCGGCCAGGCGCAGCGCCGCCGCCGGTCCGGCCAGAAACTGGCTGAAGTCCAGAACGATCAACCCTTCCAGCGGTCGCATCGGGTCACCTCTCGCACGGATTCAATCGCAATGGAAGACCTCTTCCATGTTTGCCCACCATTCGCCCTCGGCCCGGGCAGCAATCGGACGGTGGCAGGGCTTACACAGGGCCCACCACTCCTGCGTCGTCGGGTCGGCGGCCATCTTGTCCATGTCCGCCTTGAAGTCCTTGCCGACGTAATCGAAGTAGCTGAAGAGGTAGTACTTCCCGTCGTCGAGTTTCGCCAGGTAGATCGAATAGTTGCGGATGTTGCAGTCGCGGATCTTGCCCAGCACGGCCGGCCAGACGGCCGCATGAAGTTTCTTGTACTCCGCCAGCTTCTCTTCCCGCACACCGATCACCATGCCGTAGCGTTGCGGCCGGGACGTGGCGGACGCACAGCCGGACGCCAGCAAAACCAGGCCCAGACAACCCATCATCCCACCGCGCTCAACCCATGACATGCCCGGACCTCCTCCAAGGCTTACCCTTCGGTTACCAGCGGCACCGCATGACGCTCGACGCCCGGCGGAGGCAGACGATAGAGCCGCGCCGCGTTTTCGCCCAGCAGCAGACGCTTCTCGTCATCGCCCAGGCCGGTCGCTTCGCAGCGGATGAAGTCAAGGCTCTGGCGATACGTGAAATCGATCATCGTCCGCGGCCAGTCGGAGCCCCACATCAGTTTCTCGATGCCAACCTCGCTCCTGGCCCGGCCAATTGCCTCGATCGCGCCGCGAAAGGGGTAGCCCTCGCTGCGATAGAGCCAGATGATCCCCCCCGTTTCCATGTAGACGTTCTCATGGCGGCACAGGAGAAGCTGACCCGGCCAGCCGCCGCGCGTGACCATGCCGAAGTGGCCGATGGCCACGCGCAGCCTCGGACAGCGCGCCAGGATCCGCTCCATCTGGGGCACCTGCCCCTCTCCTTCGGACAGGTCGACCGCCAGCACGTGGCCCTCGGCCTCCATTTGCTCCCAGATCGGCATGAAACGCGGCTCGTCGAGCGGCATGTCGGCGATGGCCAGGTGCCCCGCCGGAAGCTTGAGTCCCCGGAAACCGCGGGCCAAGAGCTCGGCCGCCTGGGCGGCGACGCGATCGGGCTGGAAGAAGTCGGGCAGTCCGTGCACGAAGAACCGGCCGGGGAAGCGGCGCTGCGCCTCCTGAACGTAGTCGTTCTGCTCACCGTCCATGTATTCCTGAACGACGACGCCCACGTCCACGCCCGCGGCATCGAACTCGGCGACCACCCACTCCGCCCGGGCCGAGCAGTCCAGATGCGTGGCCGGCATGCCGAGCATCGCTGCTTCGCCGATGCGGATCATGCCGCTCTCCAGCGGCACGACCGGCGTCCGCCCGCCGATCCGGCCGTCGATCCGGTCCCAGATGTGCATGTGTGCATCGACGATCATGGGCACTCCGTGTGACGTTCAGCGCTGGCTCGTGCGATACGCATCGTTCAGCGCCTCCAGGGCCGGTTTCGCCGCGATGCCGCCCGACAGAAACCGGTTGACGATCGTTCCGCCGCGATCCTGCAGATCCAGATAGCCCGCGTACCGGGGGCGAAGGACGGCCCGGTCCAGCGTCTCGCGCGTGTCGCGGAAGAAGTTGCTGGACGCCGCATTCACGCGGTCATCACCCCAGGCGACGGCGTTACCGGGCTGGCCGCCGCCGTCGAAGTAGATGCCACGCTGGACGTCGGCCGAGGCGACCCAGAACGCGTAGTCGACGGCCACCTCGCGCTCCCGGCACAACGCGGATACGGCGATGCCCGTCCCGCCGAGCGTCGAGCCGCGAGGCCCATGCTCGCCGATGGCCGGCATATTGGCGAACTTCACCAGCGCAGGACGAAAACCCCGTCGGGCATAGTTGGAGTAGCCGTAGAGCAACGGGCAGTAGGCGGAATCATCGGAGCCGCTGAGTTGTTCCAGCGTCTCGATCGGATTCATCGACAGACACCGGCGGGGAACATGCCGTGCGAGAGCCGCCAGCGCCTCCAGCACCGCGAGACCGTCGTCGGCTTCGATGAGCTGATCCGGACGCTGCCCGCAGGGCGTGCCACGATTCGCTGCGAGCGTCAAAAAGCTCATGAGCGCATCCACCGGCTTGATCGGCCAGAGAACTTTGCCCTTGTGCGCCAGATCAATGACTTCATTCCACGTTTGGGGCGGATGGGCGAGCAGATCCGGCCGATAGGCGGAGACCTGCGTCGCGGCGTCAATCGCCAGTGCCCACTGGTGCCCTTCCCACTCGTAGCTCGGATGTGACAGGCCCAGCGACTGCGAGGCCAGCGTCGCCAGCTCCGCATCGTGCCCCGCCTGATCCAGCGGCACGAGACAACCTTTGCGGGCGATGTCCCCCACGTGCGGATGATCGATCACGATCAGGTCATACTCGGCCGCAAGCTCCTCCACCGGATGATCCGCGAAGGCCTGCAGCGAGCGTTGTTCCCAGACAATCTCGACCTCCGGATGAGCGCGCCGCCAGCCCTGCGCCGTAGCGGCCATGCCGCCGTAGCCGCGTGGATGCTCCCATGTCATACCTCTCAGCAGCATTCAGCACTCAGCATTCAGACGCGTCACTCCGGGATGGGCGTGGCGCCGTGTGCATCCGATTCATAACACGCCTCGACCAGGGCCATCGTGCGATACGCATCCTCGACGCTCGCGACGAGTTCCTCATCTTCGCCGGCGATGAAGCGCTGCATGTTGGCCATCCGGCCGACGAAGCCGTCGGGGAACCAGCGGCCCTGGAGCGGCACCGGGCACCAGTCCTGCTCGGTCGTGGCCCTTGACTCGCGGCTATCGCCCGGCGATCCCGCCAGTGGCGGGGCGGGCTCCGCCCGCAGCCGCGTGTCAAGGGTGGCGATCTCGAGAACGTCCGGCTCGCCGGTTGGATAGTTCAGCAGGAGTCCCAGCGTCGCGGTTGCCGCCCCGAGCGTCCCCTCCAACTGGACGGTCGCCGCCTGATGTCGCGGGCCAAACGGGTAACAGTGTTGAATCGTGAGACAGCAGCGGACGTCATCGCCATAGTCGAGAATCGCGCTCGTCCGCACGCTCTTGAGTTCGGGAAAGTCCGGGTGACGCACGGTGCGGGCGTATGCGCCTCGCGGCTCGCCCAGGACCGAGCGGATCCAGTCCAGATAATGGATGGAATGCACCTGGATCTCCACTCTCTGGAGCTTGGTCAGGAACGGGAACAGCTCCCACGGCGTGCGCGTGTGGAGACGGACCTCCAGGTCCAGAATCCGGCCGATCAAACCGCGCCGCAGGGCGTCGCGGATCGCCAGCATCATCGGGCTGAAGCGGAGCTGGAAGTTGACGGCGGCGGTCAGGCCCTTCTCGCGGCAGAGCTGCCGGATGCGGCGGGCGTCGGCCAGGTCGATGCCCAGCGGCTTTTGAATCAGCACGGCCGTGCGGGGAGGGATGGCCTGCAGAACGCCGTACACGTTCTCCGGCGGGACGGCCAGATCGAAAACCGCGTCCGGCGTACCGAAGGCCTCTTCGAGCGACGCGAACACGCGTGAAATGCTGAACTTCTCCGCGGTGGCCCGGCTGCGCGACGGGTCGATGTCGAACACGCCGGCGACGGGAAACCCGGCCTTGCGATACGCCGGCAGGTGAGCGTCGTTCACGATGCCGCCGCTGCCGATGATCACGATCGGCCGGGGCCGGGAAGGTGCCGGCCAGCTCTGCTCAAGGTTCGCAATCTGCTCGATCATGGTCATGGTGGACTGCTACCCCTGCGAACGCTTCTCCACCTGGCCCGCCCAGCACTGGGGGTCGCGATACTTGACTGTCTGCAGGTGCTCGCAGTAGAGCACGAGCTGGCCCTCGTTCTTGAACACCTCGTAGCTGGCGCGGACCAGGCCCATATCCGGATACTTGGGGCGCTTCTCGAGATTGGTGCGGATGGCGTAGATCGTATCGCCGATGAACACCGGCTTGATGAAGCGCAGCTTGTCATAGCCGTAGCTGAAGGCGTTGACGCAGTTGGTCGCCACCAGCCCAAGGCCGACGGAAAACACCATTGCCCCGGCCACCAGCCGCCGGCCGAACACGCCCTGCTCGCGGGCGAAGATCTCGTCGGCCACGTACGGATGCATGTCGAGAACGAGCGCGTTGAACTGCATCGATTCGCCTTCGGAGATGGTGCGGCGGATGGAGCGGATGCGGTGCCCGATCTCGAAGTCCTCGTAGAACCAGTTCTCGGCGTTCCAGATCGGAATCTCAGCGTGCCGGGAAGGATCGGGGTTCGGATTCATGACGCTCTACCATAAAATGAGCTTCGCCTCTGTCAACGAACGGGTACGGCGGTTTGTGGGAAGTGCGGCGCCCGGTCGGTAAGGCGAGGGAGACTTGTGTCTGTCCCGGCGCGCCGGGAGACGTGCAGGCGGGACGCCTGCACCACAATCGACCGCCCGCCCGAAATCCGTGCCATATGCTTTCCGGCTGCCCAACGGCGCCAGGCGGGATGGGCTCATGCAACTGACGACCTATTTCGAGGACTATCGGATCGGCGACATTCGTGAAACGTCTGGTCGGACGATCACGGAGACGGACTTCGTGATCCACGCCGGCCACACGGGTGATTTCTTTCCCCATCACGTCGACGCCGAATTCTGCAAGGGCACACCGTTCGGGCAGCGGATCGCCCACGGGACGATGACGTTCGCGATCGGCATCGGCCTGACCGCATCCGTCATCAACCCCGCGGCCTTCACGTACGGCTACGACCGTCTCCGCTTCATCAAGCCGGTGTTCATCGGCGACACCATCCACACGCGCGTCACCGTCGCCGACAAGCAGGACGACCCGAAGCGCAGCGATCATGGGCGGGTGATCGAGAAGTGCGAAGTCTTGAACCAGCACGGCCAGGTCGTGATGGTCTGCGAACACATCCTGCTGGTCGCCCGGCGCTCCAAGGCATAGCCGAAAGGCAGCTACTGCACGCCGAGCAACCGGCCGATCTCCCGCATCCGCTCGACATAGACGTCCGGAATGAGTCCGTCGGGGTCCGGCGGCACGTTCAGCAGGTAATTCGCACGCCGATCGTTGCAGATTTTGAGCATCCTGACCGCATACTCGGCCGGATGGATCTGATCGTTGCCGATGTTCGGGTGCCAGAACCACCGGCCGGTTTTCTGGATCGTATCGCAGACTTCGGAAGGGGCGGTGTTGTCTTCGGCCGGCAACGTCGGCTTCCAGGGAAACTCGTAGCCCAGAATGTCGGATTCGGCCAGGTCGCGAGCGTTGTTCCCGAGCACGAGGCATCGGGGCTGCAATGACTTGATGTGCGCCTTGATCGCCGGCCACTGGGCGCTGGTGTACGGGTTGCTGTACTGGTCGCACCAGAGCAGGTCGATCGCACCGTAGGAGGTGAGCAGCTCGGTGAGCTGCTTCTTGATAAAACCGGCATAATCGCCGACGGCTTCGGGCGGCAAGCCGTGCAGGTCCGTCTGGCCTTCCGCGAGTTGGCCTTTCGAGTAGTCACCGGGGAAGCAGTAGTACAGGCCCACTTTCAACCCGCGCTTGCGGAAGGCGCTCACGAACTCGCGAACGAGGTCGCCCTTGCCGTCCCTGTAGTTCTTGAACGCCGTGATGTCGTGCGTCGTGCACTTGCTGTCCCACAGCGCGTAGCCTTCGGTGTGCTTGACGGTCAGGACTGCGTATTTCATCCCCGCGGCCCTGGCCGCCTCCGCCCACTGCCCGCAATCCAGCCGGGCCGGTTTGAACAGCAGCGGATCCTCATGGCCGGTCGCCCAGTCCCGGTCGACGAACGTGGCCAGGTTGAAGTGCAGGAACAGGCCGAACCGCCATTTGAGGAACTCCTCCTGGATGTCCTTGAGATAGAGCGCGCCCAGATCAGGCCGCGGCGCCTTGTCGCGGATCATGCGGCCGACCCGGCGGAGCGTTTTCACGTCGATCTCGCGGAGCCGCCCCTGATGGTCCGGCCCGACATCGAGCGAGAAGATGTTCTCGTGCTCGACGGCCCCGAGGTAATCGGCATAGATGTGCTCGGCCGGCAGGCACAGGCCGTCGTGCCGGGGCAGCGAGTAGAACCAGTCGGCGCCGCCCTGGTGAGCGGGCAGAATCGGGTACGTGAACTCGGCCAGCTTGTAGCCGGACCCGAGACCGGCCGCGCCGAAGCCGGCGGCGGTGGGATCGTCCAGTCCACCCGGCCGGCCGCGCTCGCCCAGCCGGATGTCCGCCCCGCTCTGATCGCCGTGGTTGAATCCGACGAAGCAGCCGGGCTGGAGCGATTTGACGAACGCGGCCGTCTCGGCATGGCTGAGGCCGCCGTCGCCCGCCGCATGATCGAACCAGATGAACTCGATCGGGCCGTACTGCGTCAGCAGCTCCTTCAACTGCGCCTTTTTTACCTCCGGGTTGCTGCCGCCCTTGCCGCCGGCTCCATCCACCGCGCCCGGCCAAGTCCAGTCACCTTCCGAGAAGTACAGGGCGAGCCTGATGCCGTGTTTGTCGCACGCTTTGCGCAGTTCCGCCAGCACATCGCGCCCCAGCGGGGCTTTCGTCACTTTGCGATCCGTCGTCCGCGTATCCCAGAGGCAGAACCCATCGTGGTGCTTGGTCAGAAACAGGATGTAGCCCATCTGGGCTTCTTTGGCCGTCGTGACCCATTGCTCCACGTCGACGCCGGTGGCTTTGAAGTACTCGGGCCCGGCGACGCCCGGCGTCCACTCCTTGCCCGAGAACGTGCTGAACGACCAGCAGACGAACATTCCCCAGCGCAGCGATTTGAGTTGCGCGGCCCGCAGGTTCAGGTCGGCCGGGCGGTCGGCCGCCCGACTGGTGGGCGCGGTCGTGGCAACGGCGAGCCATGCGATCAGGACGACATTCAGCGCGGACCGCCGGTGAGCGACAAGGCAGGTGTGAGTCATGGTGTGTCCTTCCACGAGCAGATTAACCCCATATGAAGTACCGGGCCAACAAGGCGCAGGGATATCGCCGGGGTTGCCTGTGCCCCGTCGTTGCATACTTGGCTTGCCAGAGAGCACACAGCGCGGGCTTCGCCCGCGCTGTGTGCTCGGTGAACTCTGTGGCTCGTCTTGATGCAACTGAAGGTTCGACCGGGGGCCGACAGGATCCCGACCTGCATCGGCAGCATCCCGGCAACGGGCCGGTCGCAGGTCCCGAGGCGAGGCACCATCCTGAGCAGCACGACGCCCCGGGTGCGTCCGCCCGGACGGAGCGGCGGATACGCCGATTCGGTTGTCCAAAGGCCGGGATCGTGCGTATCATGCACCACTGGTGACCGGGGACGTTCCCTCAGGCCGCGGCCCAGCTGCGAGCCGGGTGATCTGCGTGGACCCCGGATCGACACACACCAGAGACGGCGTTTTTTCAGCAAGGGCACCTATGAGCAGCGATCAGAGCAGTCAAGCAGTATCCAGGCGAAGTTTCCTCACCACGGCCGCCGCGGGCATCGCCGCGCCGTATGTGATTCCATCCGGCGTGCTGGCCGCCCCCGGCCGGCCCGGACCCAACGACCGGATCAACATCGCCCTCATCGGGGCCAACGGCCAGGGCAACTACGACATGGGCGAGGTCATGCAATACCCGGACGTGGCCGTCGTCGCCGTCTGCGAAGTGGCAAAAGACCGGCTGGAAGGCACCCTGGCCAAAATCAACACGACGCCGAAGGAGGAGAACAAAGGCGCCCCGCGCGGCCCCGACACGGCTAGAGGTTATAACGACTACCGCGAGGTTCTAGCCCGCAAGGACATCGACGCGGTGATCATCGCCACCAGTCCGCACTGGCATGCCCGCATGGCCGTCGATGCCGCCGAGGCGGGCAAGGACTTCTACTGCGAAAAGCCCATGACCCTGCACCTGGCCGAGAGCCTGGCCGTCAAGCGCGCCGTGGAGAAACACGGGCGCGTCGTTCAGGTCGGTACGCAGATCCACGCCAGCAAGACCTACCGGCGGATCGCGGACACCATCCGCTCGGGCGTGCTCGGCCCCATCAGCTCGGTCCGCACTTTCCACGTGCTCAACCAGGGCCCCGATGGCATCGGCCAGGCCCCTGACACCGACCCGCCGCCCGGCGTCGACTGGGAGATGTGGCTGGGGCCCGCCCCCTACCACAAATTCAACCCGATCCTGTTCAAGGATTCGGCCCACCACCCCTCGTGGATGATCAGCGGCGGCTGGACTCCCGGCATGGCTCCGCACATCATCGACCTGCCGTGGTGGGCCCTCGAGCTGGGCTTCCCGGAAGTCACCTACAGCTCAGGCGGCCGATACATCATCAAGGACTGCGGCGACGCCTACGACTTCCAGGAGATCCAGTGGAAGTTCCCCAACCTCACCCTCACCTGGTGGACCTCGCTGGTCAACAACTACGCCTTCCACAAGGTTCTGCAGGCCGAGCCGAACACCGGACGCCGCCGCGGACAGTTCTACCACGGCGTCAACGGTACCCTCATCGGCGATTACAGTTGGTATGAGGTGGTCTCCCAGGGCGATCGCATGAAGGACTTCAAGAAGGAGGACGTGCCTCAGGTCATCCCCGACTCGCCCGGACATCACCGCGAGTGGCTCGACTGCATCCGCACCCGCAGCCAGCCGAGCTGCAGCGTCGCCTATCACTACAAGCTCGACGTGGCCCTGAACCTGGGCATGCTCTCGATGCAGCTCGGCCGCTCGCTCCGGTTCGATCCCCAAACGGAGACGATCATCGGCGACCCCGAGGCCTCGAAGCTCGCCGTCCCTCAGTACCGCGCGCCCTGGAAGTTCATGAGCGAGTACGTGTCGAAGGTGTGACGGGCGTCCGCGTGCGTCCGAAATGCGGGAACAGGTCTCTCGAGTGGCATGGGTCGCGATGTCCATCGGGATACTCGCTGCCCGTGCGACTGGATCACGGGCAGTCTGCATCCGCCATTGCGGATGCAGACTGCCCATGCCACCCGCCTGCCACTGGGCTCTGAATGCACTCCAGGCGTCCTTGTCCGTCCTGCGTCACTCGGAGGACGTCAGAGCGTAGATGGTTCCGTCCCATGTCGCCAGAATAAGGGTGTTGCCACTGATCGCGGGAGTGGAAGCGATGGGCATCCCGAACCAGTACTTCCATTTCAGCGTTCCGTCGGCCGTTCCCAGTGCATAGAGATAGCCGTCGCTGGCGCCGAAGTAGACGGTGTGACCCACGATGACCGGTGAGCTCGTGATCGTGGCGACCTCGCGCTTGTAGGGAACCGAGGGGGCCAGATCCGTGCCGACCGGGAACTTCCACCGGAGTTTGCCGGTGGACTTGTCAAAGCCGTGCATCGCGCCCGCGAGCACCTCGCCATCGCGGGCCACTTCGCTGCTCCCGACACAGACGATGTCTTCGCCGACCGCCGGTGTGCCGGTCTCGTTTCCCAGCAGGACCACGGAGGAACCTTTGCCGTCGGGCTTCTCGAGCGTGCCCTCCCATATCACCTTCCCCGACGTTCCATCCAGGCACCGCAGCGTCTGCTCGTTGCGGAAGACGTAGAGACGATCTCCCTGCGCATCGTGTTCGACGGCCGCCGGAACCACGGCCACCGTCGATGCGACCATGCCCTTGTTCTCCCAGAGGACGGTGCCCTGCGCCGGATCGAGCGCGCGGACGAACGGACCGCCCTGATACACTTTGCCCGTTCCCAGACTCGGCCCGGAGTAGATGCTGGGCCACCAGTCCTGGCCGCCCGGCTGATTCCAGAGCGGTTTGCCCGTGGCGAGATCATACGCACCGAATCCCGAGCAGCGGCCGGCATAGACGGTACGGCCGTCGGTCACGGGGAAGCTGGTTTCCCATCGATCGCTCCGGCCGCGATCCAGAGACGCGGTCCAGCGCGGATAACCCTCGCGATCGAAACAATAGAGCGTGGCGGCCTGGGAGACGGCCATGATGTTTCCATCCCAGACGGCCAGGCTGTGCTTGACCGAGGAATCCACGGGAGCCCGCCACAGCGTGCGCCCCGTGCGCAGATCGAGCGCGGTCACCGCGCAGTCTCCCAGCGACTGCTCGAAGCTGCTGGCGGCATAGACGCAACCCTCGGCGATGACCGGGCTGGAGATGTGGATCGTTCCGCCGATGTTGGTCGCCCAGGCGATCGTCAGCGGCGGTTCAGGACCGGCGGGAAGGTATCCGCGATGGCCGGCGTCGTTGTGGAAGAACGGCCAGGCCTGGCCCGGTCGCACGCGGGCCGCCGGATCGTCGGCAAGTGAAAAGGTGCCGGCTTTTCTCCAGATGCTGCCATCGGCGCCGGTCGCCTCCACCTCAATCCGCTTCGACCCCGCCTTGACGTTCGGCGGCACGGCGCAGCGCCCGGCCCATGACCAGGAGCTGTCGATCCACAACTCCCCTTCCGCCCGGGGCGCGGACTCGGCGGAGTCAGCAGTGGCCGAATCGAATATGCGATAGCGGACGGACTTGACACGGACGGCCGTGTCGTACGCCACGACGCGCAGGGGGATATCCTGCCGGCCGACCTGCCCGCCGAGCGGCGGCGAAACGATTTCGATCCGCTGCTCCTGCCGCCCCACCCGCCATTCGGAGCGGATGTCGTTGCCGTCGACGTGGATGATGCGGAAGCCCCGGGGACTGCGGTCGATCCCGCCGAATCGCAGCGTCGAGCTGTTCACATCGAGGATGCCTTTGTAGAGGCGTTCGCGCCGGCCGTGCCAATGACCGGAGAAGACCGCGGCCGTGTTGCGTTCGGCCCACCAGTCGAGTTCGGGAATCAGCGGAATGAAGTGCTGGAAGACGATGACGCGTTTTCCGGCTCCGCTCAGACGAAGATCCTCCTCGATCCACGCCTGCTGTCTCTTGAAATACTCGGTGTTCTTGGTGCGTCCGACGATGTCTTTGGCGATGAAGTGGTAAGGTCCCACATCGAACGAGTAATAGGGTGGGCCCAGGTGTTTCTCGTAGTTTTCAGTGTCGCGGAGCCGCCCGCCGTAATCATGGTTGCCCACGACGCTGTAGATCGGATAACGCGACGCGAGGATCGCCCGGGCGTAACCGCGAATCTGATCCTCCTCCCTGCCGACGTTGACGAGATCGCCGGTCGCCACCACGAAGGTGGGCGGATCCGAGAGGCGGTTCACCACGCCCAGGTCATCGATCATCGTCTGCACGACGCTGTCGACCTGGGTGACGTGCGTATCGCTCAACTGCACAAACCGGAAATGCTCGGTGTTGCGGGCCGGATCGCGCACGAGGCCGATGTCGGCCGGCTGGACCTGGTTGGCGTATCGATCGAAATCGGCGATGACGTAAAACCACTTCGATGCGCGCCAGCCCGCGGGCGTGCACACAAAGACGGATCCGCGAGTGTCTTCCTTGATCCCAAATTCGAAACTCCCGTCCGGCGGCGTCTTGACGATGGTCAGGCCGTCGGAGACGGGCATGTTCGCGAGCGGCGGCTCGCCGGTCTCACGCGTGCCGTTGGCATTGAGATCCTCAAAGACGATCCCGCGCATGGTCAATGCACGGGGCGCCGGCCGGGACGCTGGTCGAGATGCGGCCGCTTTCTGGGCTTCCAATACTTCAGCAGTCACGAGGCACGCCGCGCAGGCAAGAGTCACGATCAGGCGCATGTTGAATCTCCGTTCGCTTCTCGAGGAATGAACCCCCGGATCGCATCTGCGGGCGTTGGCCTGCGCCAACCCGGTCATTCACGCCGGCTGCTGCTGCGAAAGGCAGTGCAGCGTGCCCTGTCCCACGACCGTATCGACGCAGTGGATGCCGACGATCCGGCGGTCTGGGAACAGCTCTGCCAGTGTGCTGAGTGCCAGGCGGTCGTTCACGTCGTTGAAGGTCGGCACGACGACCACGCCGTTGGCGATGTAGAAGTTGGCGTAGCTGGCGGGTAGCCGCTGGCCTTCGAAGATCACCGCCCGCGGATACGGGAGTTTGACGATGCGCAGGGCTCGCCCCTGCGCGTCCCGGGCGGACTCCAGCCGCCGGAGATTGTCCACCGACGAAGCGTGGTTGTCGTCGCGCGGGTCGGGTTCGTACGCCAGGACGACGGTGCCCGGGGCGACAAAGCGGGCAATGTCGTCGACGTGGCCATGCGTATCATCGCCCACGCAGCCGTTGCCCAGCCAGATCGTCTGTCGAATGCCGAGATGGTCGCCAAATGCTTTCTCATAGTCGGCACGGCTCATTCCCGGGTTGCGGGTCTGAACATCGGAAAGCAGACACTCCTCGGTCGTCAGCAGCGTGCCCTCACCATCAGCATCGATCGATCCGCCCTCCAGGACCATGCGTTCACCGTTGTCCGGGCGCCGGGCCTCGATACGCTCCAGGCCGGTGGTGCAGGCCACGAGCTGCGGAATGCGATCGTCGTACTGATGGTTGTCGTACTTGGCCCAGGCGGTGAACTTCCAGTCGATCAGGGCGATCGCGCCGTTTCGCTTCCGGACGCAGGTGGGGCCCGAATCGCGCAGCCAGGTGCGGTCGGTGGGCAGCACGTGCAGGCGGCAACCGGAGGTCACGCCGGCCCGTTCCAGGTAATCGGCCGCCTGCTGGCGAATGGTCTCATCGTGGCAGATGATCTCGACGCACTCTCCGGCGGACAGCACGCGGGCAAATTCGGTGTAAAACCAGCGAACCGGTTCGAGTTTGCCGGGCCAGTCGGACTCCAGGTGCGGCCAGGCGAGCCACGTGGCCGTGTGCGTCTCCCACTCGGCGGGCATGCGGTATGTCGGCGGCATGGCACTCATTTCAAATCGAATGACTCAACAAGAGCCAGGGGATTCCGCCCGGCGATGTCGCCGGGGACTCTGCGGCCATCATAAAGCCCTCCGCCGGCCTTGTCTCTTTTCGAGTTGTTCCAATATGCCCGGCGCGTCGCTGCGACGGCCAGATCGGGCCGGTCAGCACATGCCCGGCGTCGATGCGCGAGCGACGCCGTCAGCCGATCGCGGTAACGCTTCGCAAACGCGCCGGCGCTTCTTGAAACGCCTGTGCGTGGGCAGTATGGTTCCGTCACCCGTCTTCGACCGCGCCATCTTCGCCGACACGAACGACGGCAAGGCGGAGGATGGTCAGGTGAAGCGGGTTCGAGATTCCGCAAACTGAGAGCCAGAAGAACAGGAGCCGGTGGATGGCGAAGATCACGTTGCCCAGGAAGTTTGTCAGCAAGTACCCGCACAAGTTCGGCAAGGGCAAGCAGCGGTACCTGTGCGGCAAGCGCATCCTGCCCAGGCCGATCACCGGCCAGGAAACGCTGCCGGACCTGATCGACCGCACGTTTCTGGCCTACAACGCAGCACGGCTGTATGAGGCCTGCCGGCTGTTCGCCGAGAAGATGCTCGATCCCGACGTGACCATCGGCATGAGCCTGGCCGGGGCCCTCACGCCCGCGGGCCTGGGCGGTTCGGCGATCATTCCGCTCATCAAGGCCGGCTTCGTCGACTGGATCGTCTCGACCGGCGCCAACCTCTATCACGACATGCACCACGCGATGAACCTGCCGCTCTTCCGCGGTTCGCCGTTTCTGCCCGACACGGACCTGCGGGCGGCGGGGGTGGTGCGCATTTACGACATTCTGCTGGACTACAACGACGTGCTGATGCAGACGGACCACATTCTGCGTCAGATCCTGCTCCAGCCGGAGTTTCAGCACGAGATGGGCACGGCCGAGCTCCACCACCTGCTCGGCAAATACTGCGCGGAGTTTGAGAAGCAGACTGGCCGGGAGGACGTCTCCGTTCTCGCCGCCGCGTACCGGGCCGGCGTGCCCTGCTTCACGTCGTCGCCCGGCGACTCGACGATCGGCATGAACGTCGCGGGCCTCGAACTGCGCGGCAGCCAGCTCCGCGTCAACCCGTCGCGCGACGTGAACGAATCGACGGGCATCGTGCTCGACGCCAAGTTGAACAAGCGGCGGACGGGCGTCGTCCTGGTCGGCGGCGGGTCGCCCAAGAACTTCATCCTGCAGACCGAGCCCCAGATTCAGGAAGTGCTGCGGATCAAGGAGGCCGGTCACGACTTCTTCATCCAGTTCACCGACGCACGGCCGGACACCGGCGGCCTTTCGGGCGCGACGCCGGGCGAGGCAGTGAGCTGGGGTAAGGTGGACCCCGACAAGCTTCCGGGCGCGGTCGTGTGTTACGTGGATTCCACAGTCGCCCTGCCGCTCATGACGCACTACGCCCTGGCCCGGCACAAGACCCGAAAGCTCAAGAAACTCTACCACCGGCTCCCGGAAATCGATGATCTGGTCATGAAAGAATACTGGAAGCGGAACAAGAAACTGTGAGCGACGCGCAGCCGGCCCGGATGGTTTACTACGGAGGCACAGAGATCACGGAGAAGGAGAGGAGTATTCTGCACCGCCGAATCGTGCGATCCGGACTGTCTCTTAGGCGTCCGTGTCGTGACAGGATGCCATAGGTCGTTCTCTCAGATTGCGCCATGCCCAGGACCGCGTTTCTCAAAGAGCTCGCCCGTAAACACGGCACGCCGCTGTTCATCGTCGATCACGACGCGCTGCGGCACAACTACGCCGAGTTCAAACGCTGGCTGCCGCGTGTGCAGGCGTATTATGCGGTCAAGGCCAATCCCGCGCCGGAGATCGTGCGGACACTCTACACGATGGGGGCGAGCTTCGACGTGGCCTCCATCGGTGAGTTCCGGCTGGTGCACGAGAATATCCGCCGTCTGCCGCCCAGGGCCCGCCAGGACTTCATCTGGGACAAGATTATCTACGCCAACCCGATCAAGGACAAAGCGACGCTCGAGGAGCTGGACCCCTACAAGCCGCTGGTCACGTTCGATAACCGCGAAGAAATCCGCAAGATCCGCAAACATGCTCCGCACGCCGGGCTTGCGCTGCGGATCCGCGTGCCCAATACCGGCTCCATGGTGGAGCTGTCCAGCAAGTTCGGGGCGGCGCCCGGCGAGGCGACCGATCTGATCGCCGCGGCGTTCGATGCCGGGCTCATCGTCGAGGGTCTGTGTTTTCACGTGGGCAGCCAGTGCACGAATTTCGACAACTTCGTGCAGGCGCTGAATACGTCGGCCTCGCTGATCGAGGAGGCCGCCGGGCGCGGTTATCACATGAAGCTCCTGGACATCGGCGGCGGATTCCCGGCCCCGTACGACAGCAGCGTCAAGCGGTTCCGCGAACTGGCCCGGCTCCTGAACGCGGAGTTCCGCCGGCTGTTCCCCAGCGAGCTGGAAATCCTGGCCGAGCCCGGCCGCTTTCTGGTCGCCACCGCCGGCACGCTGGTCGCCGAGGTCATCGGCAAGGCAGACCGCGACGGCAAGCGCTGCTACTACCTCAATGACGGCATCTACCACACGTTCTCAGGCGTGCTCTTCGATCACTGCCAGTATCGCATCAAAGCGTTCAAAAAGGGCCCGAAACAGCTCTGCGCCGTCTTCGGGCCCACGTGCGATGCCCTGGACACGATCTCGCAGGCCGAACCACTTCCGGAGTTGAACCTGGGAGACCTGGTCTACAGCGAGAACATCGGCGCCTACAGCCACGCCTCCGCCACCTGGTTCAACGGCTTCCCGCCCGCCAAGGTGGTTCACGTGAACC
>CAZQEN010000059.1:0-10079 GCA_964591605.1 uncultured Planctomycetales bacterium
GGCCGCACCGCCGTCCACCTGCTGAGCCGCGCCAACGTCCCCACGTCAACAACCTACGGCGTCATCGACTACATTCCGCCCATCGGCCCGATCGCGCTCCGCGTGAAGGCCCCGGCCAGGCCCCAGCGCGTCGAATGGGTGCCCGGCAGCGAAACCATCGACTGGTCCTGGCGTAGCGGCACGCTCACCGCCACGGTCCCGAAACTCGATATCCACGGCGTGCTGGTGATCACCCCCTGACGCAGAGGCCGCATGCGATGCCCGCCAATCCCGCCATCCTCATCCGCACCGGCCCCGACGACGACCGCGACTGGCGGCGGTTTGTGGCGATCCTGTGTTTCATCGAGTTCTACTGCGGTTTCGTTCAATCCGGCACATATGCGTGGCACAGGTGGAACAGTCCGCGTCATCCTTCGGTCTTTTTCGCCTTCAGTTGGTACTTTTCATCTTCATCGCTCGGCCCCAACCTGCTTGCCATCGTGCGCTCGTTGATCTTTCTCATGGTCGGGCGAGCTCTGTGGACGGAAAAACGCGCTGCCCCCTGGATCTGGCCTGTTGTCCTCCTTTCCATCGCCACGATAACTGCCACCATCTGGTGTGATTGGAAGGAGGTTAGAGCCCTCAGCGCTTTGGCCGGCTGGCGGGGTTATCTGATGTTTCTGGGCAACACCATGCTCCCGAGTCTCCGCTGGCTCGCCATCGGCTGTGTTGCCCTTCTGGTGCTTGGACACAAGAAAACGAAGCGGCATCGTGCCGACTGGGTGATCCTGGCGGCAACATGGTCGCTGGTCTCTTCGCTCATGGTGTGGACCTCCGGAGAGTGGATCTCAGTTCCGTGGACAGCTCATGTACTCTGGATCGTGCCGCTCATCGTTGCCGGTTTGCTTCTGCCGGGCATCCACCTCGCCCGAACGGCAGCACTTGCCATGGGGCTTCTGCAGTTGATCCCGAACACCATGGCCATGTATACTCTTAATCTCCTTATCTACAGAGCAAGTCAGGCCCTCATCTTCAGCTCGCTTTACCCGGCTGAGAATCCGCTCCCCATGCCCTGGTTCGTCCTGTCGCGTGACAACTTCATCTTCGTCTTCGTGGAGTCAGTGCGGTTGATGGGCCCCTGGCTGCTCATTGCCTGGTACGCCGACCGCAAGCCGATGTTTGAGTTTCCCGACGACGGCTCGCCCTGGCCGCGGCGGTATTGCGGGAAATGCTACTACAACCTGCACGGCGTGGATGCCGACCGCTGCCCGGAGTGCGGAGCAACACTGATCGCGGCGGATCGGGGATCAGGGAGGCCGCTCAGGCATCCGTGAGGCTCACTGACGGCCTGGTTCTGGACGGGAGTGCTGGCGACTGACCACTCTCAGTGGTGGGATCTTCTGCGCCGCGGACGGTGTCATGTTGCCTGAAGTAGCTCCTGAATCGTCCGCTCCAGCAGCGGCCGGCCGCCGAAGCGCATGCCGAGGGCCTGGAGCCTGCCGGTGACGATCTGGTTCTGAGGTCCGTGGTTCAGGTCGGAGATCGAGCTGGTGCTGCCGGTGAGGCGCTGGGCGATCCGGGCGACCTCCTCCTCGCTCACATAGAGGTCATAGCAGTTGTAGGCCTGCCCGGCGATGCCGCCGGCCGTCAGGAGAATGGCCGTCGCCTTCGCCACGTCGGCCGCGTGGACCTCCTTTCCGCCCCGGTCGCTCTGAACCGGCTCGCCGCGCCGGACGCGCTGGACGAGGTCGAACCACTTGCTCCTGCCGGCGGGCCGGGCGAGGCCGTAGACGCCCGTCGGCCGCAGGGCGCAGATGTCGTAGCCTTCGGCCAGGCCGTAGCTGTAGACGAACTCCTCGATGGCCGCCTTGTGGGCTCCGTAGTGGCTGCGCGGCCACATCGGATGGGCCTCGTCCAGCGGCCGATCGTGGAGGATCTCGTCATAGACGGCGCAGGTCGAGATGAAGATGAAGCGGCCCACGCCCGCGTCGCGAGCGGCGCGGACGAGCCGCAGCGTGCCGAGCACGTTCTTCTCGACGTAGGCGACAACATCGCCCTCCGCGCGTCGAAAACCAGGGCCCGGGCGGTCCAGGGCGGCATGCACGACCGCATCCACGCCCTGGACCAGCGCGGCATTGGCCCGCTCGTCGTTCATGCCGCCTTCGAGCCACTCGATGCGGTTCTTCGACTCGTCAAAGCCGCCGCGGTCGCTGCCCGCGCGGTACCAGCAGCGGCAGGTGTGACCCTCGGCCAGCAGATGGTTCACGATGTAGCGTCCCACGAATCCGGTCCCGCCGGTGACGGCGATGCGCATGGAAACCACCTTTCGTCTCAAGAACCGTCAACGCAGTGTACTATACCCCCAGACCCGTGTGTCACGAGGGCAGAATCATGATCAGGCTCAACGGATCGCTTTCATCCCATCTCCTGGCGTTCGCGGCGGCCATCAGCCTGGCGGGCTGGGCCTGTGCGCATGCCCAGAGCCAGTCACGCCAGGGCCTGGCCGCGGCCCCAGCCCGCCCCAACATCGTGTTCATCATGACCGATCAGCAGCATGCGGGGATGCTGGGCTGCGCGGGGAATCCGCATCTCCGGACGCCGGCGCTCGACCGGCTGGCGGCGGCGGGGGTGCGGTTCGAGCGGGCGTATGCGTGCAACCCGGTATGCGTGCCGAGCCGATTCAGCCTGCAGACCGGGCGGATGCCCAGCGCGATCGGGATGCGCAGCAACGAGGGGCGGCTCCCCGTGGATCGACAGCTCTGCGAGCAGTCGCTCGGGCCGCTGCTGCGGGCGGCGGGGTATCACTGCGTCTACGGCGGGAAGGATCATCTGCCGGCGCAGATGTCGCAGTTCGTCATGAGCCAGGGGTACGAGAAGCTCACGGCCGATGCGCGGGATGATCTGGCGGAGGCGTGCGTGCGGTTTCTGAGGCAGTCACATGACCGGCCCTTTCTGCTGTTCGCGTCGTTCATCAATCCGCACGATGTCTGCTACATGGCGATCAACGATTTCGCACGGTCGCAGGGCCGGCCGGTGGCGGGCAACGTCGATTCCAGGCACTGCGAGCAGGTGCTGGAGCGGGCCCGCCGCGGGGGTGACCTGAGTGCGTTCATCCGGGAGCATTGCCCGCCGCTGCCGGCCAACCTCGACATCCCCGCCGGTGAACCCGAGGGCATCACGCTGGATTACGTGGATCCGGTGCCGTTCCGCCGCTACGCGCGGCAGCAGTGGTCGGGCGAGATGTGGCGGCTGCACCGCTGGTTGTATGCGCGGTTGACGGAGGAGGTGGATGGGCAGATCGGCAGAGTGCTGGAGGCGCTGCGGGAGGCAGGCCTGGAGGAGAAAACGCTCGTGATCTTCACGAGCGATCACGGCGACATGGATTCCGCGCACCGGCTGGAGCACAAATCGGTGCTCTACGAAGAGTCGGTGCGGATCCCGCTGGTGCTCGCGTGGAAAGGGGTGATCGCGTCGGGCAGGGTGGATCGCGAGCACCTGGTGTCGAACGGGCTGGACCTGCTGCCGACGATCTGCGATTACGCCGGCGTGCCTGCACCTGCGGGGCTGCCCGGACGGAGCCTGCGGCCGCTGCTGGAACGGACTGAGGGGGCGGGCTGGCGCGATCACATCGTGGTCGAGAGCCAGAACGGGCGGATGGTGCGCACCGAGCGGTACAAATACTGCGTGTACGAGCACGGGCAGCGGCGCGAGATGCTGATCGACATCGAGAAGGATCCGGGTGAGATGAAGAACCTCGCTGACGCCGCCGAACGGGCGGAGGAGTTGAACCGGCATCGCCGGCTCCTGGGCGAGTGGGTCGCACGGATCGACGACCGGCTGGGGCGGGGGTACCTGATCCAGCCGTCGCCGTGACGGGCAGGGTGTCGTGGCCATGCCGGGCGCTATCGCCCGCCGCATGGCGACCAACGGCGGTCGCCATGCCACCCGCCGCGAACCCCTCGCTTGCGTTTCGGGCTCCATCCATGGCGGATCGACGGCGGATGCTCGCGCGACGATCCGCCGTTTTGTAGCGTCCTCGAAAGACGCCTATGATCCCCCCATGATGGCGACGACGGCCGCCCCACCGCTGCTCTGGCTGAACAACGTCAGCCGCACCTTCACGATGGGCGAGATCGAGGTGTCGGCGCTGGCGGATGTGGACCTGCGGATCGAGGAGGGTGAATTCCTGGTCATCCTCGGTCCGTCGGGCTCGGGCAAGAGCACGCTCCTCAACCTGATCGGAGGCATGGACCGCCCCACCCGCGGACACGTGTGGCACCGCGAGCGCGACCTGGGGGTCCTGGCGGATTCGGACCTCACGCAATACCGGCGGGAGACGGTCGGGTTCATTTTTCAGTTCTACAACCTCGTGCCGACGCTGACCGCGTATGAGAACGTGCAGGTGGCGACGGAGCTGGTGAACGATCCGATCGAGCCGGCCGAGGCGCTGCACATGGTCGGACTGGATGACCGGGCGGAGCATTTTCCCGCGCAGCTCTCGGGCGGCGAACAGCAGCGGGTGGCGATTGCCCGGGCCCTGGCCAAGCGTCCCGACCTGCTGCTGGCGGACGAGCCGACCGGCGCTCTGGATCTGCAGACCGCGCGGAGCATCCTGGGGATTCTGCAGCGCCTCAACGAGGAAAAGCGTCTGACGGTGGTGCTGATCACGCACAACCCGCCGATCGCCGAGATCGCGCACCGCGTCGTGCGCCTGGTCAGCGGGCGGGTGTCGGAAGCGCACCAGAATCCGCGGCCGATCCGCGCGGAACTGGTGACCTGGTAGTCTCCGAGGAGGAGGCGTCCCGCCCGGCGTATGACGGGCGAGATACGTGCTGAGCGGCGTATTGATGGAGCCTGCAACGCAAGGCGAAGCTCGGCTGTGGCAAGCGAGGTGTTGACAAGGAGGGCACGCCATCGCGTGAACCCCTCGCTTGCGCTTCGGGCTCGATTGCCGGCGCCGCAGAGGCTGAACACATGGTGGGTGAGACGCCCGCCCCGCGACGACGTGCACTGCGGGCGTGTGATGACGATCCCGACATGAGAATGCGAGCGCTGCATCGAAAGCTGGTTCGCGACGTCCGGCACAACAAGGGCGTGCTCGCCTCCGTGCTGGTGATCATCGCCGTCGGGATCGGCACGTACATCGGTCTGGGCTCGGCGCAGCGCACGCTCGAAGTGAGCCAGCACACCTACTACAACGATTACCGGTTCGGCGACTTCTGGATCGAGGTGAAGAAGGCCCCGCTGACGGCGGTCGAGCAGATCGCCCGCCTGCCGGGCGTGGCGGCGGTCGATGCCCGCGTCGTCTTCGACGTGATTCTCGACGTGCGGGGGGTCGTGCGTCCGCTCGCCGGACGGCTGATCTCGACTCCGCCCAGCGGCTTCGAGAACGTCATCAACGGCGTGCACCTGGTGCGGGGTTCGGGATTCTCGCCCGATCGCGACAACGAGGTCATCCTCGGCGACGCGTTCGCCCGCGCCCACCGCCTGGAGCCGGGCGATCGCGTGAGCCTGATTCTCAACCGCAAGCGGGAGTCGTTCATCATTGTGGGGACGGCGATCAGCCCGGAATACGTCTACATGGTACGGGGCGGCGCCGACCTCACGCCCGATGCCGAGCACTTTGCGATCCTGTATATCAAGGAACGCTACGCCCGCGAGGTGCTCGACTTCAAGGATGCGTGCAACCAGATCGTGGGGCGGGTCGTACCCGAGGCGCAGGGTGACATCGACGTGCTGCTCGAGCGCATGGAGCGCCTGCTCGATCCGTACGGCGTGCTGTCGAGCATCTCGCGCGAGCGGCAGGCGTCGCACCGGTTTCTCTCGGACGAGATCCACGGGCTGTACGTCTCGGCGTTCATCACGCCGAGCATCTTTCTGTGCGTGGCGGCGCTGGTGCTGAGCATCGTCATGGGGCGACTGGCCGACCGGCAGCGGACGATCATCGGCACGCTCAAGGCGATCGGCTACGGTGACCGGGACGTGCTGTGGCATTATCTCTCGTTCGGCGCGCTCGTGGGTCTGGTCGGCGGGCTGGCCGGCATCGTCATCGGCATCATCCTGGCGCGGATGATGATCCAGGTGTATACGCTCTTCTTTCAGTTCCCCGATTTCATCTACCAGTACAACCCGCCGCGGATGCTGATCGGGGTCCTGCTGAGCCTGGGTTTCGCGATGCTCGGGGCGGCGCGGGGCGTGTGGAGCGTCCTGAAGCTGCATCCGGCCGAGGCCATGCGCCCGCCGCCGCCCGAGCGCGGCGGGGCGGTGTTTCTGGAGCGGTTCACGAGGCTGTGGCGCCGGCTCGGCTTCCGCACGCACATCGCTCTGCGCAGCCTGGCCCGCAACCGCTCGCGCACCGCCACCAGCATCATCGCCTCGTCGCTGTCGTCGGCCATCATCTTCCTGACGCTCTCCATGCGCGAGTCGATGCGCTACATGATCGATTATCAGTTTGCGTACGTGGCACACAGCGACGTCGACATCGGGATGCGCGACGAGCAATCGCTCGCTGCGCTGTTCGAGGCGCAGGGGCTGCCCGGCGTGGATTACGCGGAGCCCATCCTGGGGCTCACGTGCGACGTGCGTCACGGCCGCCGCTCGCGCCGCATCGGCATCACCGGGCTGATCGCCGATCACCGGCTGACCACGCCTCTGCGGCTCGACGGTCAGCCGATCGTGATTCCGGAGAGCGGTCTGGTGCTGTCGCGCAAACTGGCCGAGATTCTCGATGCGCGGGTGGGCGACCGGCTGGAGGTCACGCCCGTGCGCGGCCGGAGACAGGCGCTGGGCATGCCGGTGGCCTCCATCGTGGACAGCTTCCTGGGGCTGGACTGCTACGCCGACATCCGGTACCTGAGCCGCGTGGTGGGCGAGGAATACGCGATCAACTCCGTCCAGCTCACCACCGATCCGGCGGGCCAGGCCGCCCTGTACCGGACGATCAAGGAGCTGCCCAACGCCCAGGGGCTCGGCGTCCGCGCAGATACCAAACGCAACATCGAGGCCACGCTCGTCAAGAGCATGAGCTTCTCGATCACGCTGCTCATCTTCTTTGCGGCGGTCATCGCGCTGGGCAGCATCATCAACGCCTCGCTCACGGAACTGGCCGACCGCCGGCGGGACGTCTCGAGCTTCCGCGTGCTGGGCTATGAGCCGGGCCAGATTGCCGGCATCTTCTTCCGCCAGAACCTGGTCATCTTCAGCGTGAGCCTGTGCCTGGCGTTTCCGATCGGCTACGCGCTGATGGTCTACCTGGCGAGCAACTACAATACCGAGCTGTTCCGCCTGCCGGTGATCGTGCGGCCGCGGACGGTGATCCTCTCGGCGGCGCTGGCCTGGGCCTTCGTGCTGGTCGCCCAGGGCTTCGTCTACTGGCAGATCCGTACGCTCGACTGGCTTGAGGGCATCAAAGTCAAGGAATAAGCGGGCATGAAGCTCCGATACATTCTGATTGCCATTATCGCCGTGCTGATTGCGGCCATGGTTCTCTACAACCGCGCCAAGCCCGACATGCACCTGGAGATCGTGACGCCGCGTGTCGCGGACATCCGCGCGTACGTGGATGAGCAGGCAGTCACCGAACTGCCGCACGATTATCTGATCGCCATGCCGATCGCCGGCTGGCTGCAGCCGATCACCCTGCGCGAGGGGGACGCGGTCCGGAAGGATCAGATCGTCGCGCGGCTGGAGGTGGACGATCTGCAGGACCGCGTGAGCCAGGCGGAGCATCGCATCGCCGAGCTGGAGACCAAGATCCGCCAGACAAAGGACAACCGGCTGGAAAACAACGCGATGGTGCAGGCGATCGCGACGGTGAAATCATTTGATGAGACGGTGCGTGCGGCCGAGGCGCAGGCGAAGGCTTCGCAGGCGGTGGCCGAGTTCGCCCGCAGCGAAATCGACCGGCTCAGGAAGATCCAGGAGTCGCAGGCGGCCTCCGAGCGGGAGATCCGCGCCGCCGAAACCGATGCGCGGCGGGCGGAGGCGGAGCATCAGAGCGACCTGCTCCAGCTCGCCGCCCTCAAGACGCTGGCCGCCGTCAGCTACATATTCCCCAAGGCGGTCAGCGACTACATCGACCGAAAATCCTTCGACCGCGAGAGCTACGAGCAGCAGCTCGCCGAAGCGAAAACGCAGCTCGAGATCGAGAAACGCAACCTGAGCCGTGCGGACGTGAAGAGCCCGATCGACGGGGTCGTGCTGGAGCGGCACCAGACACAGCGGCAGTACCTGGCCGCCGGCACCCCCCTGCTGACGCTCGGCCGGCTCGAAGACATGGAGGTGATCGCGGAGATTCTCACCGAGCGGGCGACACACCTGTCGGTGGGCGACCCGGTGGACGTATACGGCGAGGCGATCGGCCCGACGCCGATCCCCGCGAAGGTTTCGCGGATTTATCCGGCGGGGTTCAAGAAGATCAGCTCGCTGGGCGTCGAGCAGCAGCGGGTCAACGTGGCGGTCAAGATGGATCATCGGCCCGAAAAACTCGGAGTCGCGTTCCGTGTGATGGTCCGCATTTATTACGCCCGGTCGGATGGGGCCGTGGTGCTGCCGCGAACCGCACTCTTCCGGAGCCAGCGCGGCGACTGGCAGGTGATGCGGGTCGTGAGCGGCGTGACGCAGCTCCAGTCGGTCAAGGTGGGGCTCCTGAACGATGAACAGGCGGAAATCGTCGAGGGCGTCACCTCGAATGACGCGGTCGTCGCCAAACCCTCTTCCGAAGTCGTCCCCGGACTGAAGGTGGCGGCCATCTCACACGAATAGTCGTGCCCGAGTGGGAAAAGCCACCTGGCATCAGGGCTCGCGGCGGTCGAGGGCGGGCTGCGTGGCGGACGGGCCGGGCCGGCGGTGGTTCATCGCTTTGCGCTGCATGTCGCGGGCCTGAACGTCATCGCCGGCGGCCTGCAGGCACTCGGCGAGCTGCTCATAGCAGGACGCGAGCAGATGGCGCACGAACGGGCGTCCGTTGCTGCCGTCGGCGAGCGATTCGAGGCGGCGAACGGCCGAGGAGGCGTTGGTTTTCGCCTGCTCCCACTGCCCGACCCGCATGAGCATCTGCGAGAGATCCCGTTCGCAGACGGCCATGGCCACCGCGTACGCCTGAACCTCCGGAAACTTCTCTATCAGTCCGGCCTGCAGTTCGACGGCGCGGCGGAGATTCTGCATCGCCCGCCCCGGCAGCGACTGCTCGCGGTCCTGGCGCGACAGTCCGGCATAGAGTTGAGCGAGGGCAAAGGTGTAAGCGGGGATCCCCGGCCGTTCGCGCGTGAGCTTCTCCATGCGCTGCACGGCCGCTTCGAGGCGGTCGGCATCGTCACGCGGCGGCGGGCGCAGCGGGCCTTCGCCGCGCCGGAGCGAAGATGGATCCGATGCGGCAAACGGTCCGGGTCGTGCAGGCGGGGGGGCCGCGTATGCCTGGCACAGATCGAGCAGGTACTGCGGCTCGTCGGGAAACTCCTCCACCAGCCCCTCGAGCAGCTCGATCGAGCGGTCCAGGTCGCCCCGCCGCTGCCCCGGGCGAAGGGGGCCGCCCGGCCCGGGCCTGCGCTGGCGCAGGCACTGGGCGAGCAGATGGCGATACGCCGGCGTCTGCGGTGAGGCAGCCGTCAGCTCGGTGAGAATCTCAATGGCCTGGGTGAGATGCTCCTGCTGACGAATGAGAGTCTCCCGATCCGGCCCGCTGTCATCGGGCGGCGGCGGCCGGGATGGGGGCGATTGGGCGTCCGGCAAGTCGGCCGGCGGCGGGCCGGGGTCGGCGGGCGGCTCGGCCTGCCCAGGCCGATCCTCGAGGTCGAACGGGCGCCGCTCTCCGGGTGGTGTCGGCGGGCGCGGTCCGAGTCCCTCCCGTGTGAACGGCCCGGGTCCACGGCCTTCGCGGCCCGGGAGGCGCGGTCCCCGCGCCGGTCGACCCGGTCGCCCATTGAGATCTGGAAGATCTTGCTGGTTTGGACCAGCGGGGGGCCAGAGCCGCTCCGGCGCCGCGGGGGCGACCGGCGGTCCCAGGGCCCGGTCGCCTGGGCGTGGGCCGGCGCCCGGCGGGCGTCCGGGGCCCAGGGGGCGGGTCATCTCCGGCTGCAGGCCCAGCGTTCCGCCCGGCGGCA
>CAZQEN010000059.1:10179-27404 GCA_964591605.1 uncultured Planctomycetales bacterium
GGGCCCAGGGGGCGGGTCATCTCCGGCTGCAGGCCCAGCGTTCCGCCCGGCGGCAACCCCATCAGGTAGTGGACGCGGGCCAGCTCGAAGCGTACCTGCGGGCTGCTGCGGAGCGGTTCGGGGTAGCGCCCGAGCAGTTCCTGCGCGGCCTCGAACTGGGTCGTCGCTTCGGGAAGCCGGTCCTGAGCGGAGAGGACCTTCCCTACCTGCTCGCGCAGCCGTACCAGGATGAGCAGCACGTCGTCATGGTCGCTCTGCCCGTCGAGCAGCGTTTCGTACTGCTCGATGGCCCGGCCGTAGGCCTCCCGCGCGGCCTCATACTGACCAAGCCGTTCCTGGATCTCGCCCACGCGCCGCTGCGCCGCCGCGACTTTCTGGCGCAGGTCGCGCGATCCACCCTGCTGCTCGGCCAGATCGCGATAAACGCCGAGCATGTGCTCGAGCATCCTGGCGGTGTCGTCCGAGAGCAGCGGCGGGACAGAGACCGAGACGGTTCCGGATTCGGTATCGTCGAGCTTGAACTCGCCCGAGACCGCCGGGCTCTCGGGTGCGTACTCGTTGAACAGTGTCTCGAGGGTTTCGACGGCCAGATCGGCGGTTTTCTGGGCCCGCTCGCGTTGCTGCGTCTCGCCCTGGAGCGCCGCCTGCGCCCGCACGTTCGCCCGGCGGACGCTCAGATACGCGACGGATGCCACGAGGGCGACGGCCAGGAGGAGTGTGAACGCCGCGCCGCTGGTGGCGGCGAGGGCGGGGTTGCGGCGCGACCAGCGCCACATCCGCTCGGGGATCGACAGGCGGCGGGCGGCGATCGGGCGGTCGTCGGCGAAGCACAGCAGATCGTCGCGCAGGGCGGCGGCCGAGGGATAGCGATGTGCTGCCTCGCGGGCGGTGGCTTTCTCAATGATCGTTTCGAGGTCGCGGGGCATCGACGGGCAGAGCCGCCGAGGCGGCCAGAGCGTGTGATCCATGACCGCCCGCGTCAGGGCCGGGCGGTCCCGTTCAGTGAACGCCGGCTGGAGCGTGGCCAGCTCGTAGAGGGTAATACCGAGACCATAGACATCGCTGCGTTCGTCGCCGCGGTGCGAGAACTGCTCGGGCGACATGTAGCGGAGCGTGCCGACCAGGTCGCCCTCGCGCGTCAGGTCGGGGCTGCTGTCCTGCATGGCCTTGGCCAGGCCGAAGTCGGTGACCCAGAGCGTGCCCTCGGCGTCGAGCAGGAGGTTGGCGGGCTTCACGTCGCGGTGCAGCACGCCCTGGGCGTGGGCGTAGGCCAGGGCGTCGGCGGCCTCGGCGATGAGCAGGGCGAGGCGCCGCCAGTAAGCGAGCGTGAGGGGGCGGGGGGAGTTGTCACCACGGAGGCACGGAGAACACGGAGAGGATTGTCGATTGCCGATTTCCGATTGCCGATTGCTCTCGCCGTCGCCGGTGGTTCGCATGTCGCCGGTGCGAGACCCGCTGGTGCACGAATCTTTTCCTGCGTCTTCTGTTGCGGGCATGCCTTCCCGCGTCTCCGTGAGGCTCTGAGTTCCCCCGGCTCCGGTTGGCGTGGACTCGCGACCCTCGTTCCGTGTTCCGGACTCCGCATTCAGCGATCCCATGAGCGATTTGGCCACGGCGGCGAAATCGAACGCGGCTGCGGAGCCATTGGCCGCCTTCGGTGTTCTCGAGAGCTGCGTATGCAGGGCGTGGAGATGCTCGAAGACCGCATCGAGGCCCACGCCGCGGATGTACTGCATGACGAAGTACGGGTGGCCGTCCTGCTCGCCGACGCCGAACACGGGCACGATGTTGGTGTGGTGGAGGCGTGCGGCGGTGCGGGCTTCGCGCTCGAAGCGTTCGCGCCGGGAGGGGCTGCGGAGATACAGGTGGGGCAGCACCTTGATGGCGACGCGCCGGCCGAGGGATTCCTGCTCGGCCTCATAGACGATGCCCATGCCGCCGTAGCCGAGTTCGCGGATGATGCGGAAATCACCAAGCCGCTCGATGGTGGGCCCGATGACGGCGCGGGCCGGCCCCGTCGCGGTCATCGCCCCCTTGGCCTGCTCGACCTCACGGATGGTCGAGAAGAGGTCGCGAATGTCGTCGGCCAGCTCCGGATGCTGCGCGGCGTATGCCTCGATGGAGGGCTGCTCGCCGCGCCGGCAGCGCTGCGTGAACTCATCGGCGAGTGCCTCGAGCGGATCGCGTTGTGTATCGTCGGCGTTCATCATGGTCTCAACGATTGCCGATTGCCAATTGCGGATTTCCGATTGGGAGAAAGCCGGTCGTCCCGCGTTCAATCGGAAATCGGCAATCGACAATCGACAATCGTTTACGGTCTGGCCATCGACGTGGCATCCAGAATCCCTTTCAAGCGCCGCAGCGCGCGGACATAGCGGATACTCGCGGCCTTCTGCTCGATGCCGAGCACCTCGGCGACTTCGTGGTTGGCGAGCTCCTCGAAATGCCGCAGGGCGAGCACCTCGCGGTCGATCGCGTCCATCTGGTCCAGGGCGGCGCGGAGACGATGGGCAACTTCGGCCCGGGCGAGGGCCTGCGAGGGCGACGTGACGCTGCCCAGGAGGCACCGCGCCAGGGAAATGCTGGTTGCGTCGGGCGAGGCGGGGCGATGCATCGCCACCTCGCGCCCGGCGTCGCGCTTCTGAGCCCCCAGATGCTGGCGGTGCACGTCGGCAAGCGTCTGCAGGACGATCAGACGCAGCCAGATGAACAGCGACGATTCGCTGCTGCCTTCGACGTGCCCATACCGCTGCGCCGCGCTGACGTACGACTCCTGCAGCACATCGTCCGGGTCGATGCGGCCGATCAGCCGGGGATCGAGCCGGAAGCTCACCGTCCTCAGGAGGCGCAGGCGATATTCCTGGAACGCCTCGGCCAGAGCGCCGGCATCACCTCCCCGTACGCGATCGATACGGGCGATTTCCTGAGCCGGGTCGGGTTCCATCGTCACCTGCACAGTGTACCAGCGCCGCGGGTTGGGGAGCTTGCCCGCCGTGTGGCGGGCGGGACGCCCGTGCCCCGGCACGTGTCTGGCATAGCACCGAGCGCTGGCCGCGTTTGCTCACGCTGCCTGTAGAAACGCGAGGCCGTCTCCCGTTTCCACAGGCAGCGGGCGGGACGGTTCCCGCCGGACGCGATTCTGCATCCCTGGAGTGCTATGCCATGAAAATCAAGGCTTTATGCGCGGCGATGGTGCTCACCGCCGGCCTGATCGGCCTGTCGTGGGCTCAGCAGGGGCCCGCGGGCCCTGGACCCCGACCTGGTGAACCCAATCAGCCCCCCCTGCCCCCCCCGCCGGGTGCGCCTGACCGGCCCGGAATGCCCGGTAAGGGCGGCGGACCGGCACCGCTCCTGAAGCTGCTCGACACCGATCAAGACGGGCAGCTTTCCGCAGCGGAGCTCTCGGGGGCGGGTGCGGCCCTGGCCGCTCTCGACAAGAACAAGGACGGCAACGTCACGGCGGAGGAACTGCGGGAATTCGCGCGGCAGCGTCCCAAACCGGGCGACCAGATCATGGAGCTCGACGCCAACAAGGACGGGGCAGTGACGTTCGAGGAGTTCACAGCCCGGATGAAGAAGCCGTTCGAGAAAATCGACACGGATCACGACGGCAAGATCAGTGCAACTGAAGCCGCTGCGGCACCCCCTCCACCATCGCCGCCGGGTGTTCGCGGTCGAATGGGCCGTCGCGGGCCGGGCGGATTCGACGGTCCGCCGCGCGGACGCGGCGGATTCGACGGTGACCGTCCCGACCGACGGCCGGGGAGACGCGGTGGTCCGGGTGGCTTTGATGAGGGTCGCTACGACGGCCCGGCACGTGGCCGGGGCGGGTTCGCAGGGGATCGGCCGGACCGACTGCCGGGCGGCCCGGATGGTCCGGGTGGTTTCGACGAAGGCCGCTTCGACGGCCCGCCGCGTGGACCTCAAGGCCGGCGCCCGGAACCTCCTCCATGCGACATGAGGCCGGATGATGACAAGGGACCCTTCCACGGGAACGTGCCGCCCCGGGGGCCGCGGCGGCCGGGAAGACCCATGGACTGGCGATGAGACGGCCTGGGGGGGACGGCCGGCGTCGTCGGAAGGCGCCGGCCGTCGGCCGTGAAAGGTGAGAAGGTGGGAAAGTGAGAAAGTGAGACGGGCATTTCGGGAGGACGCGGGATGATGCTCGGCAGGAGAAGGAACGTTCGGACGTTCCGCAGCTCGGTTGATCATGATAACAGTTTGGGGATGATTGTGCTGGGTACCGCCTGTGGGCTCTGGTGCATGGGCGGTCCACTCATTTGTCGGGTTGCGGCCCAGACCGGCTTCGTGCACTGGGAGACGCCCCACACGACGCCGCTGGCGCTGACGCCGTCGGGCAATACGCTGCTGGCGGTGAACACGGCAGACAACCGGCTGGAGGTGTATGACGTCTCGGGCGGCACGCCCGTGCACGTGCGGTCGATCGCCGTGGGGCTCGATCCGGTTTCGGTGCGGGCCCGCAGCGAGACGCAGACGTGGGTGATCAACCATATCTCCGACTCGATCAGCATCGTCGATCTGGTGAGCGGGCGCGTGACGCGCACGGTCGGCACGGGCGACGAACCGCGGGACATCGTCTTCGCCGGGACGCCGCAGCGGGCCTTCGTGAGCCTCTCGACGGGCAACCAGGTGCGCGTGTGGGACCCCGCCAATATCACGGCGCCGCCGGCCATCATCAACATTCAGGGCGCGGACCCGCGGAGCATGGCGGTCAGCGCCGACGGTTCACGCGTCTACGTCGCCATCTTCCAGTCGCAGAACGCGACGGGCGCCGTCCGCCAGCAGGATGTGACCAACCCGACCGGCCCGTACGGGGGGCTCAACCCGCCGCCCAACAGCGGAAACCTCTTCAATCCGCCGATCGCGGCGGGCCTGCCGCCTCCGCCGCCGGTGGCGCAGATTGTCCGGCGCAATGCGGCGGGCCAGTGGCTCGACGATAACAACCGGAACTGGTCGGCGTTCGTGACCTGGAACGTCCTGGACAACGACGTGGCCATCATCGACGCGCAGACGCTGAGCGTCACGTATGCCCAGAGCCTGATGACGAATGTGATGGGCATCGGCGTGCGGCCTGACGGCTCGGTGACCGCCATCGGCACCGAAGCGCTCAACCAGATCCGCTTTGCCCCGAACGTGCAGTCGATCTTCATCCGCTGCCTGATGGGCAGCTTCGCACCGGCGACGCCGGGCACAAAGACAATTGCCGACCTCAACCCGCATCTGACGTACGCGGTCCGCAGCGTGCCGCAGGCGACGCGCGATCTGTCGATCGGCGATCCGCGGGCGATCGTCTGGGATTCGAACGGCTTCGGCTATGTGGCGGGGATGGGTTCGAACAACGTGATTGTCATCAACGGGGCCGGGGCACGGCTGGAAACGATTCCCGTCGGCGAGGGGCCGACCGGGCTGGTGCTGAATGAGACAACGGGTCGGCTGTACGTGATGAACAAGTTCGCGGCGACGATTTCGGAGATCGATCTGGGCACGTGGGGTGAAGTCTCGCGCACCGGTTTTTATGACCCGACGCCGCCGGAGATCAACGCGGGCCGGCCGTTGCTCTACAACACGCACCTGACGAGCGGCCTGGGCCAGAGTTCGTGCGCGTCGTGCCATATCGACGCCCGCGCGGATTTTCTCGCGTGGGACCTGGGCGATCCGCAGGGCGTGCTGAAGGCGGTGAATCAGCCGTGCCGACAGGGACCCGGCAACTGCCGGCCGTGGCACCCGATGAAGGGGCCGATGGTCACGCAGAGTCTGCAGGGGATCATCGGCGTGGAGCCGCTGCACTGGCGGGGGGACCGCGAAGACATCGCGGCGTTTGCGCCGGCGTTCGTGGAGCTGCAGGGCGACGATACGCAACCGTCCAGTGACGACATGCTCAAGATGAGCACGTTCCTGGCGAGCATCGACTATCCGCCGAGCCCGAACCGCAACGTGGACGGGACGCTGCCGGCATCGCTGCCCACGAGCGGCGGGGGCAACGGCGACCCGAATTCGGGACGCAACCTGTACCTCACGCTGCCCGTTCTGCCGGGCGGAGCCACCTGTCAGAGCTGCCACCCGCTGCCCACCGGTGCGGCCCCGACGATCGACGACCCGCGGCTGCCGCTGGCGCCGCAACCGCTCAAGACGGTGCAGCTCCGCGGGATGGACAAGAAGGTCGGCTGGCTGCGCAACAGCCCGACGAACCTGCGCGGCTTCGGGTTCAACCATCACAGCGAGTTCGACACGCTCAACGCGCTGCTCAACGCGGGTTTCGCCTTCGCGCCCGGCGCGACCGGGCAGCAGCAGCGACGCGACGTTGAGGCCTTCCTGCTGTGCCTGACGAATGATACGCAGGCGGGAGTCGGCCAGCAGGTCACGTTCGACGGGGCGAACAACAACAACGTGCAGGCCATGACGCGGCTCAACAACTTCGTGAACCTGGCCAACGGGAACCAGGCGGGCCTGGTGGCGAAGGGTTTCGTGGGCGGTGTCGAGCGCGGCTGGGTGTACGTGGGCGGCGGCAACATGCAGTCGGACCGGGCGGCGTCCGCCACGACCGTGACCAGCCTGCGGCTCTCGGCGGCGACGGGAAGCGAGGTCACGTTCACGCTCGTGCCGATCGGCACGCAGGTGCGCATCGGCGTCGATCGCGATGCCGACAGTTATTTCGATCGCGACGAGCTCGATGGCTGCTCGGACCCGGCCGATCCGGCGTCGGTTCCGGGCCAGCACCTGGCGTTCGATTTCAACTGCGACGCACGCATCGATGCGGCGGATGTCGGGGTGATGGCCGCGTGCCGCAGCGGCGCGAATGTCGCCCACGACGGCTCGCCGGAGTGCTTCCGGGCGGATACCGACGGCGACAATGACGTGGATGGGGACGATTTCGGCAGGCTGCAGCGGTGCTACAGCGGGGCGGAGATCCCGGCCGATCTGAATTGTCTCAACTGAATCGCCGGCTCGGGTGCGCCGAGGGGTATGCCTGCGTCCCGGCCTTACTGCAGGACGCCGGCGGTTCGCAGGAAAAGTTCGATCTCACGCCAGTAGGCGGCCTCGTTGGCGGCGCCGGGGAAGCCGTTGTGGTCGGCGTCGTATTCGACGTATTTCGCGGCCGGGGCGAGGGCGTGGAGTCTGCGGCCGTGCCTGACGGGGATGATCGAGTCGCGCGAGCCGTGGAACAGAAGGATGGGGAACCGAAAGCCGCCGATGACGCGGTCGGTGTGAAACGGGCTGGTCGCCAGGAACGCGGGCACGCCGTAGCCGGCCGCGAAGGATGCGACGCTGGTGAACGTCGATTCGAGGATGAGCGCGGCGGGCGGGCGGCGGGCGGCAAGCTGCGCGGCCACGCCACCGCCGATCGAACGGCCGTGAATCACGATGCGCGAGCGGTCGATCTCCGGCCGGGCGAGCAAGAGATCATGCAGGTGCACGGTATCCGCCACGATGGCGGCCTCCGAAGGCCGTCCCGCCGAGCGGCCGTAGCCGCGATACTCGGGCACCATGACGGCGAAGCCGAGCCGGGCGTAGCTGCGGGCGATGTCGTCCTGGAAATCCGCGATTTCGGCGTTGCCGTGGCAGAAGATGACGACCGGTTTGGGCGGGGGTGTCAGGTCGGCCGATCCCGCGGCGGTTGCCGGCCAATAGATTGCCTCGACCTGGCCGCCGGGCTCGATCGGGATGCTGAGCAGCTCCGCGCCGGGCGGTGCGACCTTCGGTGCGGCGGGGGCCATGTCGGCGGGAAAGATCAGATGATCCTGATAGAAGTACAGCGTGGCGCACCAGGCGACGTAGCCGACGCACAGGTAGATCAGGAAGCGCCACCGGCGTCGGGGGCGTCGCCCGGCTGCCGGGGCAGGAGCGGGAGAAGTCTGCGAGGGAGCCGGAAGGTCCATGTCATTATGCTACGACGCGTCAGGAACAAACGGCAACGCCGGGAGAAGTGGCCGCAAAGAGGCGAGCGGCCGGGGCGCGGGGGTTGCCCGCAACCGAATCTGAGATTTGAGATGTGAGATGAGGGCTTCCTGAGCAGCAAAGCAGAATGATTGGCATTCTTGAACAGGGCGGCACGGGTCCCAATGCAGATCAAGATACTGGCTGCCTCTGTTTCGTGCGCACGGGCAATGAGTACATTGCCCATGCCACCCCGGGCAAGTCTCTTTTGTGCTTTTTCGCGGCTGCGGCTGTCGGTGGTCCCATCGAGAGGGCGCGCGGCTCAGTCCTGAGGCGGCCAGAAGACGAAATCGTCGGAGCCGCCGGTTTTTGACGTGGATTCCGCGTCGCCCCACTGCCGCGAGTGCACGCCGCCGTCGTCCGTGCCGTTGATCGAGCGTGAATAGAGCCGTGGGCCCTGGGGCGTCACGCGATAGCTGAAATCGCCCGCGGTGAAGGGATCCACGCGGACCGGATCGTCGGGTGTGGCGATCTCGTCGAGGGTTGCCGGCCAGCGCCCGGTCTGGGCGTGGAAGAGGTTCATGCGGTACGAAAGCTGCGTCGCGCGGCGGCCGGCCTCGACGCGGTGCTCGATCTCATAGGCGCGCCCGAGCGAGGGCACGAAATCGCGAAATCCGCCGGGCATGGCGTCTCGCAGCTCCTGCATGGGAGCATCGAGATCCGCCGAACGGACGGTCGGGAATCCCGTGTCCTGCCGACGCTTGAGCTCGCGGAATGCCGTATCCGCGCGATCGATCACGTCGCGCACCTCCTGCGGCTGGGTCTGCTCGAGTTGCGTCAGATCATCCGCCGACATCTTCGGCGGCTCGCCGAAGTATCGGGTCAACTGCTCCCACCGCTGGGGATCGAACTGCGCCTGGCCGCCCGGCTGCCGGGGATGGAAGAGGTACTGCGCGGTATCCATGAAGGCCGCATGCTCGAAGGGGACCCAGTGCGAGCGTCGGACGTTCTGCCCGTCGGTGGACTCGAGCATCTGCAGCGTGGCGGAAATGTCCGCGGCGTTGTTGAAGACGCCCTTGGACAGTGCCAGCCGCGCGTGCTCGTAGGTGAGCTGCTTCTCGGCCACCGACACGAGGTGCTCGATCAGCGTGAAGCCGCCGTTGACCTGGTTCGAGCCGCGCAGCACCGCGGCCAGCGATTCGCGCATGGCCTCGGGCGGCACGACCCCGCCCTGCTGCCGCCACGCGGCCGAAATCGTGGCTTTCATGATGCTGCGGTGCGCGGCGAGCGACGGGAGCAGGTAATTGAGCAGCAGTTGCGGATGGTCCCCTGACGGCCGCGTCAGTCCGCCGTACCGCCCCGGAGCCTGGGTGGCGAGCTGAAACTGCTGGATGAACGGGGCCATGGTCTGATAGGACGCTTCCCAGTCCGGGTTGGCGAGCGGATCCCACGGGCCCCAGCCGCCCTTGCGCTCACCGTTGAGCATGTCGAGGAGCTGCCATTGCGGCTGCGTCTGCATCAGCGTTTCATACGCATCGGTGGCGTTGTCCTGAGCGTTGAGCTGCTCGAACCATGTGACGTAGTCGAACGGCTGGTCCAGATCGGCCTTGGGGCCAAAACCCTCCTCGTCGAGGGTCGGACCTGCATCCGCATCCGGAGTGAGCGGCGGGGCGAACGGCTCCCAGGATTCCTGCGGTGCGGGCGGGTTGGCGCCGCCCGGCGACGAGCCCGATCCATCTCCAGGGTCGGGTGAGCCCGCCGGAGCGGCAGACGCCTGACCCGGCGGACCGGAGGATGGATCGGCCGTGTTTGGCATATTCGCGTCGGAAGCAGGTGCTGGGGACGCATCGCCGCTCTCGGCGGCCGCCGTCTCTGTCCCGTTTTCATCCTCGGCGCCGGTCGGCTGCGTCGTCGAAGCAGGCATCCGGGCGGCGTAGAGCATGAGCAGCGTGCCGTCGTTGCGTGACACCATGGCCGCGTCGAGGGCGCCGCGGAGGCGCACCCCGGGCTCCTCCCGCCAATGCATGCCCCCTTCGAGAAGATAGGTGACCACCTGGCGGTTCCGACAGATGACGGCTCGTGCCGTACCCCCCCGTGCGGGCAGGACCTGGCTGAGCATGTCGGCCATCTGCACGCGTTGGGCGGGCTTGAAACGCAGACCGTCGGGCGAGACCCACTGCTGCACCGCGAGCTTCGCTTGGCGCTCGCCGGCCTGGCCCTGGAAGCCCACGATGAACAGATTCACCTGACGGGCGATCCACGCCGCGCAGGGATGAGCATCGGTGGCTCCCGGAAGCGGGATCCGCACCTGCGAATCCATGCGATAGTGCAGTCCGTCGCGCGTGGTGGCCGACGCGACGATGCAGCCATCCCGTGAACGCTCCTGAGGCGACAATGTGAAGTACATGCGCACGTAGCCGCCCGGCAGAGGCAACAGGCTGGCGTGGGCAGCGCGGGCGGTTATCTCACCCCGCGGTTCGAGCACGATCGGCCGGGGCCTGGACCACGTTTGACCCTCATCGGCGGACTTCATGACGGCCAGGACCGCGTGGTCCGGCTGCGCGGGATCGACGATGTCGCAGACGGCCATCAGTTCCTCGCTGGGCAGGCGGATCAGGTCCGGGGCCGCGGCGCGGGCCAAATGGAGTGCCCCTTTTTGAAAGAGGATTCCGTCTGTGGAAGAGGCCCACCACAGTCCGATAGTGCAGATGGGGCCGTTGCAGGGCTCACCGGCCGGCCGGCTCACCGGCGAGGCCGCGGCCGGGCTCTCCTGGGCGGGCAAACCGACCGTCAGCGCGCTCGACAGCATCCAGGCAACGAGCATGCATCACCTCCGTCTCCCCGGCCACCTTCCTGGGTCTACACATATCGACGGGCGAACCCGCCTTTCGTTTCGCCCCCGCCCCAGCTGTGCGTCCCGGCCGGGCCGGCTCGACGGGGGATGGGTGATGCTGCGAACAATGTGTCAACGCGCTCCCATGAGGATGCGTCTGGTCCATGAAAGGCTGATGACGAAGACATCCGGCGCGCGGCATCTGAGGCCACCCTCAGACCTGGCTTGCCTGACGATGCTGCTCCGCAAGAGATGAGTCCGAACACGCAGTCACGGGCACAGCGCGCTGTGCGGCGGCGAGGCGATCTCGTGCTTGACCAGTTGGCATTCGCGCGGGGCGATCATGCCGCCGGAGAGGTCGGAATCCATCTCGGGATGGGCCTGCGCGGGCTGGCCCACCATCATGTGGCTCAGCATCGCGTCGCTCAGGTTCACCTCGCCCGAACCCGTCGTGTCGCCGAACAGCGAGCGGACCAGGCAGTCGTTGTCTCCAACGATGGTCTGCTGGAGCGTGGCCGGAGCGAGCGTGAACGTGTAGCAGGTGTGGTCGGGCAGGTTGCCCGGATCGAACACAATGACGAGCGTGTTGGCGCCGCTGACCGTGACCGAATCGGGCGCGTACTCGACCGGCGGACCCAGAACGCCAGCCGTAGTCGTCTGGCCAACCACCAGCACCCCCGCATCGTCATGCCGTGTGATGGGACCGTCAAACTCGACTTCGATCCGCTGGATGCCGCACTCGTTGGTCCTCGGCCCGCGCGGCTCGACGGTCGGTCCGGTGGCACCGTTGCCGGTGGCATCGGGATCCAGCACGATGCCGACCGGTCCGATGCCGGTGTGCACGCGGACGCTGCGCCACTGCAGGATGGTCCTGGATCCGGGTTCGGAAGCGACGCCGAGGGCGAAAATACCGAGCACATCGGTCGTGATGGTGATGGTATGCGCGAGCGGATCCACGACGCCGCCCTCGCTCTGCCAGGCATTGCCCCGCAGGTGGTACATGACGAGGGTGGTTTCGTCGAGAGTCGGGGGAAGGAGCAGCGGGTCGTAGCCGAAGACCAGGGTGACGTTTCCGGTGTAATCGCCGTCGTATTCGAGCTCGTACAACTGCAGCGGGCCGGCGTAGGGGAAGGTCGGAGGCGGGAACTCTCCGGCGGCGATGCGGGCGGCGACCTCCGCCGCATCGCACGCTTCATACTCGGCGAAGAAGTCGCCGACCAGCGTGACATTCTCGAACGAGAAGTCCACGCCGCCGGGCACATGTGAGCCGCCGTTGGCGCTGCCGCTGCAGGTGCCGGTGTTATCGACCACGGTGCCGGTTCGCACGCTGAGCACGATGTCGAAGGAGGTACTCGCTCCCGGGGCCAGGTCGGGCAGGATATACTTCTGCGCACCACCAATCCAGAAGACAGGGTTGGTCGGAGCGAAGAAGTCGAGCCCTGCGAGGGTATCGCTCTCGATGGACAGGTGGACGCCGACGCCGGGTTTGCCCGTGACGTGGCTGTCGACGCCCTCGATGCCGTACCGGCCGTTGTCGAACGCGGCCGGTGTTTGCCGGCTCGCGAAGCTGATGTAATCGCGGAAGGTGGTGCCGCCGGTGCCGCCGAAGGTGGTATCCACCGCCACCTGCGTCGTGTCATACTGATACTCGCCGAGCGGACCGGCGTAATTGCGGTTGTCGTAGAGACTGGTATCGCCGTTGAGGGCGTGCAGGAACTGAAAGAGGCTCAGGCCGTGAATAAGGCTGCCGGAGATGTTCGTGATGGTCAGGGTCTGTTTGAAGACGTAACGGTTGCTCTCCTTGAAACCCCCCGTGGCGGCGGAGGCCGGCGCGGTGCCCATCTTCATGCCGGTGAGCGTGTCGAGCATCTCGAAGGCGAGGTCAATCTGCAGATCGGCATTGGCGATGCGCGACGCCGCCATGGCGTCCAGGCCGCCGAAAGCCTGGCCGGTCACGGTGATGGCGTGGCCGGACACGGTGGTGAAGGTGGAGTTGGTCACCCAGTCCGGGTAGAGGAACTGCGGTTCGAGCCAGGTCGGCGTCACCACCGTGGCGCCGGGGCCGGTGCCCCTCACGTAGGCGATGGCCGCCGCCCACTCGCCGCTCAGATACTCGCGCCCTTCGAAGCCGGGCGTATTGTCGTAGAGCCAATCAGAGTATCCGGCATCTGTAAGCGTGATGTTCCAGTTCGGGTTCAGAAGCTGGACAGGTACCGGCTGGGCTTGTGTGGATGAGCAGACGAGCAGGCAGACAACAGAAAGCAGACTGGTGATTCGGGCGCGCGCAATGCAGTACCGCATGAAAGAGTCCTCCGGCTGGAGAAGGACCCCTGCTCCGTCGGCACGAACCCGAACGAGGGTCAGTGTACCACAGCCGGGACGAATTCAAACGGGAATTCTGCGGTTCTGCGGGGCCGGAGGATTCAGCGGAGACGCGTACGACGGCCGGGCAGCGCGGTGCCCGTTGATCAATCGGGCTCGGTCATTCGTCCGACCGTGACGGAGCTTCGTGGGTCCTCCAGCCTCGTCGAGAATGACCGGGAGCCCTGATCGATCCGCCGGCAGTAAGGGTAGCACCGCAGAATTCGCCCGCACTGCCGCCGCTTGGCAACCGCTCGCGTGATGCGTACGCTTACGCGACATGGCCGCCGCCTTTCCGATCGCCGGCACGCCTCCCACGACGAACGGGGAGGTCCTCCTCGATGTGCGTGACCTCCACACGCATTTTCCCGTTCGCGCCGGGGTGTTCTCCCGCGTCCACGAGTACGTGAAGGCGGTCGACGGGGTGAGCTTTCAGGTGAAGCGCGGCCGGACCCTGGGGCTCGTGGGTGAGAGCGGCTGCGGGAAAACCACGGTCGGGCGAACGGTCTTGCGGCTGATCCCCGCCACTGCGGGGAAAGTGTATTTCGACGGGCTCGATGTGTTCAGCCTGGGCCGCTCGGCCCTGCGGGCTCTGCGGCGGCGTATGCAGATCATTTTCCAGGACCCCGTGGGGAGCCTGAATCCGCGGATGACGGTCAGCAGCATCGTGGGCGAGGCCCTGACCGTCCACGGCATCGCCCGCGGCCGGGCCCGGGACCAGCGGGTGGCCGAGCTGCTGGATCGCTGCGGGCTGAGCCCGGCGTACATGAACCGCTATCCGCACGAATTCTCCGGCGGCCAGCGCCAGCGGATCGGCATCGCGCGGGCCCTGGCCCTCAACCCCGACCTGATCATCTGCGATGAACCGGTCAGCGCCCTTGATGTGTCGATCCAGTCCCAGATTCTGAACCTTCTGCAGGATCTGCAGCGGCAAATGGGGCTGAGCTACCTGTTCATTGCCCACAACCTGGCCGTCGTCGAGCACTTCAGCGACGAGGTGGCGGTGATGTATCTGGGCCGGATCGTCGAGGTCGCCCAGGCCCAGGAGATTTACCGGAACCCGAAGCATCCCTATACGCAGGCCCTGCTGTCGGCCATCCCGGAGCCCGACCCGCAGCAGCGGGGCAACCGGATCGCCCTGCCGGGCGAGATTCCCAGCCCGATCAACCCCCCACCCGGCTGCCCGTTTCACCCCCGGTGCCCGCTGGCGGTGGAGGTATGCCGCCGGGAACTGCCGCCGCTGGAGCATCCTGCGGGCTGCCCGCCCGAGCACCGGGTCGCCTGCCATCGTGCGGACGAGATCACGCCGACCAGCGTCGCGGAAACCATGCGATCCGGGCGGGTCGCGGCCCCTTCAACGTCCGCATAAAATCGGCTCTGGCGCCCGCCAGAGGAAATCTGAGAACTTTTCGCGGCTGACTTTGTCATGTATAACGAGCTAGCCGATAGATGGCGTGAGCCGGCCGTGTGCAGCCAAGGCACAGCCCATTTTCCACACATAAGGATCAGTTCGATGACCCACCTGAAACGGACCCTGGTTTCGTTCCTCCTGATCAACCTTCCGGGAAGTGTCGTGCTGGCCCAGGCGCCCGAGGCGGCTCCCGAGGCGGCCCCGGCCAGCGCACCGGCCGATCCGAGCGCCCTGCTCAAGGCGCTGCCCGCGGACGTCACGGCCTTCGTGGCGATTCCGAGCCTGCGGCAGATGGACGCGCACGTGCAGGGCGTGCTGACCCAGCTTCAGCTCGCAGGCATGGTGCCCGGCCCGCTGGACTGGATCCGTTCGAGCGCGGGTCTGGGACAGGGTTTGAGCGAAAATGGCTCTCTGGCCTTCGTGATCCTGAGCCTCAAGGATGCCAAGTCTCCCGAAGACATCGGGGACCGGCTGGCGGTTTTCATTCCCACCGCCAAACCGGATCAGTTGCTGGCGGGGCTGGGGGCGGAGAAGGAAGGCGAGCTCAACAAGATCACGCTGATGGGCCAGCCGACGGTGGCGGCGGCGATTCCCGGCTTTCTGGTCGCGGCGGAGAAGCCCGAGACGCTCAAGGCCGCGATCTCGCCGGCCAGGAAGGGCCTCGACGCCGTCATGTCCGCCGAGCGGGCCAGGGCGTATGCGGCGAGCGACCTGTTCGCCTGGGCGAACCCCAATGGCCTCTCGAAGGAACTTCGGGCTCAGCTCCGCGACGCCATCAACGAGATGATGGACAAGATGAACCCGGCGGCCGGCGCGGGCAGCGAAACCCAGCCCGCGGGGGCGCAGCAGATCGACAGCATCCTCGACGACGTGGAGGAGCTCACCGTCGGTGTCTCCGCCGACAACCAGCGCGGCCTGCTGGTGAGCTGGTTCGTCAAGCCGCGCGAGAACTCCCCGATGGCCAAGCAGGCCCAGAGCCTCAAGGCGGTGGAGGGCTCGCTGCTGGCCGGCCTGCCGAGCGAGCCGGTCGTGGCAGCGATGGGCGTGGTCTGTGGCGGCGCGGACGCTGCGAAGGCCACCCAGGCCGAGCAGATGCTGGGCCAGGCCCTCAAGGTGTACTCCAGTGCGCTGAGCAGCGCGGGGGTCGAGCTCGATGAAGCGCGCCTGATGGCCCTCAAGGAGCCGCTGGTCCGGCTGTTCACGACCATGGAACAGTTCGCGGTCAGTGCCGCGGGCCTGACGGAAGCGGGTGAGGGCCGGCTGGGCCTGACCATGGTCGGGCAGACCGCCGACGGGCAGGCGTGGCAGGCGAGTGCCCGAAAACTATTCGCTTCGCTCAAGCAACTCGCGATCGATACCGCCAAGAAACAGGGCCAGCCCGACGAGAAGATCAACCCGATCGCGGACGCGATCCAGTGGAAGGAGAAGGCTGAGCAGGTCGAAGGCGCCTCGGTGGATCATCTGGTCGTGGACATCGACAAGATGCCCAAGGGCCCGAACGATTCGCCCGAGGATCTCGAAAAGATCAAGTCATTTGTGGGCAAGGAGGGGCTGCTGATCCGCGTCGCCTCGATGGCCGACAACCACGTGGTGGTCACCTTCGGCGGCGGGCAGAAGCGCTTCGCCCAGATCCTCGAGCTCGCTAAAAAGAACGACACCGCGCTGGCCGGCCACCCGACGGTCAAGTCGGTCGCCAGCCGGTTGCCCAAGGGACCGCGCGTCCTCGAGGGGTATCTGGCCCTGGACAACCTGCTCGATCTGGTGATGTCGACGGCCGCCCAGATGGGGTCGCCCATCCCGATCCCGCTGCAGCTCCGGAACGCGGCTCCCATCGCGGTGACCGTCACGAAAGTCACACCGGTCGCCTCGGAGACGCAGATTCTGGTCCCCATGGAGCTGATGGTCTCGGTGAAGGACCTTGTCGGTCCCATCATGATGATGATGGGCGGCGGGATGCAGGGCCAGCCTCCGCCGGAGGAAACGACCGAGCCCGCTCCCAGCGGCAAGCTGAACTGACCGGATCGGCTCGGATCCCGGATCCAAACGACGGCATGGGCAGCACGATGGCTGCCCATGCCGCTTTTTACACCGGCCCGGGCCTCTGGCCGGAGCGGGCCTGACCCCGAAACTGTGATGCTTCAGACGGAGGGCAGTGCTGGCCGTGACGGCAGGCTGCGTTCAGGCGGGGTGAGTGCAGGCGAGACGCCTGCACCACAAAGGGACGGCCGCACCATAAGCGATCCCGGCGTCTGTTGGCGCGGAGTCGGTCACGCACCCCCCTGCTCCTGCGCTGGCAAGGGCATCATGACCTTCTGCGTCACTTCGGTTAAGATGCGCCCTCAAACAGCGTTACGAAGCGAGGGTCCTCGGGTGAAAGATCCCCTCCAGCAGGTTGATGACTATTTCCGCTACTGCCCGGGTGAGGAGCGGATCAAGATCTCGAACGCCGTGTGCTTCGGGCGGCGGCGCGGCAATTTCCCCAAGTGCAAGGGCTGCCAGTTCAACGATGACGAGCACCGGCAGGCGGGATCGAGCGCGCTGACCATGCCCGACCGGGCGGCGGAGGAAGCCGAAAAAGCCCGCCGTGAGCGGATTGAGACGCTCTTCAAGTCATACGACGTCCGCGGCATCTATCCCGAGCCGCTCGACACCGACGCCGCCTGGCGGATCGGCCACGCAGCCGCCCAGTTCCTGCGCTCCGAGCTGCGCGGCTATGACCGCAGC
>CAZQEN010000060.1:0-27229 GCA_964591605.1 uncultured Planctomycetales bacterium
CACTGTCGATGCCCAGCGCTACATCTTCGAGATCTATGCTGAGGGCATCGATCCACGCGTCCGCAAGACGGTGGACGTCTTCTTCGGCGGCGGCCTGCCCATCCACCGCGACATCGTCGCCCGCGGATACACTCTGCCGATCAAGGTCCCCGAGAACGTGCTCTCAGGGATCCCCCACGAGCTCAACGGCCAGCCGCTCTACGGCACCGACGGAACCTGGTTCGGCAGTGCGCTGAGCGGCTTCGGCATCCTCTACAACAAGCTGGCCTGCCAGATTCGCGACGTGCCCCCTCCCACCACGTGGTCCGATCTGGCCCAGCCGGTCTACCGGGGCTGGGTGGCCGCCGCCGACCCGGCCCTCTCGGGAAGCACGGCCGAGTGCCTCGTCCTCATCCTCCTCAAGCACGGCTGGGAGGAGGGCTGGGGCGTCGTCAACGGCCTGCTCGCCAACTGCAACGGCCTGTCCCCCTCCAGTGCCCAGATCGGCCCGAACGTGCTCTCGGGCATCGCCATCGCCGGCCTGCAGGCGGAGTTTGTCGCCCGCATGAGCGCCGCCTCCGCGCCGGAGGCGCTCGAGTATGTCAGCCCGCCCTCCGCCACCGCCGTCACCCCGGACCCCGTGATCGTCCTCAAGGACGCGCCGCACCCCGACGCCGCCGCCCACTTCGTCGAGTTCATCCTCTCCCCCGAAGGACAGGCCCTCTGGGCCCTGCCCGCCGACCTGGGGGGACCTTCCAGCGAGCCGCTCTATCGCTACCCCATCCGCCCGGACATCTATCAGAAGTACGGCGACAAGCTGGTGGTCAAGGGCAACCCCTTCACCGAGAAGTTCGAGTTCCGCATCGATCCCGATGCCGAAGCCGCCTACACGCAGCTTCTGCCCCATGTCCTGAGCGCCGCCTGCGGCGACAATCATCTGCTCATGCAGAAGGCCTGGTCGCTGGCCTGGAAAGACGGCCCCCAATCCCCCAGGCTCGCCGCTCTCCGCGAGCCCCCCTTCCCGAAGGACAAGGCCCTCGCCTACGCCCAGGAGTGCGCCAAGAGCCCGCAGCGGGCCGCCCAGCTCGAGGCCGAGTGGAGCGAGCTGTTCCGAAAGCGCTACCAGGCCGTCATCGGCCCCGCCACCACCCCCACCCTCGGATATGCAAAATAGAGCGTACAAACTCTATATACCTTTTAGACTTTCGGCGACGCGGCTCCGCAGCCGCCCCGTTCGGCTGAGCTCACGGCCGAAGCCCGCAGCATCCACCCCTGCAGCCTTCGACAACCTTCGACGGAAAGCACCAGACTTCAGGCTCCCGCACACGGCGTGATGAGCGCGCAGCATGCTCCCACCCTTCCGACCGACGCTGGAGGAGCCCTGCGCGCCAGCACGCCATCACTCTGCACAGCAGGGAATGATCCGACGGGATATGAACCTGTCACGCGGTCTTACGCCCGGCGGCGACGAGGCGTGACCAGGAGAGCCGCGCCGAGCAGCAACAGGCTCGCCGGCTCCGGAGTGCTCAGGAACGTCTGCAGATTGTCGACGACGGTGGTCTGGTTCGTGCTCACGAACCAGTCGGCATCCATCAGGATGGAAAGCCGACCGCGCCCGCTGACCATCATGCTCTCGTCCCACGCCGCGCCCAGGATCTTGCCGTTGGCGGCGGTCACCAGCACGTTCGCGTTCGCGATCGAGCCGCCCATCGCACCCGGGACGACCGGCGACCAGGCCAGCAGCGAGTTGGGCGTGCGGGTCACCGCTCCCGTGGCGGCCGCGTTGAACGTGTACGGCCCATTGGGGCTGCCCTGGCCGCCCACCAGCACGCCACCGCCGATGATGAGGCTGTTGATCACCGCTTCCAGCGAATCGTTCAGCGTCTCGCAGCAGCTCTGCTCTCCAGACAGGTGAAGTCCGCCGCCCCCGATGACGAAGTCGACCAGCCGCTGCCGCTCGCTCGCGGTCAGCGCGACGTTCGCCCCCACGTGCCATACCACGTCGTACGCACCGAGGTCGACCGGAAGGCTGGCCACATTCGTCACCGTTTCGCCCAGCCCCGCCAGGTCCGCCGACAGTTGGTTGCGCGAAGCGGTACGATCACCGAAGAGCAGCACCGCCGCGGAGGATGAGGAGGTGAATGCAGCAAACAGGAAGCAAGCGGTGAGCGCAACAATTGCGCTGCGGTGACGGAGTTCTCTCCCCAGCATGGTCTCTCTCCCTCTGGATGTGCGATCACCAGATTGTAACCGAACCCCGCCCTAGATCAAGCTGGACCGCCCCGTTCCTCCGATAAGGGTCCGTGACACTTGGGGCGGGGTGGCATGGACAGCGACGGCTTCGCGCAGCGAAGCCGTCGCTGCCCGTGCGAGCCTCCCCCACGGGCAGCATGCGTTCCCATCCGCGAGTGTCCCGGCGCGCCGGAACCCATGCCAGCCTGTCGATTCCGTCATGGGCCCCTCCGATAACCGTGTCGTGGCAGACTGGGTAAGATAGAGGAGCCGCTACGCCAGCCAGCTCGCCAGATCCGGCGCGGAGTAGGTGATGATCAGATCCGCCCCCGCCCGGCTGATGGCGGTCGTCGCCTCGAGGACTGCCCCCTTCTCGTCGATCCAACCGTTGGCAGCAGCGGCCTTGAGGGCGGCAAACTCCCCGCTGACGTGGTACGCGGCCATCGGCAGCCCGAACCGCTCCTTCACCCGCCAGATCAGGTCGAGGTAGTGGATGGCCGGCTTGACCATCACGATATCGGCCCCCTCCTCGATGTCCGCCGCCACCTCGCGAAGGGCCTCCTCGGCATTCGCATAGTCCATCTGGTACGTCTTGCGGTCGCCGAACTGCGGCGGCGACTCGGCCGCGTCGCGGAACGGGCCGTAGAAGCTGCTCGCAAACTTGGCCGCGTAAGCCATGATCGGAATCTGCGTAAACCCCGCCGCATCCAGGCCCTTGCGGATCGCCCCCACCCGACCGTCCATCATGTCCGAGGGCGCGATGATGTCCGCCCCCGCCCGTGCATGTGAGACGGCCTCGCGCACGAGCAGATCGAGCGTCGCGTCGTTATCCACGTCCTTGCGGCCCCCCCGATCGATGATCACGCCACAGTGGCCGTGATCTGTGTACTCGCACAGGCACACGTCGGTCACGACCATCAGATCCGGACACGCCTGCTTTGCCGCCCGCACCGCCTGCTGAACGATGCCCGTGTCGGCATAGGCCTCGGAACCGCGGGCATCCTTCTTCTCGGGAATGCCGAACACCAGGACAGCGGGGATGCCCAGATCCTGGGTACGCCGGCATTCCTCAACGAACGTATCGACCGAGAGTTGAAACTGCCCCGGCATCGAGCGGATCGCCTGCCGAACGCCGCTGCCGGGCCGGACAAAGAGCGGGTAGATGAGCTGATCGACACTCAGCCGCGTCTCTCGCACCATCCGCCGCAGCGTCGGATGGGAACGGAGCCGCCGGAATCGATGTTGGGGAAATGCCACGGTTGCATGCCTGCAGCGGCCGCCCCCGAGGCGGCCGGACGGCGACAGCCGCCGTCAAGTCGGTTGAACCTCAGACCTCCGCCCGACGGCGGATCCGGCGACTATGTGGAGTCGCCGCCTCGCCGCCCATGATTACCTCAGTCCATGCCACACCACAAGGATGATCGCGATCAGGACGGCCACCACGATCGGCCAGCCCCATCGGCGGCTGCGCTCGGCGGCCATGGACGGCTCCGCCAGCCAGGCGCCGCACGCCGGACATCGCGGCGCCGACCAGTGCAGCGTCCGCCCGCACTGGGCACATTGGACGGTGTCCTCTTCCTCGTCGTTCCTCTCCGCCCACTCGAGGTCCGCCGCCTGCGGGGCGTCCCGATCGTCGTCATCATCGCGGCTGGGGCGGGGCAAGGCGTCTCCCTGATGTTGAGGCCGTTCCTGCCCGCCGGCCCGCCATCGGGCTCCGTCAGCCCGCTTTCGAAGCGAGCTGGCTGGCCGAGATCCGGAACGCGAGCTGTTCCAGGTGGACCGCCAGATCAACCGCGGCGACGGAGACGCTCTCGGGCACGACCAGCGACGCGGGCGCAAAGTTCAGAATCCCCTTGATCCCTGCCCCGACCAGTTGGTCGGCCACCTGCTGGGCCACCTCCGCCGGAACCGAGAGAATCGCCATCTGAATGTCATTCTCCGCAACGACCCGCTGGAGTTCCTCGATCGGCAGGATCTCCAGGCTCTGCTCCGGACCGATCAACTGCCCCTGCTTGCGCGGGTCGTTGTCGAACACCGCGACGATCTGGAAGCCCTTCTTGGAGAAACCCTTGTAGCTCAGCAGGGCATTACCGAGGTTTCCGGCTCCAACCAGCAGCGCGTTCCAGGTCCGGTCGGTGCCCAGGATGGACTTGATCCGGGCAATCAGATCGGCGACGCGGTAGCCGATCCCGGGATGCCCGAACTGTCCGAAGTACGCCAGATCCTTGCGCACCTGCGCATCCGTCAGGCTGAGCAGCTCCCCGAGCTGCTTGCTCGAAATGGTCTGCCGATCGCGTTTGAGCAACGCCTCCAGTTCGCGCAGATAGAGACTCAGCCGCCGGACGGCCGGAGTCGGGACCGGATCGGTCCTGGCTGGTATACCCTTATCCGGAGATGGTGGCTGAGGCCCCGCGCTGGAAGTCATGGCGTGAATGTACAAAGTCACAAAGTCCGGCGTCAAGAGAAATCTGCCCGAAAAACAGGCGTAACCTCTTGCCCTAGCTACTGTTGTTCGGCCGAGCTCAAGCTTGACTTTGATGGCCGGCACCGATACCGTGGGGCCGCTTCGTCCCCGCCGCACGGCCGCAGGCGTTTACGAAGCAGCCGATAACAGCCCCCGGCCCGGCATGCCGGCGAGCGGACTTTCCCAACGTAACCAGGCCGGTGATTTCGCATTGCGGGAGTCTCCATAGCCGTGAGTTCTTCGACGAAACCCTGGCCCCGGCATCTGCTGGCCCCTCTCGCTCTTGTGACGACGCTTGCCACGCACACCTGGGCCCAAGCCCCCGCTCCGCCGCCGCCCAACCTGGCGGTGATCCGGCGGAACGCGACCGTCTCCCAGATCGACCGGCAGAACATCCAGCGGTGGGTCGACGAGCAGATGGATCGGCTGTTCAGCTCCACCACGCTCGATGTGGACGCGGCCCAGTTTCGAACGTCGCTCCTCGAGCACTTCCAGGCCGGGGACGCCACCCCGGATTTCCGCAAAGTTCTGGCGGCCAGTGTGGCCGACAGTCTCTCGCGGCGCTATAAAGGGACGACGTCCCTGACCGACCCCAATCTGCCCCGACCGCTACCGGTGGTGTACTGCCTGGTGGTGCTCGCTCTCTTCGACGACCCGGCGGCCGCACCCGTGCTCCGCCAGGCCATGGTCGATAGCAGCAATCCGCGAGCCCCGGCCGTGCGGGCTGTCGGGTTGGAGGGCCTGATCCGATTGCGTGACCGGCTGAACCAGCAAACCTGGACGGCCGTCGTCGCCGATGCCCAGAAAATCGCCGCGGACGCGGCTGACGCGGTGGTTCTGAGCCGGGTTTATCGCCTGCTGGCTGCAAATACACCGGATGCCCGTGCCCAGGAAGGGGCTTTGGCGATCCTGGCCATTCTCCAGGGCCGCCTGACTCAGTTCGAGCAGAAAGGCGCGCTGCCGTCATTTGCGGAACGCGAGGCGGCCGCCTGGCTCGGTACGCGGGCCGTCGCGACACAGGACGCCCGGCGGATCAACGAGATCACCCTGCAACTGGGACGCCTCCTGGCCGACGCCGCGTTCCATTTCACGAATACGCCGATGCCGCCGGAACGCAAGGAAGAACTCGAACGCGTCATCCTGGTGACGGAACAGTCGCTGGCCGGCATCGTCAGGGCCAAGGCGGCCGGAAAAACACCGCCCAACGTGACCCAGGCGCTGCTCACGCCGGGGTCGGACCAGGCCAAACGCATCAGCGACGAAGTCAACAAGTGGATCGGCACGGCGGCCGCCCCCGGCCTGCTCAACGGCGCCCCCTTCAACCTGCCGGCCGGTCTCAACATTCGCAGGGTCGTTCCCACCACTGCGACGGCCACCGCCCCGTAACACGCATGGCTTCTCCGCATGCGCCCGGCAATGTCGGACGGCAGCGGGCCATGGGAATACAATCGGCGCCGGCCGCCGGCCGGCCAGGTGAGATCGAGCCATGCCTCTGCCCATGGTTGCCATCGTCGGCCGACCCAACGTCGGCAAGAGCTCGCTGCTCAACATGCTCGCGGGGCGGCGGATCAGCATCGTCGACCCCACGGCCGGCGTGACCCGCGACCGCATTGTGGCGCTCTGCGAGATGGACGGGCTGTATTTCGACCTCGTCGATACCGGCGGATACGGAATCGTCGACCGCGACGACCTGGGGGCCCAGGTCGAGCAGCAGATCCGCTATGCCGTCGAGCAGGCGAACCTCATCCTGTTCGTCGTTGACGCCCGGGACGGGCTGATGCCTCTTGATAGTGTTATCGCCGAGTGGCTGCGGAAAGCGCACCGGCCGGTGATGCTCCTGGCCAACAAGGTGGATTCGCCCAACGCCCGCGTGGACCTGGCCGAGTTCCACAGGCTCGGTTTCGGCAGTCCGCTGCCGGTCTCGGCCCTGCACCGCGGCGGAGAGTCGGAGCTCAAGGAGCGCCTGGCCGAATTCCTGCGCCCCCTGGCCCAGGACGCGGCGCCCTGCGACCCGGTGATGAAGCTGGCGATCGTGGGCAAGCGCAACGTGGGCAAGAGCACCTTCATCAACGCCCTGGCCGGCCAGGAGCGGGTCATTGTCTCGGAGGTTCCCGGTACCACCCGCGACGCCGTCGACGTGCGCTTCGAGCGGGACGGACACGTCTACATGGCCATTGACACCGCCGGCGTCCGCAAGAAGAGCAAGCTCAGCGACGACATCGAGTTCTACAGTTTCCATCGCGCCGAGCTGTCGATCCGGCGGGCCGACGTGGTGCTCTTCATGCTGGACGCGACCGCCGACGTGGGCGGGGTCGACAAGCGCCTGGGCGCCTACATTGCCGGGCAGTTCAAGCCCTGCATCCTGGTGGTCAACAAGTGGGATCTGGCAAAAGGGCGGGCCGACACCGACGCATATGGCGAGTATCTGCTCAAAATGCTCCCCGGCCTGGAGTACGCACCCGTGGCGTTTACCACCGCCCGGGACGCCCGGAACATCCAATCGGTCATCGATCTGGCGGCCAGCCTGTTCAAGCAGGCCCGGACCCGGATCTCCACGGCCGATCTGAACGTGGTGATCGAGGAGCTCTCCAGCGAGGTCGTTCCCCGCCCCCGGCGCGGCAGCGCCCCGGTCAAGATCTTCTACGGAACCCAGGTCTCGACGGAGCCGCCCACGCTGGTTTTCTTCGTCAACGACCCCGCCCGGGTCACTCCGTCCTATGAGCGTTTCCTCCTGAACCGGCTGCGGGAACGCCTCCCCTTCCCTGAAGTGCCCCTCCGATTGACGTTCCGGGGGCGTCGGGCCGGCCAGGAAGCCCACCGAGACTGACACAGGTGTGTCATCCGAAAGGCCGACGATTCCATGATCCCCATCGCGCCACTGCCCACTGTGTGGCACTCCAGACCCCGGTGCACCCCTGCGCAAATCATGCGCCCTTCGGCGCAGATCCTGCGCGGTTCTGGAGCCAGACCCCGGTATATAACGAAAGTTACAGGTTTTTTCTTGACCTGATGGATAGGGTGGTGTTAGAGTTTCACGGTTGAGAGGGTGCAATTCCTGTGACCGCATGAACCCTCTAGTATCCGGTCCCTCCGAAATGACGCGGAGAGCCCATGTATGTCCATCGAGCCGTACCCCCAACCGAAGGAGAGAATCAGATGAAATCCATTCTTAGATCGGGTGCAATCCCTGCGCTGTGGGTGGTTGCCATTCTGGCCAGCCCACTCGCCGCGGCCCCCGAGTATCGCATCGTGGATATCGGCACGCTCGGCGGCACCTCGTCCAAGGCGTGGGACATCAACAACCAGGGACAGGTGGTCGGATCTGCAGCACTCAGCACCGGTTTCAATCGGGCCTTCCTGTGGACGCCGGGTAGTACCGACGGCGTTCCCTCGAATCCCCAGATGAAGAACCTGGGCATCATCGGCAGCCGTACGAACAGCACCGCCTACGGCGTCAACAATGCGGGCGTGGTCGTCGGCGAGGCGACGAGTGCGAGCCAGACGCCCCTCTCGTTCATCTGGACCCAGAGCACCGGCATGCTGGGTTTAGGTGTAGTGGGCCTGGCCCGGAAGATCAACGATGCGGGCCTGGTCTGCGGGCGAACCTCGACCAGCATCGGCTTCGTGAAAGCCGGCGTGGCCGGCGCGACGGAGCTGTTGGATGATCTCTCGCCCACCGGCAGCGACGCCTGGGCCATCAACAACCTGGGCCAGGTGGTCGGCGAAACCCCCATCACCGCAATCCCCGGCATCTTCCCTTACCGCTGGACTGCCCTGGGGGGCATGGTGAGCCTCGGGACGCTGCAGGCGGGCCAACCGGCGTTCGCATTCAGTATCAATGAGCTGGGGGCCGTCGTCGGCAACGCGGACATTACCACGCCCACGACGCAGACGCATGGCTTCCGGTACACGGACGAAGACGGGTTCCTCGATCTGGGTACGGCTCCGAAACCCGCAGGTGGTTTCTACATCAACAGCGGTGCGCGTGACATCAACGCGTGCGGCACGATCGTGGGGAACGTCTCCGACGACGACGGGAATGGCCCGTTCTTCGCCGCGGTCTGGGACAGCGAGAACGGGTTCCGCGACCTGAACACGCTGATTCCGACGAGCGCCTTTGTGGCCAACGGCGGCATGTGGGGGCGTCTCGAATACGCGTATGCCATCAACGATGCGGGCTGGATCGTCGGCGTCGGCAGAATCGGCGGCGTGAATGGAACAGAGCGCGCGTTTCTGCTCCAACCGGATCTGAATCAGGATGGTGTACCGGACACCATGCCCGGTGATGCCGACGCAGACGCGATCGGCGATGCGTGTGACAACTGCGTCCTGACTCCCAACTCCGGCCAGGAGGACGCCGACGAAGACAATGTGGGCGATGTGTGCGATCTCTGCACGGACACCGACGGCGACGGATATGGCAACCCCGGCTTCCCGGCGAACACGTGCGCAACCGACAACTGCCCGACAACGGCCAATGCGGATCAAACCGATACGGACGGCGACAGTGAGGGCGATGCCTGCGATCCGGACGACGACAATGACGGTGTTCTGGATGGAGCGGACAACTGTCCGCTGTTTGCCAACGCCGACCAGGTCAACACGGACGGAGACGCCGAAGGCGACGCGTGCGATGCGGATGACGATAACGACGGCGTGCTGGACGGAGCGGACAACTGCCCGCTGGTCGCTAACGCCGATCAGGGCAACGCCGATGGCGATGGCACCGGCGATGCCTGCGACGACTGCACGGACACGGATGGCGACGGGTTCGGCGATCCGGGCTTCCCAGCCAACGTGTGCGGCGAGGATGGCTGCCCCGCCGATGCCAGCAAATCGAGCCCGGGCGTGTGCGGATGCGGCGTGGCCGACACGGACAGCGACTCCGACGGCACTCCCGACTGCAACGACGCCTGCCCCAACGATCCGGACAAGATCGAACCTGGTGCGTGCGGGTGCGGCGTGTCCGAGACGGACACTGACGGCGACGGCACGCCCGACTGCATCGATCTGTGCCCGACCGATCCGACGAAGATCGAGCCCGGCGCATGCGGGTGCAACAACGGCGCGACCGATTCTGACGCGGACGGCCTCTGCGATGCCATCGACAACTGCCCCAACACCCCCAACGCAGACCAGGCGAACTGGGATGGCGACAGCCTCGGCGATGTGTGCGACGACTCGGACGGCGATGGTTTGTATGACGCCACGGAGTTCGACATCGGTTGTCCCAACGTGCTCGATCCGGATTCGGACGATGACGGGCTGACAGACGGGGCAGAGGTCTCACTCGGCACTGATGCGTGCGACCCCGATACCGATGACGATGGTGTCTGGGATGATGAAGACCCGCTGCCGACCGATCCCGGCGTCACTGCGGGCTTCCTCGAGGACCTGACGCGGGACACGGCCGAGGGCATCCTCCAGCTCAGCCTCAGCCTGTTCAACGGTCCCAATAACAACGCCAACAAGGGGCGGCGCAACGCCCTGGCCAACCGGGCCACCCAGGCGGCCAACTGCATCGGCGTCGGCGACTACCAGTGCGCGATCGACCAACTTGAGAGCCTGCTGGAGAAAATCGACGGCCTGACGCCTCCGCCGGACTGGATGGATGAGTCCCCTGAAAAGGAAGCGCTGCGGGATGAAGTCGAACTGCTGATCGCGCTGCTGCAGTATGGGCCGTGACGCCGCTGCAGTGATCCGAAGGATGCGGAAGCTCACTGCCTGATGTGAGTCCAATCGAGGGCCGATCCCCGGAGGGATCGGCCCTGTTTACGCGCAGCGCGGGCCTGGTCCGCCACCGAAACAGAGGATCACGAAAGCCCGAAAGCACCAGAACACGAAAGACGATGATCTCGCGCTTTCGTCCGTTCGTGTTTTCGTGATAGAGAGCGATCGAGGAAGTCTGTCATAGACACCAGAAGTCGCGCGTTTGCAGTGCAGAGAGGTGGTCCGGATATCGCGCAACTCGCGAATCAGGTGATGGGCGATACCCGACTCGAACGGGTAACCTCCTCGGTGTAAGCGAGGCGCTCTGACCAATTGAGCTAATCGCCCTGCGAAGCTTCACGTGTTCAGAATAAGAGCCCCGAACCTGGCGTTCAAGCCGGGGGAGATGGCAGGTGCGGCGCAGTGCTGCGGAGGGCGGCGAGGATCCGGTCGGCGAGATGCGGGGGATCGAGGCTGGCCGTGTCGAAGGTGAGATCGGCGGCGGCCGCGTAGAGCGGGGTTCGCCGCTCGAGAACCTGGCGAACCTCGTCGATGCCGCCGGTGGCGGTGAGATCCGGTCGGGTGGCGGCCGTCGCGGTATCGGCCCGAATGCGGCTCCACAGCACCTCGGGCGGGGCGGTGAGCCAGACGAGCGTACCTGTTTTCTTGAGTGCCGCGGTGTTCGTGCTGCGCAGGATGACCCCGCCGCCGGCGCTGATGACCTGACGTTCGCCCTGCGCGGCCTGCGCCACCACCGCGGCCTCGATATCGCGAAACGCGGGTTCGCCGTCCTGGGCGAACATATCGCGGATGCACTTGCCGGCCCGCTGCTCGATGAGGGCATCGGTATCGACCAGCGGCCAGCCCAGCCGGTGGGCCAGCTCCCGTCCGACGGCCGACTTCCCGCTGCCGCGATAGCCGATGAGCACGATGTTCATGAGGACAGGATAATGCCGCCCGTCGCCGGATGCGAAAGCGGTTCTACCGGGCACTGAGCGCCTGCACGTTGCGGTGACCGACGCGCCCGGCCGCGATGGCGGTCTGGTATGCCTGGAGATGCCCGAGGAAACCGGGCGGCGCCCACAGCGCGACGGGCACACGGTGCGGCACGCATTCGCGGTCGTAGGCGGCATTCAGGACGCCGATTTCAGAGTCGCGGGCGGGCAGACGCAGCTCGGGCCGGGCGAACACCATCCGGACGATCCGCCCGTCGCGGCGCAGGCTGCACACACAGCGCAGATGCGAGCCGGCGAGCAGCCGAGCCTGGGCCACTTCGACGAGCACCACATCGACCCTCGGCTCCATCGTTTTCCATACCTCCGGCAGCACCTGGTCAGGAAGGTCGTAGTGTGCAAGCACCTTGCGGCCGCAGTAGTATTCAGCGACGGGCAACTCCATACCGCTCTGCGCGTGCAGCGAGAGAATGGTGGCATCCCGGGGAACGAATCGGCGGATGTAGTAGCCGGCCGCCTTCACGCCCGTGTCCGGGCGGACCTCGCCCCACGCGGCACGGATACCCGTCCACGCTCGCAGATCGATGTCCGGCCGGCCCAGATCGAGGCCCGCCACGGCGAGTTGCATGCCGCAGGCGATGGCCATCGGGACGGCCACGGCCCTCCAGTGCATTCCGGCCGTCATGGCCTCGGCGAGCCAGGCGGCGCCGAGCAGAGCCGCCGCGAAGATCGCTTCGAACGTGTAGTGCGGTGCGTGGCCGATCCGGCTCCAGTCCGCCAGCAGGCAGTAGGGAACGATCGACACCACCGCCCAGAGCGCCAGCAGGCTGCGATGATCGCGTGTGCGAAGTTTGCGCAGCCGCGTCAGCACGGCCCACGCACACACGGCGCCGAACACCGGGCCAAGCTGACTGCACCAGATCCACGGCAACTGAAGGATTTGTTCGACGTGCAGACCGGCGGCCCCATTCTCGCTCTTGAGCAGGAGCCTGCCCAACTGCCCCCGTCCGGTCCAGAGCCAGGATCCGACGATGACGGCCACCGCCGCCAGAACGGGAAGCACGCATCCGATCAGGAAGGCCTTTCCCAGGGGTAAACAAGAGGTGCTCGACGCATCAGGCGGCACGGTGAGGACGCGGGGCCGGTCCTGCAGCGGCGGGCGCGCTGTGTTCGCATGCCATCGCCATGCGGCCAGAAGCGCGATCGGCAGGGCATAGGAGTAGAGGCTGCTCAGACAGTGGAGAAACAGGGCGATCGCGGCCAGCCACAACTGCCACGGTTGTCGCTCGTCCATCCAGGCGAGGGCGGCCCAGAGCGCGACGCTGCCCAGCAGCAGCCACGTGGTCTGATAGGCCCACAAGTAGTGGGCATCGCTCACGAGCGGCGGCAGGATGGCAACGGCCACACACCCCGCGCAGGCTGACCGGATGGAGAAACCGAGCCGGCGCATCAGCGGCCAGGTGACGGCGACCTGCACCAGGCTCATCAGCAGGATCGGGATCCGCAGCACGCTCTCATCGATCGGAACATGCAGGCGGCTCAGAAGCCGGCACCAGACGGCCTCGATGAAAGGCAGCACCGGGCCGTAGTCGTGTGCGAAGATCCACTCGATCCCGAAACTGTAATACAGCATGTGGCCCAGGGCGGCCTGATCCGAGCTTTCGAGCGTGGCGTGGATGCCCCAGGCTCTCAGCGACAAAGCCGTGACGCCCACTGCGAGCAGGTACACCACCACGGCCGGCCGCAGGACTTGCGGCCATCGCGTGCTCCGATCGTGCTTGAGAGCGGGCAGAATCGCGGGTGTCGTCAGCGTGGCCAATCAGGAGTCTCCCCCGGACGCCGCGGCCCGGACTGGCGGATTCCCGCCGCCAGAACGCGCCTCTGCGGGAATAATCGGACCTGTGGGGGGCCGCCTGCATCCAATTCGCCCGCTGCATCGCCCTGGGGCTTGCCGGGTCCTATAATGCCACGGCCGGATGTTCCCGTGGTGGCATTGGATGATGCAGATCGAGCGCCGTCGCGCCTGCAGCGTGGGTCTCGCCCTCCTCCTGATGCCGGCGTGCGTCAGTCATGCCGCCGACCGCGCAGCACCGGCCGACAGGACCCCCTTCATGAGCGATCCGCAGCCCGCGACGCGTCCCCGGCACACCAACCGGCTGATCCATTCCACCAGTCCCTACCTCCTTCAGCATGCCCACAATCCGGTGGACTGGTATCCGTGGGGCGCCGAGGCGCTGGAACGGGCCCGCCGCGAGAACAAGCCGATCTTCCTTTCCATCGGCTACTCCGCGTGCCACTGGTGCCACGTGATGGAGCGCGAGAGCTTCGAGAACGAGAGCATCGCCGAAGTGCTCAACGAACGGTTCGTGAGCATCAAGGTGGATCGCGAGGAGCGTCCGGACCTCGACGAGATCTACATGAACGCGACGATGATCGCGAACCAGGGCCAGGGCGGCTGGCCGATGAGCGTATTCCTGACGCCGGACCAGCGGCCGTTTTTTGCGGGCACTTATTTCCCGCCGCAGTCGCTCTACGGCCGGCCCGGCTTCAAGGACGTGCTGCTGCGGATCAGCGAGCTCTGGCAGAACGATCGACGGCAGATTGACCAGTATGCTTCGAACCTGGCCGGCGCGGTGCGGGACTTCGTCCAGCTGGAGAAGCTGGACGAAATCATTCCGCAGGAGGCGGTCACCCACGTGGTGAGCGGCCTGGCCCGGGCGTTCGACCGCAACACCGGGGGCCTGCTCAGCGGGAGCACCAACAAGTTTCCCCCCTCGATGGCCATGAGCCTGATGCTCCGCGCGTATCATCGCAGCACGTTTCCCGCAGCCCAGTCCGGTCCCACGGCGTCCGCGCCCTCTGCCACCGCGCCGGCCGGGTCCGCGCAGCCACGGACCGAGCTTCTCGAACTCGTCGAACTCACCCTCGACCACATGGCCCGCGGGGGCATTTACGATCACCTCGGCGGCGGCATCGCACGCTACAGCACAGACCCGGAGTGGCTCGTCCCCCATTTTGAGAAGATGCTGTATGACCAGGCGCTCGTGAGCTCCATCTATCTCGAAGCTTTTCAGATCACGCGGAACACCCGCTGGGCCGAGGTGGGCACCGATATCTTTGACTACGTGCTCCGCGATCTGCGATCACCTGAAGGCGGCTTCTACAGTGCCCGCGACGCTGACAGCGAAAGCGTGGAAGGCAAATTCTATGTCTGGAGCCGGCGCGAGGTGCTCGACATCCTCGGCCAGCGGGCGGGCGAACTCTTCTGCAGCTACTACGACGTGAGCGAGGCCGGCAACTGGGAAGGACACAACATCCTGAATGTTCCGCGCGATCTGGAAACCGTGGCGAGGCTGAACGGGATTGCGCCGGAGGAGCTGCGCGAGGTGCTCACTGATGCCAGAAAGAAGCTTCTGGCAGTAAGGGAGCAGCGGGTGCCGCCGCACCGCGACGACAAGGTGCTCACGAGTTGGAACGGACTGATGATCGCCTCCCTGGCCCGCGGCGGGCGGGTGACCGGTCAGCACGCGTACGTCGATGCGGCCGCACGGGCCGCCGACTTCATCCTCACGCACATGAGCCGCGACGGCCGGCTGCTGCGAACCTGGCGCGACGGGAAGGCCCACATCGGGGGATACCTCGACGATTACGCGTTCTTCACCGAAGGCCTGATCGAGCTGTACGAAGCCACCTTCGAGGATCGCTGGCTGGCCGAGGCCATCCGCCTGACCGATGACATGATCACCCACTTCTGGGACAGCGACGGCGGCGCCTTTTATTTTACTGCCAATGATGCGGAACCGCTTTTGGTGAGGACCAAGGACACGCGCGACAGCGCCATTCCCTCTGGCAATTCCGTGGCCCTGCTGAACCTGCTTCGACTCGCGACGATGCTGGATCGGAAGGACTACCTGGCCAGGGCGCAGGCCACCCTGCGGGCCTTCGCCGGCAACGTGCAGCGCTCGCCGTTCGGCTTCGACCGCCTCCTGGCCGCCGTCGACTGGCACCACGCCCCGCGCCGGGAGGTGGTCATCGCCGGAGCGCGCCGGGATCCGGACACACAGGCGTTGCTGCGGGCGGTGAATCAGGTATATGATCCGTACCGCGTGGTCCTCTGGACCGATGGATCGCCCGAGACGGCCCACGCGGACGAGCGGGAGGCGCGCGTGCCCCTGCTGGCCGGCAAGGTCACGATTCAGGGGCGTCCGGCGGCCTATGTTTGCCGGAATTACACGTGCCGGCGGCCGATCACCGACGCCGGTGAGCTGATTCGCGAGCTGCAGGCCAAGTGATCTCCTCTCATCTGCCGATATCAGGGGAGTGGCATGAGACGGTCAACCGACTGGATCCGGCCCTCAGCCTGACCGGGGAGGCACTGTGAAAACGACGAGCTCTCTCTTTCAACGGGTCGGCGCGGCGCTTCTTTGTCTCCTGGGCGCTTCGCTCAGCTTCGCGCAGGTGCCCAGCCAGCATGGGCGAATCCCACCCGTCCCGCGCGAGCCGGAGTATCCCGGCACCGCTCGTATTCCCAGGCAGCCCAACCCGACGATCGTGCTGCCCAGCGAGCCACCCGAGTATGGGGAGGACACGACGAAGCGGTCGGCCGGCGTCATCGGGCGCGTGCCCGCCGAGATGCCCCGGCTGCCCGACGGGTATGTCGTGGCCAACCGCCCCGCGTCCGTCGAGCGGCAGGACGAGTTCTACGTGCTGAATCTCCAGAGTGTGCCGGGACTGCCCGCGGCACCGCCGCTGCGTGTGCTGCCCAACAATCAGCTCGCTCTGCTCGAGACGGTGCTGGCCGGGCGCACCCGCATGCCGGATCTGGTCGTCACCGGGCGGGTGACGGATTTCAGCGGGGTCAACTACGTCCTGGTCGAAAGCATCCGCGAAGGTTCCGCCCCCGTGCCGGCCGCAGCACCGCCAGCGGCAGCCCAACAGCCCCCGCCGGCGGCTGCCCCGGCCCCCGCGCCCGCCCCTGCCGCTGCCAGCACCGAACCCACGCGCGAACCGACGGCTGAGGAGGTCGTTCGGCGCCTGATGCAGGCCCAGCCGCGGCGGGCACTCGTACTCCCGCCTCCGCAGCAGCAGCCGCCGCCAGCCGCGGCCACCCGTCCGGCGGAGGAGACGCCCCGGCCCGCGACCCGCGAACTGCCGCGCTGGGCCGAAGAGACGGTGCTGATCGACCGGCCCGGACGGCTGATCCCCGGCGAGCCCTGGTGGACGTTCACGTTCGAAGACCTCGGCCAGTCACCCTCGCAGAAGCCGATCCGCGTCCTGCCCAGCCAGTTGCTGGAGACAGCCATCGGCCTGAGCAAGGGCGGCACCGGCAGCGTGGTGCTCGTGGTGAGCGGGGAGATCACCGTGTACAAGGGGATCGACTACCTGCTGCTTCGCAAGGTGCTCGTGCGGCGCGATCTGGGTAACTTCCGTTAAGAGTGGATGGCAGTCAGCGATCGGAGGACGGCCGTCGGGCGCCCGCTGAGGCTGATTGCGGATGGCCAGGCGGCCCCGAATGTCCCGCGGGGCTGACTTCTGAGTACTTCCCATGCCTCTGATGATGAGTGTTTCCGGCGTCCGCGGAGTCATCGGCGAATCGATGACGCCCACGCTGGCGGCGGAACTGGGCTGTGCGTACGGAACCCATCTGCAGGGCGGCAAAGTGGTGATCGGGCGCGACAGCCGGCCGAGCGGCATGATGGTGCAGCAGGCGGTGGTGTCGGGGCTGCTCGCGGCGGGTTGCCGGGTCATGCTGCTGGACATCGCGACGACGCCCGCGACGGCGTTCATGGTGCGCGAGCATCGTGCCGCGGGGGGAATCGTCATCACTGCGAGCCATAACCCGGTCATCTGGAACGGGATCAAGTTCCTGACGGCCGACGGCGTCGCCCCGCCGCCGCAGCAGGCCGAGAAGATCTTTGCCATCTACCGCGAGAAGGCCTTTCGACTCGCGGACGTGCAACGTCTCAGCAATCCGGTCAGCGACACCCTCGCCGCCGCCGCCCATGTGGACGCGGTTCTCAAAACCGTGCAGCCCGACGCCATCGCTCGCCGCCGCCTGCGCGTGGTGCTGGACAGCGTCAACGGCGCCGGTGGCTTTGAGGGGCGGATGCTTCTCGAACGTCTCGGCTGCGAGATCGTGCACATCAACGCGGAGCCCACCGGCCACTTTGCCCACACGCCCGAGCCGCTGGCCGAGAACCTCACGCAACTCTGCGAGGAGGTCGAACGCCAGAAGGCCGCCGCCGGCTTCGCCCAGGACCCCGACGCCGACCGCCTCGCCATCGTCGACGAGAACGGGACGTACATCGGAGAGGAATACACGCTCGCCCTGTGCGCCAAGTACATGTTCGGGGCTCATCCCGGTCCGGCGGCCGCGAACCTCTCGACGTCGCGGATGATCGACGATCTCGCGGCTGCCGCGGGCGGGCCGTGCCGCGTGTACCGCTCGGCCGTCGGCGAGGCGAACGTCGTCGAGGCCATGCGCGTCAACCGCTGCCCGATCGGCGGCGAAGGCAACGGCGGCGTCATCGATCCGCGTGTCGTGCCCGTTCGCGACAGCCTCGTGGCCATGGCGCTCACGCTGCAGCTCATGTCGGATACAGGGAGAACGCTCAGCCAACTCGTGGCGGAGATCCCGCGCTACGTGATGATCAAGCAGAAGTTCGAGTGCTCGAAGGAGCGGATCGCCCAGGTTCTCTCCACCGTGCGCGAGAAGTATGCGAAGGAGCGGATCAACGACATTGACGGCGTCCGCATCGACTTCGACCGCGGCTGGGTCCACGTCCGCGGCTCGAACACCGAGCCGATCATCCGCATCATCGCCGAAGCCCCCACGGCCGCCGAGTGCGAGTTGCTGATAGCCGGTATTGCCTCGGTAGCCGGTTCAGTCTGACGCCTCGGAGATTACCGTGAAAGATAGGCGGCAGATTCTGATCCTTGTTGCCGTGCTGGCAGTTCTCGTTGCGCTCCTCTTGCCGGATCTGCTGCGTCATCTCAAGATCACCTCTCCATCGCTGAATCCGGCTCCTGCCGGCGCGGATCTCTTCAGCGATTACTCATCGCCTGAAAACGCCCTCCGGTCGCTCGAAGATGCGTACCGGCGGCGCGACATCGAGGCGGCGGTGAGGTCCAAGGATTTTGTGGCCGAAGCGCGCCTCATGCTCAGGAAGATGGGCAAAAAGAGTGGACCTGCGACCAGTCCACACTCTCGGGACGATGATGTGGTTCGCAGGACGGCCGAAGTGCTCGAATTGTCGTTCCGCAAACACACCACCGAGAACTGGCCGGACTTCCATGGACTCAAGTGCTCCGTCGTGGAGACAGAGTCCCATGAGACGGACGTCATCGTCGCGACGGAACGATGCCGGTTTCCAGACGGCGAGTATTCGACACAGCGTGTGCTGCTCAGCCGCACCGACGCCGGCTGGCGCGTGTTGAATCCGCTCGATTGACCCACCGCCCGAGAGCGCAGCAGCGTTCAGCACGTTCGCAGAACCGCGCGGGCTGAAGCCCGCGGCTCTTTGGGTTCACGTGTTGAGTTTCACGCTCGGGTCGTCGGCGACGTTGATCCAGATGTGGACGTGGGGGGAGCCGCGGAAGTACCAGGCGAACGCCGGGCCTTCGAGGCGCCAGTTGTCCCATTCGCCGTCGTCGCCCAGGTCGCCGTCCCTGTAGAACGCAAGATGGCAGGCGTCGAGGCCGCCGGCCTTCTTCAAGCAGGCCATCACCTCCTGGCGGTCCTCCTCCCGATACGGCTCGACGAGGCTGGCGAGCACCTTCTCGACGTGCTCGCGCTGGTCGCGCGACAGCTCCCTGATCGCGATGCCGGGGAAGTCGCCCTGCGGCCCCTGGAAGCCGACGTCGGCTTCGCTGGGGCGCTTCTCGATGAGCGCGACCTCGCGCTGTTTGCCGTCGAGGATCTGGTAGACCTTGTTGGCGAGCTGCGCCTGGTGCCAGAAGATGTTGCCCGGGTGCCCTGGCTTCTCGTTGAAGCCGCTGGCCGCGTGGCCGTGGAAGATCGGCCCGCCCCAGGCGACGTGGTCTTCGCTGTTGCCGTCGACGCGGATGGTCATGTGCCGGCCGGTCATGACGAACTCGAACTTACCCTCCCCGGGCGCGCCGAAGATGGCAATGTTCTGATCGGCGCCCCAGGGCCGGCCGTCGCTGTCGTCTTTGAGCTGCTTGACAAACCGCTCGTGCCATTCGGGGTTGAACACCCCTTTGAACACGTCGTAAATCAGATGCTTTTGCTTCTTGCTGTAGAACTCGCTGTCGATGGCGGGTCTGGTGATATGCCAGTTGGCCGAGATGAACGATCGCAGCAGGCCGTGCTCCTTGTCCTGATAGTCCCAGGGGAAACAGACTTCCTTGCGCTGATTCCCGGTCAGGGCCTGGTACAGGGCCTTGACCGCGGTCTCGGCCGGGCCGGTCGGCGTGGATGCGGCGAGCGTCCGGGCGGCCGGCCAGACGGTCGAGGCGCCCGCGGTGGCGGCGGCCATCCCGCCCATGCGACGCAGAAACGTGCGCCGGCTCAGCGGCGACCCGTCACAATCCGGACACGTTCTGATGACCGGCTCGTTCATGAGCGATCTCCTGAGGGCGGCACTCGCGTCCTGCGCGAACTGCCACGGACTTGCCTTTCAGCCTGAGACCCGAACCCCCGGTATGGTATCATAACCGCGTCGCGATGCAGTATCCCCCGGATGCGATGGCCGGGCCGCGCGACTTGCCCTGGGCAGCGCTGTGATCTAAAATGTTTCAGTAGCGGAGCGCGAATGGTGCGGCGAGTTTCCGGGGGCAACGCAGGGCGGGCATCTCGCCCGCCACTTCGCCCGGACCTGATACGCGCGGATCGGCAGCATGATAAGCCTCCAGAACAATGCCCGCCGGGCGCTCCTGATACAGCTGCTGCTTGTCGGCACCGCGCATGGACAGTCGAGCCCATACGTCCACATCACCGGCGACCAGTTCACCTACAACGGCCAGGTGTACCGGATCAAGGGAACCAACTACTACCCGCAGGACCACATGTGGGCCTCGATGTGGAGCAGTTGGGACTGGAGCGAGATCCAGAGCGAGGTCGTCAAAGTCCGCGATCTGGGGCTCAACGCCGTGCGCATCCTCGTGCCCTACAGCAACGGGGGCTGGAATGGTCCGAACGTGCCCGCCAGCCGGCTGCAGATGCTCGAAGACGTGGTCAACGAGTTCGGGCGTCAGGGCGTGCGGAGCTGCGTGACGCTCTTCGACTGGGAGACGAGCTTTCCGGCCGCGGGGACAGGCACCGAAGCCAACCACATCACCTACCTGAACGCGATCGTCCAGCGGCTCCGGAACAACCCGTACGTGTTCTGCTGGGACGTCAAGAACGAGCCCGATCATCCCTCAAACATCGGCGGATTTGACAACTGGGACAGCTCGCCGGCCAGCCGCGACAGAATCGTGAGCTGGCTCGGGCGGATGTGCAGCGCGGTGCGGACCCGGGATCCGAATCACCCCGTTTCGGCGGGTATCCGCTGGTGGCAGAACGTGCAGGACGTGATCGCGTTCGAAGACATCGCGATGTTCCACTCCTACTGGCCCAACATCGGTACGCAGCAGATCCCCGAAGTGAAGGGCTACATGGGTTCCAACCAGAAACCCATCCTGGTGGAGGAGTTCGGCTGGCCCAGCAATCCGTCGCCCGGATACAACGGCGGCGTGCTCACCACCAACTTCACCGAAGCCGACCAGCTCAGCTTCTACACGACGCACCTGGGCGCGTTCGCCCAGCACAACATCGCCGGCTGCATCCAGTGGATGACGTTTGATGCATCAGAATACAGCACAGACCCCCACGAATCGTTCGAAGAGCACTTCGGGCTCTGGCGGTATGGGTACTCTCTCAAGCCGGCAGGCACGTTCTACCGCGACCATTTCACCGTCAGCCGCTTCCCCGCCGAGCCGGACGCCGTTTCACCGGCCGCCGTCACCGGTCTGACCGCCCAGGCACGCATTCCAGACGTTCTGCTGATCTGGACGGCCCCGTCCAGCCCGGATTACACGGGTGCGATCATCCGCGGCAAGACCACGGGCCACCCCACCGGTCCGGGCGACGGCCAGCTTCTGGGTGATGTGCTGGGATCCCCCTCCACCGTCGCCTTCTTCAGCCACACGGGCTATCTCTACGGGACGCGATACTACTACGCGGTGTTCTCACACGATCAGTTCAACAACTTCGGGCCGGCCGCCCAGGTCACGGTGGTGACCCGCGTACCCGGCGACTTCAACGGGGACGGCGACATCGACATGACCGACTTTTCGCACATGCAGATGTGCATCAGCGGTCCGAACGTGCCACAGACGAATCCGGCTTGTCAGGATGCCCTGCTCGATATCGACGCCGACGTGGACACCCAGGACATGAATCTTCTGACCCGCTGCATCAGCGGGGCCGGCGTGCCCGTGGCGCCGGACTGTGCGGTTCGCTGAATCTCACCGCGATCGCGGGATCCAGACGGCCATTTCCGTCGGCCCGCGGTGGTTCCACGCGTAGTAGGGAATGGCCGTCGCCGTCGCAGCCGCTCCATCCGCCGGCTGCGTCGCGGGAATCGGCCACGTGACGACGGTGATGCCGCCCAGCAACTGCGGGCGATGCTCCACCTTGAACCGAGCGGCGTCCGGCACGCGGACATTGCCCAGTTCGCCGCCGTGGTCGACGCCTTCGACGCAGTAGACGATCGGTCCGCGCTGCAAGGCCACGAGATCCGTATTCGCCGTCACCTTCTCGTGCGCATAGACGCGCTCGACAAGCATCGGGAAGCTCAGCTCCACGAAGTCGCCCGGTTTCCACTCGCGGCGCAGCCGCTCGTACCCGTTCTCGTACTGAATCTCCAGACCTTCCGTCTGGCTGGGATACTGCCCGTTCACTTTGAGGTCGCGAGCGGGCCGGCCGCCTGTCTGATACCGGTACAGGTCACTCGGCACTGGCCTGGCGCTGGCCCAGCCGGGTATTCGCAGGCACAGATCAAACGCCGTCGGCGCTGACGGGTTCAGCTCGATGCGGATCTTGCCGTCCCACGGATACTGCGTCTTCTGCACGATGCGGACATCCGCACCGGCCACCTTCGGCTTCGCCTCACCGGCTACATACAGATTGACGTAGAGGGCATCGCTCTTGGTCGCATACACATAGCCGGCGATGGAGGGGACGAAGCGGACGACATTCACCGGGCAGCAGGCGCAGCCGAACCAGGGCGAGCGGGCCACGTCCTTGCCCTTGAACGGCTTCTTGCCGTCAGTCGCGAGCGGGTTCACGTAGAAGAACTTGTCGCCTTCCAGCGAGACGCCCGACAGAAAGCCGTTGTAGATGACGCGTTCGAGCACGTCGATGTACTTGGCGTCGCCATGGAGCAGGAACATGCGGTGGTTCCAGAGTCCGTTGGCGATGGCGGCGCAGGTTTCGGCGTAGGCCTGGGCGTTGGGCAGGTGATACGGCGGGCCGAAGGCTTCGCCGCCGCCCTGCGAGCCGATGCCGCCGGTGATGTAGAGCTTGCTCGAGACGAGGACGTTCCAGATCTTGTCGAGGGCCTGCATGTACTGCTGATCGCCGGTGATCGCGGCGACGTCGGCCATGCCGGTGTAGAGGTAGCCGGCGCGGACAGCGTGGCCGACGGGCTCGTCCTGCTCGATGACCGGCTTGTGGTCCTGCGCCTGGTCTTTGTTGGATTTACGGCCTTTCGTGTGCCCACGCTGATCAATGAAGAACTTCGCGAGTTTGAGATACCGCTCGTCGCCGGTGACGCGGAAGAGTTTGACCAGGCCGATTTCGATCTCTTCGTGGCCGGGGACATCATGAAGGCCATTGGGGCCGAATGTCTTGTCGATGAGATCGGCGCTCTTGATCGCGACGTTGAGCAGCGTCTTCTTGCCGGTCACCTGATAGTGGGCGACGGCCGCCTCGTACAGGTGGCCGACGCAGTAGAGTTCGTGGCTTTCGACCAGGTTCGACCAGCGCGTCGGCCCGGCGTTCTTGGGCGCCTTGGCCGGATTGATCGTGCGGCACGTGTAGAGGTAGCCGTCGGGCTCCTGGGCTTTGGCAATCTTGTCGATCAGGTCGTCGAGGTATTTGTCGAGTTTCTCGTCGTACTGCACGGCCAGCGAGTAAGCCGCGCCCTCGATCACCTTGTACACGTCGGAATCGTCGAAATACGTACCCTTGAACTCTCCGGGCATGAGTTTCGCGGCCTTGGCGAAGTTGTCGATCCGCCCGGTCTCCTCGCATTTCTTGAAGTCGTACCAGACGGTGACCTTCCGGTTCGTCTCCATCCGCGGCCGCCAGAACACGTCATCGACGTGCACGTTGGTAAACGGCACAGGCTGGATGGGGTAGTCCTTGGCGAATACGGCCGGAGCGGTCAAGGCGAGTGTCAGCACGCAGGCGGTCATGGCCGGTTTCGGCATACAGACGGTCAGCTCGTGTGTCAGCGTGCATGAAGTCAGGGCGCGGTCCATGAATGAATCTCCTGGCGATCGGCGGTCATCCGCGAAGCGTGGATGATATGGGCCGGTGGCCGGAGGGTCCAGTTGTGGTATCATAGTAGAGTCATACATGCGGAGGATTCATGGCGATCTCATTGAATCCAGAAACCGAGAGACTCATCGAAGAACGGATGAAACAGACTGGCCTGTCCACACCTGACGAGCTGGTCCAACTAGCACTTCAGACACTGGATCAGGAGCAGGGTGAGGATTTTGAGGACCTCGATCCGCAGACACAGGCGGCCATCGAGGAGGGGCTCGCCCAGGCAGCGCGCGGCGAAGGTCGGCCCTGGGAGGAGGTTCGTGAAGAGTTGCGGGCACGGTTCATCAAGTGACACCACGACATGTCGGAACGCTATCAGATCAGAATGATGCCACGGGCATCCGAAGACATCATCCAAATCTGCAGTTACATCGAACGCGACTCCTCCCGAAACGCCGCCCGCGTTGCCCAACGACTTCTGAATGCAATTGACTCGCTGGAACTACTACCCCACCGCTACAGGGTCCATGAGCACAGAAGAAATCCAGCGAAAACGGTGCACTCTATGCCTGTGTCTCCGTTCATCGTCTACTATCGGGTCGTCGACGCGAAGCATATCGTGGAAATTCTGGCCGTTCTCCACGGAAGCCGGCGACAGCCCCGACAGTTCCGGTAGCCGCGCATCACTGCCGTCGTCCCAAGCGACATCGTGACCACCGCACTCCAAAATCTTACCGCGTCAGGACGGCCGTGGGCCAGGTGCTGGGGTCGACATACCAGTAGAGGTCGTCGCCGACGGTGGGGAACTGCTGGCCGAGGTCCTTGTCTTCGAGGATGACGTAGAGGCCGATGCGGGGGTGCTCGGCGGGGTCCCAGCCGTAGAGGGCCTCGGCGGGGATGTGGCCTTCGATGGTGTACGTGGGGCCGTCGCGGCGGGCGGCGACCTGGATCAGGCCGGCGTCCGGGAGCGGGGCGTCTTCGGTGGCCCGCTGGATCTTGGCGGGGCCGGCCGTGGGGCGGCGTCCGTCGGGGCCGCCGCCGCTGGGGAGAAAATAGAACTTCTGGCAGTAACGCGAGGCCCGTTTGAGGTCGCGCGTGTCGCGCATGTCGGTCATGACGCGGAGGTTGTCGCCCTTCCAGAACTGCTTGGGGTTGCACTGGAACGGGCTCTTGCGGCCGCGGACGCGGGCGGCGACGAACAGGCCGCTCTCGTTCCAGCCGGCGTAGAGGTCGGCGTAGCGCTCCTGGTTGTCCAGCCCGCTCCAGTCGGGCAGAAGGTGCTCGCTGGTCCAGTCGTCGAGGTCGCCGTCGACGTCCGGCGACTCGCGGTAGTGCAGCGGGAACTCGAACTTGAAGAGATATCGATTGGGGACGAGCATCCGATAGCCGTTTAGAAGCGAAGCCCGAGCACATCTTTCAGAATCAGCAGCACCAGCACCCAAATAATAAGCGTGAAGACTACGGTTGTTACCCACTGCAATCCCGTTCCCTGCACTCGTGGCTTGAGATACTCATGAACCTGACTACCTATCCAAATGATTGCACACCAGGCTCCCACGATAATGATGACGTCGCTCAGGAACCTCATAGCTCGGGCTCCTCGAAAGCCAACAAGACGTTCGCTCTCCATTTATACTCTGCCAGCTGACACGCGACAATGAGTTATCAAGTCGCTGCCATCCGCTCGGCGAGCCAGTGGGCCGCAGGAGCCTTACTCCAGTCTGCTATCCATGAGTGGACTCGGCCGAGCACCGCAGACCGATAGACAGGTAGGGTGGGCTCCGCCCACCTCTGCTCTAGTGGGAGTCGCCAGCCGAAGGTGGGCGGAGCCCACCCTACCTGCCGCTCGCACGAGAGTCGCCAGTCGAAGGTGGGCGGAGCCCACCCTACCTGCTGCTCGAGCGAGAGTCGCCAGCCGAAGGTGGGCGGAGCCCACCCTGCCTGCTGCCATTGATCCTCCGCGATTCACTTGTGCACCGCCCTTCATCCGTGTGAATCTGTGTGCATCTGGGGCTGCGAAAGCGAGGCCCGCACGAGGGCCTCGAGGTGCGCCGGGTCGCACTGGTCGAGCTTCTGCAGCCAGAAGCGGACCTGATCGCAGGCGCCGAAGTTACGGATCTCGGTATTGAGCCCGACGCGCTCGATCATGACCGGCGTGACCGCGCCGCAGGGGGAGCGCAGCTCGACGCGCATGCCGTAGGTCATGTTGGTGACGATGCGGCCCCAGACGCCCGCCAGGCTCGGATGTTTGAGGCCCACCGTGACCTTCTGCGTCCAGTCCTCTTTCACCGCAGGCTCGATCTTCTTGAGCAGGCCGAGGAACTGGGCAATGAGCGAGCCCTGCCACATCCTGGTGCCGTTTTTGGACATGGCCGACTGCGAAAGGTGCCACATGCGGCCGTTGACCTTCCACGGCTGGCGGGTTTCGGCGTCTTCGGCCAGCTTGCGGATGAGACGCATGTACGCCTGCACGGCCCGCTTGATGAACTCGCGGGCGCCGGCCGTCGCGATCTCCTTTTTGCCGTGGACCAGGATGCGGATGTCGTCCGTGAGCCGGCCGGAGCTGCGGACGTTGACGCGGGCGTCACGGCCATAGATAGGCAGCTCGTCGCACTCGTCGAGCGGGCGCAGCGGCACCAGGCGGCGGACCTCGGCGGCGCTGAAGGCCCGCGTGGGCACGCGGAAGCTCAGGTCCAGCAGCCATGCCCCGGCCGTGCGAGCGTGGAAGAACCAGGGCGTTTCGCTGCCGGGCATCTTGATCTCGACGCGGCTGCGGTGGTTGTAGTCGGTGGCGGCGAATTTGCCCTTGCCGGCGGCCTCGATCTGGTCGACGACCCATTCGAGGGCCTCGCCCTCCCAGCGGCAGGCCTCGCCGCGATGGGCGACGCGGTCGCGCGTGTGCCAGCGCCGGCCGTTGACCTCCCAGGGCATCCTGGCGTCGCCGAGGTCTTCGAGCATCGCGTCATCCGCATCCAAAGAGCCGCGGGCTTCAGCCCGCGCGGTCTCTGTACGTGGGTGAACGCCCAACTGCGCTCCGATGCCGGCGTCTTCAGCAAGCGAGGCGCTCAGCTCGGTTCCGGAAACCGCGCGGGCTGAAGCCCGCGGCTCTTGGGCGGCACCGGCGGCATCCATCGTGGTCGCAGGCATTCCCTCAGGCGGGACGACCGCGCGGGCTGAAGCCCGCGGCTCTTTGAGCGCGTCCGGCACAGCGATCAACGCGGCGCGCACAGCGCGGGGCGAGGCGGTCAGCACGTCCTTGAGGATCGCGCCGGTGTGCGATCCCTTCGCCGCGGCGATGGCTTCGGGCGGGCCCTCGGCGACGATCTCGCCGCCGCCGCTGCCGCCCTCGGGGCCCAGGTCGATGACCCAGTCGGCGGTCTTGATCACGTCGAG
>CAZQEN010000061.1:0-27181 GCA_964591605.1 uncultured Planctomycetales bacterium
CACGACGCGAGCAATCAGACGGTGCGTGACGGTTTCGTCGATGCGCATGATCTCGAATTCGGCTTCAAGCCGTGCGTGACCGGGCCCACGCCGGGCGATGCCGTCTTTGAGGCCCTGTCCTTCGAATGCAAGTGCTTGGATCTCAACCAGGACAAGGCGATCGACATCAATGATTTTGCGAGGTTCCAGCGATGCTACAGCGGGCCGAGTACGCCCGCCAGCGTGGGCTGCGATGACTGACCCGCGCTGAAGCGCATTGAGTGAGTCCGAACAGTCTCTGAAGTGTCTGCGGATTGCACGAGGGGACGCATGGGCATGGCCCGGGGCGATTGCCCGAAGCCGTGCTTATCTGCCCCTCGGTTGTTATCAGTAAGGAGGAGTGCCGTGGCGACGATCCGAAAACTCTCCATCGCGGTGGCCGTGCTGGCCGCCATCGTGCCGCTGGTCGCGGTTCCCGCCGCCCAGGCGGCGGTCTGCAACTACACGGACTTCACGGCGGTGCCGGAGATCCCGAACCCCAATTACTACACGCCCCGGCCGTACAGCCTGGCTCCGGATGGGGGCGGGCTGTGGGACTGCTTCGGGGACTGCGGAGACGGCAGCCAGATCCGGGTGATCGACGACCCGGCGGGGGGCGGCAACCAGGTTGTGGAGATCACCGGGGGCACGTTCACGACCACGAACACCGCCAGCGATGACATCATCACCCGGCGGACCTTCACCCAGTGCGGCCCGTGCGCGGACGGCACCTTCGCCGTCTCGTTACGGATCAAGGCCGGCACCGGCAGCGGCGCCACGCTCTGGCGCCTCGACTTCGGCACCAACTCCACCAAGCTGGCCCGCCTGCAGGGGACGGCCACGACGGTCTTCGGACGGGCCGGCGGCAACATCGTCACCTCCACCGCCAACCTCACCGGCACCGGCACGTTCGACACGATCGTGATCCGGATCGACACGGTGCTTAACACGACGGAGTACTTTTTCGACGCCGGCTCCACGGGCAGTTTCGTATCGCTGGGTGTCCTGAACCATGCCCTGGACGGGCCGGGCAACAACATCAATCAGTTCAATATCACACGCGTGAACAACGCCGGGGCGGCCGGGCACACCGTCATCCTCGATGACATCAAGGTCGAGACCTGCCGCGACTGCCACACCAATGCCGCCCCCAAGAGCGACCAGAACGTGAGCGGGCCGGTCGGCGGGGCCGTCACGCCCGCCTCGATCGTCTACAACATCCGGAACTACGGAACCCAGTCCGTCACCTACACCGCCCAGGAAGTGAACGCATCGGGAACCCCGACAGACCACACCTGGATGGGCCTCAGCAGCGGCGGCGGAACGCTGGCCAACCCCGGGGACAACCAGAACATCGGGGCCACGTTCAACACCACGGGGCTGGCCGCGGGTGCCTACACCGGGTACATCAAGTTCACCGAAAGCTCCTGCACGGCCCCTCTCAACACGTACCTGCGGCGGGTCAATCTGTTCGTGGGCATACCTCCCTCCTGCTATTTCGAGAACTTCGACAGTCTGGCCCTGGGGGCCCTCGACGGGCAGGGCGGCTGGACCGGCGGAATGGGGGGTCTGAGTGTCGTCGCGCCAGGGGCCGGCGGCGTCGGCCGGGCGGTTGAGCTCTCGCTCGGCAGCCTCGCCGGAAGCACGGAGAAGCACACCATGTCCTGCGCCCCGTGCACGGATGGCGGCATCATCACCGTGATCGTACGAATCAAGGGCAACCCGGCCAACAGCGGTGGAGGCTCCAACGCGTGGCGTATGTGGTTCAGCGATCCGGCCGGCATCGACTTCGCCCGCCTGCAGGGCCAGGCTGGGAACACCCTGTACTGCAGAATCGGCAGCACCAGCACCACCACCGCGACGCAGACCATCAGCACGACCGATTACGACACCTTCAAGGTGGTGATTGATACGGTGAGTGACACCACGGAGTTTTTCAAGAATGATGTGTCGGTGGGCAAGTTCGCCCACAACGGCGACATCAATGCGTCCCAGGCGGCCATCGGGAAGTCACTCGGCAGCATCACGTTCGAGCGGATCAACCGCGGGGATGTATCCGGCTCGGTCCTCTTCGACGACATTCAAGTGATCTCCTGCCCGGTTTCGTGCGGGATCAAGGTGGTTCCCGATCAGGCGGGCGGCAGCGGGGTCGGGCGGCCGGTCAACTACGGGACGTACAGCGCGGCCGTCCAGAACGACCCCGGTTCGCTTGACCCGTTTGCGTGGGACTTCGACGTCGCGAACGTCGCCCCATCAATTGTGACGTATTCCGTCGTGGAGTCGGACATCAACGGCAACGCAACGGATCATACATGGCTCTCGCTCAACAACACCGGCGGCACGCTCGGGCTCGACGAGACCGACCGGGTCACCGCCGGCATCGACATCACCGGTCTGGCCCCCGGCGAATACATCGGCTTCCTCAAGTTCAGCGACAACTGCATCTCGCCCAATTCCTACCAGTTGCGAACGGTTCGACTGGTCGTCATTGCGCCGGACACCGCTGCGGCGGGGCATGCCTGCCTGGTGGACAGCTTCTCGGTGCCGAATGGCAATCTGAACACGCAGATGGGTTGGAGCGGGACGGCCGGGGTCGCGATCAAGGTGCAGGACGGTGTGGTCCGGATCTCGGCGAACCCGTCGCCTCCGCCCGGGGCGGTCGGCGGCGGCGACGTCGCTTCCGTCAGCGCGACCACCGATGTGCCCGACGCCTGCGTCGTCCAGGCCCAATGCGTCAACCAGCAGACGGTCATCTCGGCCAAGCTTAAGCTCCAGGCGGGGGCCAGCGGCGGCGGTAACATCTGGCAGATCACGTTTGTGTCGGACAACGGTACGGAGCTCGGCCGGTTCTACCGGACCGGAGCGATCGTGACCGGCAGAATCGGCAGTTTCCTGACCGGCGAGATGCCGCTGGCGGCGGCGCCGGCATTCAGTGAGCTTGAAGCGCGGATCAACGTGTCGGATGTGCAGACGATCGGCGGAATTCCGCCGAATGCGACGAAGTTCTACATCGATGGCGTGCCGTTCCCCGGCGCGCCGGCGGCCTGCGGCCAGGCTCCACCTCCCAACCCGGTCAACCCGATCTGCCATCTCGGGGCGGGCGACATCCTGACGCAGGTGAGCGTCTCGCGCACCGCCGGCATCGGGGCGGACTTCCTCACGCTCGACAATGTTCAGGTCGACTACTGCGCACCAGCGTGCAACGATCCGGTCTTCGACGTGCGCAATCAGACGAATGCGGCCATCGCGGACACGTTCGTCGATCAGCACGATCTGACCTTCGGCTTTATCCCCTGCGTCACCGGCCCGACACCGGGGCCGGGTGTGTTCGACGCGCTGCCGTTTGAATGCCAGTGCATGGATGTCACGGGCGACCAGGCCGTGGACATCAACGACTTTGGCGTGTTCCAGCGCTGCTATTCCGGGAGCATCGCGCCGGCGAACTTGAATTGTGATAACTGACGGAGTGGTCCGGATGATCTCAGGTTTCAGATCTCAGATTTGAGATTTGAAAAGGATTCACTCAATACGATGCGACGACCTCGACGCGGCCGGTGGTGTCGCCCGGCAGCACGACCCACTCCCTGGCCGGGTCGAACTGAGGGTGCGGCCGGCCGTTGACGGTCACCTCTCGAATCTTCTTCTCCGCCGGGTGTCTGAATCGCAGGTAGATCGTCCCGGGGTTCACGTCGGCCCTGCCCCGCTCGAGGATGGCCTGCATCCGGCTGCCGTCGGCCTGAGCGGTGATCTTGAGCGCGACCGGCCCGTAAAACGTGGCCGATCGCTCGATGCTCACGGTCTTCTCGCCAGACAGCCAGCACCGCGGGATCGCCTGGCCCAGGTACAGGTCTCCCCCGCGCTCGTGCACGAACATGAGCTGCAGCCAGTGATTCGACTGGGCCTCGTCGGAGCTCTTGAAGTGATCGCCGGCGGGGTAGCCCAGTTCGGGGAGCGAATGCTCGTTGCACATGCGCGTGTCCGGGTAAAACGCCGATACCAGCGAGTTGAAATACGCCCGCAGGAAGTGTTTGGGCTCGTCGCGGTACAGATACGGCAGCGGCCCGCCGAGCAGATTGGCCTGCATCGAAAAGCCGCCGCGCGAGAACCAGAAGTGATTGAACGACGGGATCGCGTAGCCGTAGTCGCTGGAGATGTACAGGTTGTCTTCGAAATCGTTCAGGATCCACCGTGCGGGCGGCGATTCTGGATCGATCAGGTCGTTGATCAGCAGGTGGATCGAGCCTTCGAGCGTTTCGCGCAGCCAGCCGTGGCTGCGGCCGCGCTCGTGCAGCCGTGAGGGATACCGCGGCACGTAGGTCAGATCGCGCAGCTTGACCACCGGGGCGAGGATCCGCGATTCTTCGAACCCGCGCATCAGGTCTTCGTGAAACGCGAGCGAGTCCTTCTTGAGGCGCTCCGCCTCGGGGTGCCCGAAGTCCGCCAGGGCGGCCGCGAGGGCCTGGAAGCCCCAGTCGGTGCAGGAATTGGTCACCTGCCAGGTCCAGTAGTCGGTGACGTCTTCGAGTGAGCCGGTGGGCAGGAAGCCGTATTCGATCGGGCGCGAGCCGTCCTTGCCCGCCACCATCGTCGCGGCCCGCTCGCGCGTGACCCAGTCGCAGGAAGCGACCAGTTTCGGCGCCGCCTTCTCCATCCACGCCCGGTCGCGTGTGTAGAACCAGTGCTGGGCCATGCCCCACATGACCCAGGCGTGGCTCTTGTTGTAGCCGCCCTGGTCGTGCCCGCCCGCGCCGTAGAACAGGCCTTCGGTCGACTTGAAATTGCCGGGCATCTGCACCGTGCCCTGGTAGTGCAGGAACGCGTCGTAGCAGCGGCGGGCCTCATCGTGATAGCCACGCCGGTCGAGGTTGTTGATCATCATCACCGACTCGTCGGGGTACACGCCGTAGTTGAATGTGCCGACGTGCGCGTGGAGCCGGTCGGAATCGAGCTCCTTGTAGCAGTTCACGAGCATGTGGCGCAGGTGGGCCTTGTGGAAATCGTTCAGCCACGGCTCGGGCGTCTGGATCTGGCAGCCGCGGGCCGTCACGTCGCGCCAGTAAGCGCAGACCCGCGCCGCATCGGCGCCGAAGTCGCGCCCCTGCACCGCCGCGATCTCCTCCTCCTTGTCGAGCGTGATGGAGGGGATGAGGAACCACACGTCGTGCAGTTCGCCCGGCCCGAGCGGGAGCGTCCAGCGCAGCCCGTCGCCCGCGGGCTCGACGGTGCCCTTGTCGAGCCCCCTGGCCAGGTAGCGCAGGACCGGTTTGCCCTCAAAGCCGCCCATGATGCGGCCGTTCTCGAACGCGAGCTTCTCGGCATCTCGCTCGGCGCGGGACGTGAGCAGGAGCCGGGCGGTCCCCGCATCGGTCCGCGACGTGTTGATCACGCGGACGTGCATGAGCAGCAGGCTGGGGTCATCGAGCGTGACGTTCTCCATGCTGGCGCGCAGCGTGTCGAGGATCGAATGCTGCTCGTATGAAAGGGCCCCCTCGCGATACCAGGTCGTGAGCAGCGGCAGATAGCCGTCTTGGAGCGCCCGGCGGTTGATGTGCTCGTCGCCCGGGAATCCGAAGCCCAGATTGAGAACGTTCCCCGCCCACAGCTTTCGCGGCGTGTCCTTGGGGCTCTTGAGAAGGTTCAACCAGCGCCGCGGGCAGCCGACGACGATGTCGCCATTGGGACGCTGATGCATCGCATGCCGGTTGCCCGGCAGCCCGTGCACGAAGTACAGCGGCCGTTTGAGCGGCATCGCGTCCCAGGCCTGGGCGAGCGTCTGCTCGGGCTCGTCGAAGATCCGGTCGTAGACCGTGCGGCCGGGGAACTCTTTTCGCATCTGGCGATAGCCTTCGAGCGTGACCGGGTCGTCCGCGCGGACCACGAGCACGCCCAGGTCATCAACGAGGATGCGCTGCCCCTCGGCCGCCTCCTGGGCCGAGAACGAGAACGGCCGGCTCGCCGACCGCACCGTCACGACTGTGCGGTCGAAGTGCGGGTGCAGGGCATCGACCGCCATCAGGATGTCCGCCTCGATCGCTGCCTCGGCCAGCGCCGGCGCCTTCCAGCCCGGCCGATCGTCGCCGGCGACCTCGGCGCCGTTCAATCCCCGCACCGCGAGCGCCGCCCCGTTGAAGACTTCCAGGTGCCCGGTCTCGGAGTCCGGAATCTGCAGGCCGCCGCTTGCCGGGCGTCCGAACAGCACGCGCACGGTCAGCGGCTGATACTTCGCGTCGGTGAGGGCGGCAAACCGCGACGGCCGCGGGAGGTCGGTCTCGCTCTGCAGGCGGATCTGCAGCGTCTTGCGGTACGTCACCCCCTCGCCGATGTTGGGGAATTCCTTCGCCCCGCTGGGCGCGAACGTGCAGGTCCATTGCCGCCCGGCGACCTCGATGCGCGTGTCCGCGTCGATCCACTTGCCGTTCGTCCAGTCGTCCATGCCTTCCCAGCCGACGCGTCCCGCGCCTTTTTCGGCGGCGATCGGCTCGGGCCGGCCGTCCCAGTGGGCCCGCCAGTACTGCACGCGCACCTTCTCAGGCGGCGGCGGCTCGCTGCCCTCGGGAAACTCGACGATCAGCCGGCGGATCTTGCGCGGCTCGGCCCAGCGCACGCCGTAGCGCAGCTTCGCATCCTGCGCGATCACGAACCCGAAGGGGGCCGCGTCAAACGCCTCTCCGGTTCGCGGCGTCGCCGCGTCTGCTGGATGGCAGAGCCAGGCAAAGGAGGCGAAGAAAACGGGAAGACCGAGCCGGGCCGGGCCGGGCTTCGTCAGAAAATGCCGTGTGTCCATCGTTGTGTCCTCAACGTGTCGCGCGTCTGATCCGCTCCATCATCGTCAACCCACCCATCGCTTCGCGATGGATGGGCCACCCGCTCGATGGACGGGTCACCCGTCCGCGCTTTCTTTCGCCCCGTCCGGGGCTGCGGTTTCTCGCGCTCGCGGTCCCCAGGGCTGACGCCCTGGGCTACCATCTTATGCCCCTGCCGGGGCTGGTGCACGCCTCGCCAGCGGTCGAGGCGTCATGACGTCCGTCTCCGCGATGGATGGGCCGCCCGTTTTCAGCGTTTACCACTTCCCGCTCTCGATCGATTCCGCGAAGTCCCGGCGGTATCGCTCCAGGAGCTTCTGCGGATCGTTCGGCATGATGTAGATCTTGCCGTGCAGGCGCTTCGTCTCCTTCGGGGCGAGGCCGCCGATGCGAAAGTCGCTGTGGATGCACTTGATGATGCCCTGAAACAGCTCCTGCGTCCGGCTCCAGGCGGCGGCCAGCAGCAGCTTGTCATCCGCGGAAAAGCAGCCGACCAGGCCGTTGACCGGCCGCGTCCGGCTCACTGGGCGGGGGTTCACATCCTCGGGGTCGATGCCGGCCGGCACATACACCTGGCCCGGCGTGTACAGCGCCTCGGCGGCCCGGTGCGTCTCGTGCATGCGCGTCAGCCCGCGATCCGTGAAGATGAAGCACTTCTCGAAGTAGTCCTCCTGCCCGCGCCCGGTGAATTCGCCGATGCGGATGCAGGCCTGCGCCCAGTCGATGTCCACGCTCTTGTCGGTCCTGTTCTCAATCTCGAGCTGGAAGTCCACATGATCCGGCCCGGATCGGATCTCGTGCCGCACCTCCACCTTGTCATCGACCGTTGTTCGCAGCCGGAGCCGCCGCCGGCGCGGGTCGGCGTCCACCAACTCCGTCTTGAAGGGAATCGTCGTCTGGTCCCACTGCCGATGCGTGCTCCCGCGGCGGCAGAACGCCTCCAGATACCAGATTTTCAGCCTTCCGCCCGGCAGACCCGGCGATTCCAGCGTCAGGATGTTCCGGTCCCAGGACAGCGCGATCACCTCGCCGCCCGCCCCCGCGGGCTGCGTCCCGGCCGGCCCCGTCTCCGCCCTTGCCGCAGCCGGCGCGGTGCCCGCCAGAATGCACCACAACGCCCAGTTATTCAACACGAAGGCACGAAGACACGAAGATGACAGGTGTGTGATTCCCATCCCTTCTTCGTGCCTTCGTGCCTTCGTGGTCAACATGGTTCGGTGTTTCAGCGTCATCTGTACTGCCCGTTCACGCCTCCGCCTCGCGCCGCACGAACTTCTGCACGCGCCGGCCCTGGATGTCGCCCACGTAGAGGTTCCCCTTTGAATCGACCGCCACGCCGTGCACCCAGTTGCATTCTCCCGGTTTTTCCTGGCCGATCTCGCATTTGGGCACCGTCCAGAGCGCGAGCGCTTTGCCCTGCGGGTCGAAGCGCATGAAGATCTGGTCCTTGGGCGGCCCGCCGAGCTGATCGCCCTCGCCCCAGCGCATCGGCGACGAGCCGACCACCCAGATCTCGTCACTGGGCAGAATGCACATGCCCCACGGGGTGATCAGGTTGCGCCACTCCTCGAGCGGGCGTCCCTGGTTGTCGAACACCTGGACGCGCACGTTGTTGCGCTCGCCCACGTACACGCGGCCCTGCGAATTGACGACGATGCTGTGCGGCAGGCTGAATTGCCCGCGCTTCACGCCCAGCTCGCCCCACGCGTGCACGAAGCGCCCCTCCGCATCGAAACGCACGATCCGCGAATTCCCGTACCCGTCGGCCACGAAAATGTGCCCCTCGCGCGAAAACGCGAGGTCCGTGGGCTGATTGAAGTGCGTCGTATCGCAGCCCGGGACGCCGTCGGTGCCCAGCCGGGCCAGCAGCTCGCCTTCCGGCGTGTACTTCTCCACCACATGCCGCCCGCAATCTGTCACCCATACGTGGCCGTCGCGATCGACGCGCAGCCCGTGCGGAGTTTTGAACAGGCCCCGCCCCCACGTGCGGACGAACGTCCCGTCCGGCTCGTACACCTGCACGGGGTCGTCGCTCCGCGAGAAGAGGTAGACGCGATCAGCGGCGTCCACCGCCACGCCCGGCATGGCCCCCCACGCGATGTCCGCCGGCCGCCGCGGCCAGGCCGCATCCACTTCCAACGCCGCCGCACAATTGATCTTGGGATACACGAAGGGTCCTCGTACTCCAGCGGTCAGGAAACTCAAATCTGCGGGTGGCATGGACAGGGTACTCGCTGCGCGTGTCCTGTGCACCACGGGCAATGAGTACATTGCCCATGCCACCCTCCGCCACGGGCAATGAGTACATTGCCCATGCCACCCAGGCACACCTACCGATGTCTCAGGCCACTGGTTTTTCGTACTCCAGCACGACCTGCAGCACCTCGTCCGGATGCTCATCCACCATGGCGAACGCCCGCGCCGCCTCGGCAAACGGGAAACGATGCGTGATCATCGGCGCCAGCTCCAGGCGCGGGAGCAGCGCCAGGCACGCCCGCGTCCGCCGCGCCGGGTCCCACCGGTCCGACACCTCCGGCGCCACGCCGAACGACTGCGAGCTGATCAGCCGCACCCGGTTGTGATGGAACTCTTCGCCGAGATCAAGCTGCGTGCCCGCTCCGACCAGGTAACTGCTCACCACGACGCGCCCGTTGTAGCCTACCGTGCGGATGGCTTCGTGCAGCGCCGGATACGCGCCGCTCGCCTCGATCGCCAGGTCCGCTCCGCGCCCTTCGGTCAGCCCGCGGATCGCCAGGGCGATATCCCCGCGTTCTGACGGATCGAATACGTGCGTCGCCCCCATCCGCCGTGCGAGTTCGCGCCGCGAAGCGATCGGGTCGATCGCAAACACCTGCTCGGCCCCCGCCCGCCGGCAGAGCTGCACCACGAGCAGCCCGATCACGCCGGCCCCGAACACCGCCACGCTCTCGCCGAGCAGCCCCCCGGCCGCACACCCGTCCAGAATCGCGTTGTACGCCACACCCAGCAGCGGCAGAAACACGCCCTGCTCGGCCGGCAGCCCCGCCGGCAGCTTCAGAATCGGCACCTGCGAGCCGAAGAACGGCCCCGTCCGCGTCGTGCTGAGCACGAGCTCCTCGGCGTGCGGCTCGGGCGTGAACACCACGTCGCCCACCGCGTAGCCGCGCACCTGCGGGCCCGCTTCGACAATCCGTCCCACGTTCTCGTACCCAAACGGCAGTGGATACTGCCAACCGGGCTCGCCCGACCCCGGCTCGCCAGTCCGTCGGAACAGCTTCAGCTCGCCGTCGTAGCGCTTCTCGAGGTGCGGCGACGTGCCGCGGTAGAGCGTCATCTCCGTCCCGCGGCTGATGCCCGAGTGCAGCGTTCGGATCCGCACATCCTCCGGCCCGAGCGGACCCGGCGGTTCCTCCCGGAAGGCAATCTTCCGCGGCCCCGCGAACAACATGACACGGTTCGTTTTCATCCGCCCGGCATCATAATCCCTCTGCTGCCACTGCCAAGCTTGTCCGTGGTCCGTGGTCAGTTGTTGGGTCATTGGTCCGCTGGTCCGTTGCCTGGGCCCAGGGCTACGGGCCAATGGACACAAGGACCCCACTACCGACCACGGACAACGGACAACGGACAAGATTGTTGACCCGGTCCCCCCTCCCGTTATCATCGCGCCGGAAACCGTTCATGAGGGCCAGCGATGACTTCCGCCTCCGGCGTGCTTCTTCTGATGCTGCTCTCCGCCACCGCCCCGGCCCCCGAGGGCGCCGCTGCGGCGAAACGCCCCACCAACCTGGTCTTCATCATGACCGACGACCAGGGCGCCTGGTCGCTGGGCTGCTACGGAAATCGGGAGGCCCGGACCACCGGCGTCGACCGGCTCGCCGCCGACGGCATCCGTTTCACCCGCGCGTTTGCCTTCACGCCCGTCTGCTCGCCCAGCCGGGCCACCTTCCTGACCGGGCGCATCCCCTCCCAGCACGGCATCCACGACTGGATCCGCTACGAGAACGCCGGCGACCGGGCGCGTGACTGCCTGGCGGACGAGGTCCTGCTCAGCAGCACGCTCGCCCGGCATGGCTATACCTGCGGCCTGGTGGGCAAGTGGCACCTGGGCGACAGCATGCACCCGCACGCCGACTACTCCTGGTGGTTCGCCCTGCCGCAGGGCTCCAGCGCCTATCAGGATGCCGAGGTCTGCTGGAAGGGTGAGCTGGTCAAAACCCGCGGTTACATCACCGACCGCATCACTGACCAGGCCCTCAACTTCCTCGATGCCAACAAGAGCCGCCCGTTCTTCCTCACCGTCGCCTACAATGCCCCGCACAGCCCCTACAGCGGCCACCCCGAGACGCTGGTGAGCCCGTTCAACGAGTGCCCGTTCCAGTCGGCCCCCGATCTCGACACGCACCCGTGGTCCATCGGGAACGTCAAACAGCAGCGCACGGTCGGCAACCTCTCGCAGTACTACGCCGCCTGCAGCGGCATCAGCCGCGGCGTCGAGCGCATCGTCGATCAGCTCAAGCAGCTCGGGCTCACGCGCTCGACGCTGGTCGTGTACACCAGCGACCAGGGCTTCTGCTGCGGCCATCACGGGCTGTGGGGCAAGGGCAACGCCTCGAACCCGCGCAACATGTACGACACCTCCTGCCAGATCCCGCTGATTTTTCTCCACCCCGGCCGGATCGCCCGCGGCAGGACCACCGACGTGATGTTCAGCGCCATCGACTTCGTGCCGACCGTGCTCGACTACCTGGGCCTGCCGCCCTCCACTGGGCGCAATCTTGCGGGCCGAAGCTTCGCCGCCGTCCTCGAAGGAAAAGAGTGGCAGGGCCCGGACGCCGTCTTCGGTGAATACGGCCGCACCCGCATGATCCGCACCGGGGAGTGGAAGCTCGTGCACCGGGCGGACGGCGGCCCGCACGAGCTGTACGATCTGCGGAGCGACCCCGGCGAAGAGGTGAACCTCGCCGAGAAACCCGAGCACCGCCCGCGCCTCGTCGAACTGCGCGACCGCCTGCGCGACTGGTTCGCCCGGTACGCCGAAGCGGGCCGCGACCCCATCGGCCAGGAATACCTCCGCCCGGAGTAAGCTGATGATCGCAACACTGATTCTTCTCTCCACTTCCACTCTCGCCGCCGACGCCGACCTCCCCGCCTGGACCTCCGAAAACAACTACCGCATCCTCCTGACCGTTGACCCCCGCGGCCGCAAACGCTCTCACTCGCCCGCGCACATCGACATCGATTTCACCCAAGCCCTCGCCGTCGCCCGTGGCGCACGCATTCCGCCCACCAACCCCGCCGACGCATTCGACGACTCCACGCTCGAAGTCATCGCCTGCGACGCTGACGGCCGCCCCCGCATCTACAACCCCACGCTGCCCGGCCACGAGAAACACCTCCTCCCCCACCGGCTCGAACGCTTCTACGGCATCACCCGCACCACGCTCCACTTCGTCCTCCCCGACGAGAAGAGCACGCAGTACGCCGTTTACTTCGACACCCGCGACGCCGCCCGCGCCCGCCCGCCGCGCTACCCCGGCCTGGTCGGCAACGGCGACTTTTTCATGCAGGACCACCAGCGGCGCGAAATCGGCGCCAGCCACATGTGCGACTTCGCCGACCTCGACGCCGACGGCGACCTGGACCTCTTCAAAGTCACCGTCGAGCCGTTCATCTACTGCTACGAGAACGTCGGCGGCAACCGGTTCGAGGATCGCGGCCGGCTCACCTCCGGCGGAGAGCTTTTCGTGTTCCCGCACCACAGCAACCACCGCGCCTGGCCCGTCCTCACCTTCGCCGACTGGGACGAGGACGGCGATCAGGATCTCTTCGTCACGTTCAACGACGGCCCCGATGCCGGCCACGTCGTGCGTTACGAAAACACCACGCCGCCCGGCGGCCCGATCACCTTCACCAGCCGCGGCCGACTCCTCTCCCGCGCCGGCACGCCCCTGGGCAGCCGCTGGTTCGCCGCCGTCACCGTCGTCGACTGGGACGGCGACGCCCACCTGGACCTGCTCATCACGCGCCACGACCATCAAGGCCAGCTTGACGACAACGTCGAGTTCCACCGCGGCGTCGGTACCTCCAAAAACATCCAGCACATCGAGCTGGCCGACCCCGTCATCCTCGAAGCCGCCGGGGCCCCGATCCGCCTTCGCGCCGGGCGCGTCGAGTGCGCCGACCTGGACGCCGACGGCGACCTCGACCTGGTTGCTGCCCGCCAGGGCCCGCCGCTGACGCTCTACCGCAACATCGGCACGCGCACGCAGCCCGTGCTCGACAAGGCGGTCGAACTGCCTTTCTGCGGCGGCGGCCACGTCGGCATCGAAATCGCCGATTTCGATGGTGACGGTCTGCTGGACTACGTCCACGGCAATCTCTGGGAGAGCAACCGCTGCGGCCGCGAGCGACTTTTCGCCCGCATGTACAAAAACGTCGGGACGCGCACCGAGCCGACATTCGAGCCGCGCGACGCCTCCAGCGGCGCCCCTTATACCGAGCGTTTCCAGATCTGCGACGCGATCCGCCAGAACACCGTCCGCGCCTGCGACTGGGACAACGACGGCCGCACCGATCTGATGGTCGGCCACGCCGGCGGCATCGTCTGGTGGTTCCGCAACCGGACGGACCACCTGGCCCCGATCTTCGAGCCGGAGCGCCGCCTCATCGACGACGCCGGCCCCTCCGCCCGCCTCTGCGTGTGCGACTGGAACAACGACCAGCGCAAGGATCTCCTCGTCGCCAACGTCCGCGGCGAGCTGTGGCTGTACCTCAACGAAGGCACTGACGCCGCCCCGGTCCTGGGCGAACCCACGCGCGTCCAGGCCGACGGCAAACCGATCGACGGCACGCACTGGGCCAGCGTCCTGGTCTGCGATTACGACAGCGACGGGAAAAAAGACGTGATCTTCGGCATGGGCGGCGAGAGTGATCCGAGCGAAAACATTGCCTGGAAACCCCTCCACGACAACCCGCTGCAGGACTGCGGTTTCCTCTTCTACCGCAACATCGGCACCGACGCCGCCCCGGTGCTGGCGAAACCCGAGTGGCTGCAAGCCGGCTCGCAGGGCGAGCGCGCCTTCGACTACCTGCGTCCCAACCTCGGCTCCTTCGTCGACTGGGACAACGACGGCCGCAAAGACCTCATCGCCTGCGAGTTCGAAAACGTCGTTCGCCTCTATCGCAACACCGGCCCCGCGCAGGCGAAGCCCGGCACGGTTCCGCAGTTCGCCGACGGCGTCACGCTCCTCCAGCCCTGGACCGTCCAGATGATCTCCGGCGCCGACATCACCGACTTCAACCGCGACGGCGACCTCGACCTGCTCACCGGCCAGGGCCACGGCGGCACCGGCCTGCGCTTCTACGAACGCGACTACCTCGACGACCTGGCCAACAACACCGCCCCCGTCGTCACCGCCGGTCTTGTGCAGCAGAAACGTGCACAGTCACCGTAGCGGCCGCCCCCTGTGGCGGCCGGGCCGCGCCGAGCCAAACGCATTTGCCCGAAGCTCGTAGGGTCCGCTCCGCGGACGCAACCCGCCGGCGTTGCGGCATTCCGTCCGCACAGGTATTCCGTCCGCACAGCGGACCCTACGAGGCTACGATCGGAGCCGCGCCCGTCAGGAAGCGGTCTTTCCGGGTGTCGTGCCCCTTCGTCCGCTCCCTTGCGGTCGCGGCTCAGGTAGGGTCCGCTCCGCGGACCGAACCCTGGCGGTGTCGCGGCATTCCGTCCGCACAGCGGACCCTACGAGGCTCGAGCACCGCCCCCTTTGGCCCGGGAGTGGCTGCGTTATGATGAAAGGCATCTCCGAACTCGAGACCTGCAACAGGTGTGCGTGCCGGTTATATTGCCGCACATGCCCCCAGATTTCCGCGATATCGACCCCCGTGAACTACGGCTGCCGCCTTCACGCTCTGCCGGCGCCGATCCCGTCCGACTCCAGAGGCAGATGGCGCAATTCGGTGCCTCCACCGCCGGGATGCCCCCGCTCTGGGTCTACGAAGCAGCGGATGGCGTACTGGTTGTCTATAATGGAGTAACGCGTGCGACCAGGCTGGCGAAGCTCGCACCCGGTACACTCGTTCGCGTCGAGGTGATCGGCCGCTTGCGTCGCGGCTATGCCGGCAACCCCACGATCGGAGACCGTTTGACATGATCTCACCGATCCAACAGGACCTCCTCGCGAGGCTCGCCCGCCTCTGCGAGCTGTCTCCCGGCGTGCGTTTCGGCCAACTCATCACGCACCTGGGCTTTCTGGCCGAGGACATGGGCGAAGGCAGCCTGGCGGAACTCGACGATGAACGCCTGCTTCGCGTCATCGAGAGGCACCGGGCCGAGCTGTCTGGGCGACAGTCGAACGTCGCGTGACATGGCGCCCTGCGGTCGCCTGCGCCGGAGCCCGCAGACAGGCAGGGTCCGCTTCGCGGACGGAACGGCTCAACAGTCACCGTAGCGGCCGCCCCCCGTGGTGGCCGGGCAGAGGCATACCACACCCTGTGAGAAGCGTACGCTGCGCCCCGACGATCGCCAACCCACCCAGAAAGGAGCACGTCGACAATCTGGTTCGCCTCTGGTTATGATCCCGGACGCCGGAGATACGACGATGGGTAACTTCTGGTCCCAACTCGACGACGAATCGGAAGCCGCCGTCAAGCAACTGCCGCCGCTGACCGACGAGACGCTGGCCGCGGCCGAAGCACAGTTCGGCGTCAAGCTCCCGCGCGCCCTGGTCGACCTGCTGCGCAGCCGCAACGGCGGGTATCTGGAGAACCGTGATTTCAAGCTGAACGGCGAGTCGTTCTCCGTGCACGAAATCCTCGGCATCACGCTGCCGCAGGAATTCAGCTCGCTCGGCCCGCTCCTGTGTCTGGACGGCGAGGAGGCCGAGGAGATGCGCGAGCAGTTTGAGCAGAAGGCCGGGGAGCCGGCCAAGCTGATTCAGTTTGCCGGCGCCGACTGCTGGTCGTATATGCTCGACTACAACCGCCTCAACGCCGCGGGTGAACCGACGATCATCCAGGTGTGTCTCGACGACCCGGAGGATGTCGGCGTCAAACGCATGGCCGACTCGATCGAGGAGTTCATGCAGGGCCACTACTTCGGCGACGCCGAGCCGTTGGTCAGGTTGGAAGAGGCCGACAAATACCAGCTCGTCGCCCAGGGCGGCTACGAAGGAATGCACACCATCACCGGCCGGGCCATCCGCATCGCCTGGAAGATCTGCGCGCACCGCAACCGCCTGATCGTCTTCCAGCGCGAGGAGGGCTGGAAAGAGGGCGAGACGTGCGAACGCTCGGAACTGTTCAAATCCGCCTTATGCCTGGAGTTCGTCCCGCTGGAAGATTACGGCGTGGAACTCGAACCGGAGCTGGCCGAGATGATCCGCCCGGCCGTCGAGCCCGAAATCCTGGGCGAATTCGATGTTCCCGTAAAGCCGGCCTGTTACCAGTTCGTCCTGCATGTCCAGGCCCGCAAAGACCGTTGGATCTCGAAACAGCAATCCGAGGCCTTTGAAGGCCGCTGGAAGAACGAGTCGTTCAAGGTTCTCAACACCGCCGTCTACTCCGCCGACAAGGCCGCGCTGGAGCGCACCATCGAAGCCGTGGCCCAGAGCTGCAGCGGCCTGCGGCGCTTCCTGGGTTGACGCCCCGCGTGTGCCCCCATCAGCCGCCCAGGCTCTGCCCGCCAGTTTCGAAAACCCGCCCGACGACCGTCCGGACCCCGGCCTGTCCCCCGCCTTCCAGCCGCGGAGCGGCGCGGGAAGGTAGTCCAGGGCGCCAGCCGTTGTTGTGTCACAGATCTCTGCCGACCCATCCCGAGGGCCACAGGGCGGTGCATGTGTGGATGGTGGCCGTTTGCGGCACCCCGTTGGGGCTCAGGAGAATGATGCGTCTGATACCCAGGGCGGTGCTCGCTCTGCCCTGGGCTTAGCTTGCAGACGGGCCTTCGGCCCTCATGCGACCCGCTCCGGCCTGGAGTTGGGCGCCACGGGCAGACGGCCCCGTGACAAGCCAGTCCGGGCCGGAGCTCACGTAGGGTCCGCTCCGCGGACCGAACCCTGGCGGTGTCGCGGCATTCCGTCCGCACAGGCATTCCGTCCGCACAGCGGACCCTGCGAGGCTTCGGCCCTCATGCGAAGGGGGCGCAGATCGGTCAGCGCAGGGGCGGTCACCGCCGGGCCGAGGATGCGATCCGGCGATGGGCCGAAGACGCCGCCCTCCACCGGGTCACGGTCAGCCCGGCGAGGGCGAGCAGGGTCAGACTCGCCGGCTCGGGGACCGGTTCGCTGTACTGGTAAAGCTGGGCGCCGGTCGCGCCGACGAACAGCCGGTCTCCGAGAATCGCCAGGCTGCGGGAGGTGATGGGGGCGGAGGCCAGCGTCTGCCAGTCGACCAGGTTGGCGGTCCATTTCACCACCACGCCCTGGAGCTGGGGGAAGCCGCCGGGAGGCTGGACGAACACGGGGATCAGGGCGTACATCCGGTCGTCGACGATTTTGTAGTCATAGAACTGGTTCAGCAGGGTCGCATTCGAGATCAGGGAAGCCGCCGTGCCGTCGAACCGGTACATTCTCGACGGGCCCAGGCCGGCCTCGTTGCTCTGATAGATCAGCGAGCCCGCGAACTCAGCGGCGTTGGACATAGAGCCGCCGCCGGGGGTCAGGTCCGGACCGACGGACCAGCTCGTACCATCAAAGAAGCGCGACTGGGTGGCTTCTGCGTCCACGTTCACGTGGAGCCGGCCGCCGTAGACGCCCAGGCCATAAACACGAACGAACGAGAACCCACCGCTGGGAGGCACAATCAGCGAGCTGCTCCAGGTCGCCCCGTTGTCGGTGCTGCGCCAGACCGCCGCGTTGTTGCCCTCGGCCCCGGCCAGCCAGAGACTTCCGCCGTACTCGGCGATGTCGAAGACGTGGACGGCCGGCACGGGGGCCCTGTGCTGCCAGGTCTCGGCCGAGCCGCTGGCGGAGCCGACCGCGTAGCCGCCGCTCGAACTGGTCGTCGGATCGATGTCCGGGGCGTACAGCCTGCCGCCGATCTGCCGGAACTGGTAGATGGCCTCGGTCGGACTGCTGAGCAGCGAATCGCCAAAGGTGCGCGTGACGGGGTCGAAGGCCCTGATGCCGATGGGGCCGGTGTTGGTGTCGTAGTCGCCAAAGCCCGCGTAGATCTTGCCGTTGAAGGCTGCCAGCGCCGCCAGGGTCTTTCCCACCGCGGTCGGTTGAGCTGCGGCGTCCGGATGCGCTGCGACCAGGTCGAACGTCCCTTCGGCGTGCAGGAGCCCGGCGGGGCACAATAAAAGCCCCAGCACGACGGCAACTCGAGCGCTCTCTCTCACAGAAAATGCCTCCTTCGCTCCCCCTGTTGCCAAACCGCCCGCGGCAAGCCGTCGGGCGGGCCTCGATTCACCCAGCATATCACGCTGTGCGGGTGACCGACCAGGAAAAAGCCCTTGGCCTGTCCGAAAAAAACGGCAGCGCTGGCGGAAACAGCCGCAAAGAGGCGCAAAACGCACAAAAAGGGGTTCTCTTGTGCATTTTGTGCCTTCTCGCGTCCCATTCCCGCCGTCGTTCTGGCGGCGACGGCGCTGAGGGGCAAGCTACGAGTGAAAAACGTGGATGGGGCGCGCTGATCACGGCCTGGCGGTCTTGTGCTTCTGCGTGCGGGGGCGGCCGGGGCACGGTATAATCTTTGTCAGCACGGTTTTGCGTCGCGGAGAACTGGGACCGATTGGATGAACAGGCTCGCGCTGTCTACCTACGCCGCCTCCCTGGTCATGGCAGGCTGCACGGCCGCCCCCGCCCTTGCCTACCTGCGCATCCACCCGGCCAACCCGCACTATTTCCAGGAGACCACCACCGGCCAGCCCGTGCTCATCGCCGCCTACACCTCGATCGTGCCCGGCGACGCCGGCTTCGACTACGTCAACCAGATCCGCGCCGACATCCAGGCTCACCGCATCGGCTACTCGCGTGTCTGGCACTTTACCCCGTGGTCGATGAGCAACGCGATCTGGCCCTGGGCCGCCAGCGGCACGCCCGGCGGATACTGGGGCGGACTGGGCGGCAACCGGCTCGACATGAACGTCTTCAACAACACCTACTGGAACCGCATGGCCGACGCCATGTCCCGGGCCAGCAGCGCCGGCATCTACGCCCAGATCATGCTCTTTGACCGCGTGGGCATGTCGCCCGGCACCAACGAGCGCTGGGGCAACAACCCCTGGGCGGCCAACAACAACATCAACGGCCTCGAAGTCCCCACCGCCAATCCGCCCAACGACGGAACCCCCGAGTTTTACCAGTACGCCACCCGCCCCAACCTGCGCAACCAGCAGGAGCGCTACGTCCGCAAGATGATCGACGTGACCATCCCCTACTCGCACGTCATCTACGAGATCGAGAACGAGCACTGGGACTCGACCGACACCGCCTGGGCCAACTACTACGGCCAGTTCGTCAAGAACTACATCGCGGCCAACTACCCGGCCTCGCCGCGGCTCGTCTCGTACAACAGCCTCGTCGGCGATCTGGAGAACCTCTACACCAGCCCGGCCATCGACATCATCAACAAGCACTACGGCAACGAGGCGGAGACCAACCCCGACATCCTCAATAGCTACCTCGAGCCGCGCTGGTCGTTCAACAAGCCGATCAACGTTGACGAGTTCGCCAACGGCGTGACCGATCCCGCCCTGCTGCGGCGGCAATGCTGGACGATCATCACCAGCGGCGGGCATTTCCACATCGAAGACGCCGGCCTGGCGGCCCAGCCCTACGAGATCTGCGAGAACATCCGCTCTTTTCTGGCCGTCTCCGGCTGGAACTTCATCGGTGCCGCGCCCAACAAGAATCTGATCACCGCCGGCGGGGGGTTCTGCATGGCCCAGCCCGGTGTCGAATACGTCTGCTACTTCCCCAGCGGCGGCAGCAAGACGGTCAACCTCGCCGCCGCTACTTATCGCGCCCAGTGGTGGAACCCGCGCAACGGCGGGTTCTACAACGCAGCGACCATCAGCCACGCCGGCGGGGGCCGCAGCTTCTCGACGCCCGACGCGAGCGACTGGGTCCTAATGGTCACCAACCGCCCCGCTCCCGTGACGATTCTCGACGCCCGGCCCGCCGCCGCACTCGCCATCGACGGCAACCCGGCCGACTGGAACCTGCCGCAGTTCACGACCACCATCACCGCTGGCAGCGCCGGAGCGGGCGACATCGCCGTGATTGGCTTTGGCGGCTTTGAGAACTGGACGTGCTTTACCGGCGGCCACTGGACCGGCGGCCAGTTCCCCCCGGCCGGCCCCGCCGACCACGCCGCCCGGATCTACGCCCGCCATGATGCCGACTACGTCTACTTCCTGGCCCGCGTCGACGACTCGGACCGCCGGACCCCCAACGGTGTCGCGAGCAACTGGGCCAACGACTGCATCGAGTTCTACATCGATCCCGCTAACGACGGCGGCGCCACCCCGCTGAGCAACTCGACTTCCGACGTTCAACTCGTCATCGACGCCGCCGACCAGAAGAACGTCTACGCTGCGACAGCCGGCTATGCGGCGCAGGTTCTGGCCGGCGTCACCTCCGCGGTCACGACCGACGCCGCCGGCTGGTGGCTCGAAATCCGCCTCGCCAAGAACGCCCTGAGCCCGGCCATCCCCGGCGCCGCCGGCACGATCGGCATCGACTTCGTTTTGCGCGACAACGACGCGAACAACAACAGCCTCACATCGCTCCACAGTTGGCGCGACCCGGAGGTCAGCGAGGCTTTCCCCACCAAGATTCCCGACCGCTGGGGCAAACTGCGTTTCGGCGCCGCCGGATCCGTCCCCGCTGATTTCGATGCCGACGGCGACGTGGACCTGGCTGATTTTGCGTTCCTGCAGGCCTGCTTCACGCCGCCGGTCACGCAGGTCGGCCCGGAGTGCGCAGCGGCGGACCTCACCGGCGACACGGTCGTCGGCCCCGAGGACTTTGCCGTCTTCCTGCCCTGCCTGGCCGGCGCGAACCGCTCACCGGGATGCTGAGCCACTTTATAGAGTTATAAAGGTCTACCTGTTTGCCCGTTCCGGCCTCACTGCGCCCGCGGCCGGTCGCGGCGGGCGCCGGCCGGCCGTGAGGCCTGGCTCCCCGGCGCCGGGGCCGGCAGATCCCTGAGGATCGCGGTCAGCCGCTCGCGGGCGGCCGCCACCTGGGGATCGTTCGAATCCGTCACGTCGCGGCAGCCCGCGGTGTCGCGGCGGTCGCCGCAGTCAAACAGCCGGCCGTCGCCCTCCAGCAGCCAGCGCCGGTCGCGGATCATCCGCCGCGGGCCCAGGAAGCTGAAGATCCAGTCCCTACCCTTGACCTCCTCGGCGCGGAGGATTGGCGCGAAGCTGTGCCCGTCGATCCTGACGCCCGCGGGCAGCCTGGCCCCGGTCAGCTCGGCCAGGGTCGGCAGCACGTCGGAGAAGTCGATCAGCGCGTCGGTCACCTGGCCGGCTTTCACGCCCGGCCCGCTGACGATCATCGGCACGTGCACGCCCGCCTCGATGACCTTGCCCTTGCCCGCCCTTCCGGTGCCGTTGTCGCCGGTGAACAGGACGACGGTGTTGTCGCGCAGCCCGAGCTCGTCGAGCGCGGCGATGATGCGCCCCACCACCTGGTCCATGTACTCGACGTTCGCCTGCAGTCCGCCCTTCGTCCTGCCGCCCGGCTGGCTCGGATCGGGCGTCGGATCCCACGGCTCGTGAACCAGGCACATCGGGTAGTACGCCAGGAACGGCCGGTCGCGGTGGCGTTTGATGAAGTCGATGATCCAGCCGGAGCAGAGATCGGGCCCGTAGTCGTCGCTCGTGGTCGGGCGGTGCCGGCCGTTCTCGACGATGGCCGGCCGCCAGTAGCGATGGCGGGGCGTGCCCTCGAACTTCGCCCCGGCGGGCAGCGACTTCCACGCCCAACTGAAGTACTCGTCGAAGCCGCTGTCGACGATCATCGTCGGATGATCGATGATCGAGCCGAGCTGCCACTTGCCGGCCAGACCGGTGGCGTAGCCCGCCTGCTTGAGCACGTCGGCGAAGGTGATCTCGTCGGGGTCGATCCGATCGCCCGGCGTGTACGGCGAGCCGATCAGGTTGTACCAGCCGGTGCGGAAGCCGTATCGGCCGGTCATCAGCTCGACGCGCGACGGCGAGCAGAGAGGCGTCGCCCAGCACGTGCGGAAGAGGGTGCCGCTGCGGGCGAGGCGGTCGAGGTGGGGCGTCTGGTTGCGCGGGTGGCCGTAACACCCGAGCTGCTCGGCGCCCAGGTCGTCGGCCATGATGAGCACGATGTTCGGCGGGCGCTGATCCGCCGCATGGGCCGGGGCCACGGCGTACGTCAGAGCCAGGAGACCGATCACCACACTGATCCCGGAACGAATCGCTCGCATTCCGCCACCTTCCTTCACACAGCACCACTCAACACACGTTTGTCGTCGGGCGCGTTTCGCGCGTGTCCGCGATGAGCGTGCCACGCACACGCAACGGAGCCCGAAGCGTCGGCGAAGGTTTGGCAGGAAGCGCGAGCCGCTGCGTGAACCCCTCGCTGGCGCTTCGGGCTCTGTTGCCGCCGGTCGGGCGCTGCCTGAGCGTCCGCGCGCGGCCTCAATCCGCGGGAGCCTGCGTGAAGGCCACCGGCCGTCCGTCGGGCAGCGCGACGCGGGCGCAGAACTCCCATCCGAGCGTGTGCTGCCAGATTTTGAGCAGGATCCGGTTCGTGCCCGCCTGCAGCTTGACCGGCACGCGATCCTGATCGACCTGCAACCCGCGGGGCACGAACTGCTCGAACACCTTCTGGCCGTTGACCCAGATCCGTTCGCTGTCATCCACGCCGAGCAGCAGCACGGCGTCGATGGCGGCGGGCACCTGGATCTCGGTGTAGGCGTAGCCGACGCAGCGATCGCGGTCGGCGAGGGTGGCCCGCAGATCGATCTTGCCGTTCGGGTCTTTCGAGGTCACCGGCGTCCACTGCACGCGCTGCTTGCCGCTCATATACTTGCCGGCCAGGCTGACGGCCGGCTCCGCGATGTACGGGTTGGCCCAGCCTTCGTTGTTGTCGCCCAGGTCGAACGGGCCGACCACCCACCACCTGGTGATCACGCCCAGGAGTCGCTGCAGATCGACCGGCGCGCCGGCGGCGGCCATTCCCCGCGCCGCCTCCTGCATGATCTCGGCGCTGGGGCTGCGCTGGGTGACCAACCCGTAGAGCTCGAGGGCCTTGTCCTTCTGCTTCGCAGCATTCAGCGCGCCGGCCACTGCCATCAGGAGTTTCGTACCCGCGTCGCCTGAGTCCTTCTCGGCCGCCACTGCCTTGCAGACCTCGAAGGCATCGGGCACCGGGCAACGCGTGAGGCCTTCGGTGACGGCGGCCAGCGTGCCCTTGTCGGCGCGGGCGACCTCGAAGAGCCGCACATACACCTGACCCGCCTCGTTCCTCTTGTTCTCGCCGGCCAGCATCCGGGCCATGCGCAGGAGCCCGTCGCGTGCGACGGCGGCCTGCTCGGCGTCCGGGCCGGCCGCCGCCTTCGAGAGCACATCCGCCGCTTCGGGGATGGCCGCTTCGGCGAGGGCGCGAAGGCCCGCGATGCGGACGGGTGCATCCTTCGACTCGGCCGCCTCTTTCAGGATCGTCGCGGCCAGGGGGTGACGCTTCGCGCCGAGGACGGGGATGAGAGCGAGCTGCGTCCGGGCGGGCAGCTTCGGATACGCCGTGACGATCGCACGAACCGTATCGACGCCCGGCAGCGCGTCCAGCGCGGCGATGCCGATCGCCCACGTCCGCGGCTGGGCCTCCTGGATGGCTTCGAGAATGGGGGCGACGCAGCTTCCGTCGCCGTAACGGCCCAGGCCGGCCAATGCGGCCTCCTTCGCCAGCGGGTCCGGGCCTCTGAGCAGTTCCTTGTAGGCGCCGATGGCGATCTCCCAGTTGCCGCCGCGCTCGGCGACGGCGCGGATCAGCCGCAGATAGCCGTCGAGCGTTTCCGCGCGGGCCGATTCGTCGGCAGCGCGGAGGATGGCCGCGATCGGCGGAACGAATCTCGGGTCGCCGGTCCAGGCGATGGACCGGATCGCCGCCGCCCGCACGCGGGGGTCGCCGCTGCGCAGGAGCGGCTCGCAGGCTGCGACGCTGCCCGCGTCCCTGAGCGTGGCCAGCGCGTTGAGCAGTGCGCACTGAAACGCGGGCTCCGCTTTCGCGAGCCGGGCGCGAATCGCCGCGCACGCTTCGGGTGTGCGGGCTTCCTCGAGGGCCGCCAGCGCCTTGTCGCGCATTGTGGGATCGTCGAGCAGCCGTGCGACCGGCGTCACGTCCGCGCCCGGCGGAATGGCACGCGGCAGCAGCCGCAGGCCCAGATCCTTCAACTCTTCCGGTTGATCCGGCGCGACGAGCGTCATGAGCTGCCGGGTCACTGCGGCGCGCCGGGTCTCACGCCCGGGCGCGCCGACCTGCGAGGTCACGTCGGCCAGCACGTTGAACGCCGCCGTAGAGACCTGCCGCTGATCGCTGCTCAGGAGCGGCAGGACCCGTGCGACGACCTCCACCGGGTCTTCGCGCATCAGCAGCCGGCGGGCCATGCTGCGGGCGGGCTCGTCATGGCCGGCCAGGTCGGCGACCCGCGCATCGAGCTGCGACCCGTCGGCGCCGGCCGAGAAGATCGTGAACGTCAGGGCGAAAGCGGCGATTATGTGCTTCCAGAAAGAACGCATGGTGCAACCTCAGAGGGTGTCAGCTCATCACATGTGCCACGGCGGACGATACGATCGCGACAGGAGCCGGTTCGCCTGCTCGTCGCCGACGAACGTTTCCGTCTCGGCGTCCCACTCGAGCTTGCGCTGCAGCTTGAGGGCGATGCCCGCGATGAGCACCGGGGTGGTCGAGCGATGGCCCTGCTCGATGTCCGCGGCGGGGAGTTGGCGCGTCCTGATGCACTCGAAGAAGTTGTTGTGGTGCGGCGGGTGTGCCCAGCTTCGTTCCGGCTCGCCGACGTATTTGGGCCCCAGGCTCGCGGGCAGGTACTCGAACGTGTTCCGGTCGATGAGCAGTTGCCCCTGCGTGCCCTGGAACTTGATGCCGTATCCGCGGCCCTGGTACTCGTTGCTGTGCCGCTGCTCCCAGGTGACGGTGCAGTGCCTGTACTCCCAGATCGCCTCGACGGTTTCGTAGTTGTCGGCGCCGGCTCCGCCGCGATAGCTGCCGCCGACGGCCTGCACGCTGAGCGGCCGGTCCTCCCGGATGCCCCAGTGCACGATGTCCATCAGGTGGACGCCCCAGTTGGTGAGCTGTCCGCCGCGGGCGTAGTCGTGGTCGCCCATGAATCCGTAGTGCCGCTCGGGCGCGTAGGGCTCGTAGGGCGCCGGGCCGAGCCACATGTTCCAGTCGAGCCCGGCGGGGGGCGGCTGGACGTGCCGGCCGACGTTCCAGCCGTTGGTTCCGATCCAGCAGGTGGCCGACGTGACCTGGCCGAGCTTGCCGGCGTGGATCAGCTTCATCGCGTCCTGGAAGATGGTCATCGAGCGCTGCTGCGTGCCGACCTGCACGACCCGGCCGTAGCGGCGGCCGGCCTCCACCATCGCGCGGCCCTCGGCCACCGTCGGGCTCACCGGTTTCTCGACGTACACGTCTTTGCCGGCCTGGCAGCCGAGGATCACCATGAGCGGGTGCCAGTGGTCGGGCGTCGGGGAGAGGATCGCGTCGATGTCCTGGCGATCGAGCACCTTGCGGAAGTCCTGGTAGCCCTCGGTCGGCTTGCCGGAGAGGTTCTGCACGACCTTCATCGCGTTCTCGTAGCGCGGGGTGAAGCAGTCGCAGACGGCGGCGATGGTGCAGTTGGGATTGACGCTGAGGGCTTCGATGTGGCGGGTGCCCATGCCGCCGCAGCCGATCACGCCCAGGTTGATGCGTTCATTCGCGCCCAGGGCGGCCCGCAGCACCCGCGGCGAGGCCAGCGTCGCCGCGGCCGCACCCGTGCCGGCCCATTTGAGCACGTCCCGCCGCCGGATCGATCGATGTGGAGTCATGTCGGGCTCCTTGAAGAGGACACAGACTGGAGGCAGTCAGCGTACGTGCGGGGGGAATCGGGTGCAAGCCGGGCCAAGGGCGTGAAGCGGGGGAGGGGTGCGGCCAGAGTTCAGTGGCAGGCAGGTGGCATGGGCAGTCTGCATCCGCAAGCGCGGATTCAGATTACCCGTGACCCACTCGAACGGGCAGCGAGTATGCTGCCCGTGCTCACTGGTCGAGCACGAGTCCTTTGCAGAAACGTGGATGAAGTCGCTTGTGTTTCCGGGCACACATTGAGAGGGTCAGCCAGCCAATGATCAGAACCAGACTGCCTGGCTCAGGGGTGATGCTGGTGATCGTGCCGCCAACCAGAAACTGCTCTGTCTGGCCCGCCAGATTTCCATGAAAGAAGAAGTACCTGAGCCCGTATAAGGAAGGATTTGGGGGAGCCAGAGGGAGCTGATCATTCGGTAGAGCATTGGGGACTCCCGAGCTCAGAACCAGGTCGAATTCGTGGATTTCATATGGGGTGGATGTGAAATGCCCAAAGACCGCGTACGAAGTCTTACTGACATCGATATAAGCGGCAGGCGCGGGTGAGTTCAACGAAAGTCCGCCGGCGCTCATTGTCAACGGCGGCGTCAATGGGTATCTCCCGAAAGTGGAATCAGCGGGGAAGAGATCGGCCGTCGCCGAATCAAAGGAGTACGCCGTCGAAAACAACTGGCCGACGTCAACCGCGCCCTCGAGTTGGTTTTTTGAGTCAGTGATCTGGTTGACCGTCCCCGTCACGGTGAACGTCCTGATTGCGGCGTGAGCGGTTTGACCGAGCAACGGCAGGACCGCAGCAGCGCCGATCCATCCAACGCGCCATCTTCTCATGATGATCCTCCAGGCAGGCGATGTGTGCTCATTCGGGGAGCACAAACCCGATGCGGAAACAGGGATGAATGATTCAACTCCGCTCAAAGGCGCCCCGGGTGGTGTGGGCGCGGACGCAGTGTTCATGCCTGGAGTCGGCGACAGGCGAGAGGGAGGGTAAGACCTCACTTCTACTTCCAGTGTACACCGGCCACGTGGCAGGTCAAGGGGATTCTGGTGGTTTCATGAGAAAGTGCCTGGAACCACGCTGCCCGCAAGGTTCATTTCGCACCAGAAGAGCCATCTGCATCGTACCACCAGCGATCACGCGCATCGTGCCCTGGGCGTGGCCGCTGCGTCCGCTCGGCGGGCCCCGGAAGGGTCATTGTGAAAGACGACGGGCGGAGGTTTGTTTTGCCCCTCCGGGGCTTTAGGGAACTTGGCGCTTCTATCCAGGGCTGGCGCCCTGGGCTACCTTCTTGTGCCGCTCCGCGGCTGGGGCGCGGG
>CAZQEN010000062.1:0-4001 GCA_964591605.1 uncultured Planctomycetales bacterium
TGCCGCTTTTCCGGCCACCACAGCGCCGATAATCGCCGCCCCCAGGCCGCAGGTCTGGCCGGAACGGCTGGAGTTCATCGGCCGGCCGGTGACATCGGCGTAAATCTGCATGACCAGCGGGTTTTTCTCGGCAATGCCGCCGCAGTTGATGATTTCCTCCACCACGACGCCGTATTCTTCGAGCCGCTCGATGATGGCCCGCGCACCGAAGGCGCTGCCTTCGATCAGGGCGCGGTAGACCTCGGGTTTCGTGGTGTGCAGCGTCTGGCCGACCAGCAGGCCGGTGAGGCGCGGGTCGACGAGGATCGTGCGGTTGCCGTTGTTCCAGTCGAGGGCGAGCAGCCCACTCTGGCCGGGCTCGATCTTCGCCGCCTCCTTTGAGAGGGCCTCGTGGGCCCGTTCGCCGCGGTCGAACTGGTTGACGAACCAGTTGAAGATGTCGCCGACGGCCGACTGCCCCGCCTCCAGTCCGAAGTAGCCGGGCACGATCGACCCGTCCACGATGCCGCACAGGCCGGGGACATCGGGCAGCGGGCTGGAGTTCGGATGGATCATCATGTCGCACGAGCTGGTTCCCAGGATCTTGGCCAGCGAACCGGGCTTGACGCCCGAGCCGACGGCGCCCAGGTGCGCGTCGATCGCCCCGACGGCGACGGGGATACCCGCAGGCAGACCCAGGCGCTTCGCCCACTCCACTGAGAGCTCGCCCGCCTTGTCGGATGCGACGTAAGCCTCCTCGAACGTCCCCTCACGGCGGAGCCGGCCCAGACCCGGGTGGATCCGCTCAAGGAAGTCGGCCGCGGGGAGCCCGCCCCACGTCCGGCTGTACATGGCCTTGTGGCCGGCCGCACACACGTTCCGCTTCCACGTCGAAGGACGCGTGTTTTCAGTGAGCATGGCCGGAATCCAGTCGGACTGCTCGACCCAGGCGGCCGCCGCTTCCATGACCGCCGGGGCCACGCGGATGCAGCGGAGTGCCTTGGACCAGAACCATTCGCTGCTGTACGTGCCGCCGCACTTGGCGAGGTATTCGGGATGCTCGTTGCGGGCGGCCTGCGTGATCTCCTGGGCCTCCGCAAACGAGGTGTGGTCCTTCCAGAGCCAGGCCAGGGCGTTGACGTTTTTGGCGAAGCGTCGAACCGCCGAGAGCGGCATGCCCGAAGCGTCGACGGGGAGCGGCGTGCTGCCGGTGGCGTCGACGCCGATGCCGATGATGCGATCGGGGCGAAAACCGGCGATGCCCTTCGCCTTGCGCAGGGCCGCTTTCGTGGCGGCGGTCATTGCGACGAGCCAGTCGTTGGGATTCTGACGTGCGAGGTTGGGATCCCGCTTGTCCAGGATGATGCCGGCCTCACCGCTGGGATAGTCGGCGACGGCCGTGGCGACCTCCCGGCCGGATTGGGTTTCCACGATCAGCGTGCGGGCGGAGTTGGTGCCGAAATCGAGTCCGAGGGTGAATACCTTGCTCATTCAGGTACCTCCTGGATGTGGCGTCGAGGTCGCGTCATGCGCGCCCGCCAGATTGGACCGGCGGGCGGCGGGCGTGTCAACTGATCGCGGCAGAATCCGGCCGCCGGGCCTGGTAATTCTTCAGGGATATGGGTTCAGAGGAGCTCCGATCCTCGCCCGGCAGGGCGCACGATGGTTGCCAGGGACTTGAGTCCCTGGAACGAATGCCCAACACAGACCTCTCGCGGGACTTGGGTGAAGAAAAGCTCCGGTCCTCGCCCGGCAGGGCGCACGATGGTTGCCAGGGACTTTCAGTCCCTGGAAAAGAAGCCCCACACAGACCTCTCGCCTCCTCTCCTCCGCCCGAAGGGCGGAGGAGAGGAGGCGCGGGGGGAATAGGGAGAACCGGAATCGCCGTGCCAGGGACTGAAAGCCCCTGGCAACGCTCGAATGCCCTCCGGGCAAAGTGGTGATAGCCCCCCGGAAAAATGGCCACACCCCGGCCGCTCGTTTCGCGGAGCGGTTCAACCGGGATCATCAGGGGGCGCCATACCGCCGTGCCAGGCGACGCAGGACCGACAGGTTCATGCGGTCATAGTCGCGGCCGCGGGCGTCTTCGCCCTTCTCGGTTTCGATGAGCATGGGGATGCCCAAAAAGCGTGAATCCGCAATGAAATGACGGAATCCCGGGAGGCCGATCTCGCCTTTTCCAATGTGGGCGTGCCGATCGACGCGCGAGCCCAGCCCCTTCTTCGAGTCGTTACTGTGGATACACCTGACGTTTTTTAGCCCGATCAGGCGGTCCAGGCAGGCGATGGTGTCCGCATAGCCGGCGGGAGAGGCGATATCGTAGCCGGCCGCAAAGAGGTGGCACGTGTCGAGGCAGACGCCGATCCGCTGCGGCTGGCGGACGCGTGCGATGATCTCGGCGAGGTGCTCGAAGCGGTAGCCCAGTGCGGAGCCCTGGCCAGCGGTGACCTCCAGCAGGGTTTCGACGTGGAAGCCGGGTGTGCGCCGATGAACGAGATCCAGCGCCCGGGCGATCCGTTCGAGCCCCCAGGCTTCGCCCCGGCCGCAGTGCGAGCCCGGATGCGTGACCAGCCCGGCGATCCCGAGCTGCTCGCAGCGCTCCAGCTCGTCGACGAAGGCATCGATGCTCTTCTTCCAGAGGGCGTCATCGGGAGCGGCCAGGTTGATCAGGTACGTGTCGTGTGCGATGACCGGCGAGATCCCCGTCGCCTCGCGGGCGTCGTTCCAGAGCGAGGTTTCATCCGCCGTGATAGGTTTCGCCTTCCACTGCCGCTGGTTCTTGACGAACACCTGAATCGCATCGCACTCCAGCTCCAACCCGCGCTCGAAGGCCAGGTGCAGCCCGCCGGCAATGGACACATGCGCGCCGAAGCGGCGCTGATGGGCAGGGAGGGGGTTTTGATGCGCCATGCGAGCCTCTCACATATGTATTGCTGCCGGCCCGACCCGACCGCTACAATACCGGCATGACGAAGCTTCTTGAACAAGCGGTGACCAGAGCGCAGCAACTGAGCGAGCCCGAACAGGACGCCATCGGCCGGCTCGTACTCGATGAGATCGAGTCGGAGCGGCGATGGGAGGAACTCTTCGCACGGTCTCCCGAGAAGCTGCGACGGCTGGCCGATCGAGCATGGGCTGAACACGAGGCGGGGCAGAGCCAGCCGCTCGACCCCGACGGCCTGTGACCTCCCGTGTCTCCTCTGACTTTCGTCGCGACTTTGCGTCGCTGCCGTCGGTGGTTCAACGACAGGCGCGGCTTGCCTACAAGCTTTTCCTCACAGACCCCCAGCACCCAAGCCTGCGATTCAAGAAGCTGGCCGGTTACGACGATGTCTGGTCGATTCGGATCACGAGCGACTACCGGCCGATCGGGCGGTGGCGCGGTGACGTGATCCTCTGGTTCTTCATCGGGTCGCATGCCGACTACGAGAAAGCACTGCAGCGGCTGGGTGCATGAGGCCTATTCGGGTAACTTGTCCCACCTATCACGGTGCGCGAGGGGTGTAGTCCAGTTGAGGCCGCCCAACTCATCACGATAGCGGCCCCTTTCTTTCATCCGGGTCGCGTACTCCAGTCGCAAGGTCTGCACTTCTTCGCAGGTCAAAATGAAGAACTCAGGCGGTCCCTTCGTCGGCAGAAATACCAGCACATAAAAGTGACTCTTGTCAACGTCATGGCATCGAATCAGCCAGAAGTTCTTCGTGGACTGCCCGTTCACTTCGACCCGAAAACATTGTCCCAATGGGCTTGTTGCCAGCAGGTCCGTTCGGGGTGCGTTGCCGAGGGTCAGAGCAACCATGTATCCCCGTCGGCACAATTCACCTGCCACGTAGAATTGCGCCGCCCACTGTGTTTGATAGCGTGATCGCTGTTTGCTCCTCATTCTTCTACTCCCCGATGATCTTGATCAGCACTCGTTTCCGCCGTCGGCCGTCGAATTCGGCGTAGTGGATCTGCTCCCAGGGGCCGAAGTCGAGTTTGCCGCCGGTGATCGCGACGACGACCTCGCGGCCCATGATCTG
>CAZQEN010000062.1:4011-27092 GCA_964591605.1 uncultured Planctomycetales bacterium
CAGCCCGCCGGCGACGGACATGTGGGCGCCGAAACGACGCTGGCCGGCCGGGACTGCGGATCGACGTCTGGGCACGGGGTTACTCGCCGATGATCTTGACCAGCACGCGCTTCCGCCGACGGCCGTCGAACTCCGCGTAATGAATCTGCTCCCAGGGGCCGAAGTCGAGCTTGCCCCCGGTGACGGCCACGACCACCTCGCGGCCCATGATCTGGCGCTTGAGGTGGGCGTCGCCGTTGTCTTCGCCCGTCTGGTTGTGGCGGTAATGGTCGATCGGCGCGTGCGGGGCGAGCTTTTCGAGCCAGTCGTCGTAGTCCTTGATCAGGCCGGGCTCGGCGTCGTTGATGTAGACGCTGGCCGTGATGTGCATCGCGTTGACAAGGCACAGCCCCTCACGCACGCCGCTGTCTTTGACGGCCTGCTCGACCTCGGGCGTGATGTTGATGTAATCGCGGCGATGCGGGGTCTGGAACCAGAGTTCTTTGCGATAGGATTTCATCGAGAATCCTCCGGGTTGACGGCGCCATGTGAAGACCGACTCGTAGATAGACCTTGGAGCCAGGAACCGGTACAGTAGTCCTTCGCCTCAGAAGCACGCAACAGGGGAGCTTATGCATCATAATGAGGCCGATGTAGATACTCTGCGGTATGGAAGCCGTTCTGGAAAGCCAAACAACAGACTCCGGAACCTGGCACTCCTTACCCTCGCTCTGATACTCCCCATTCCCGCTTTGCTGGCATGCAACAAGCTCCTGGGACTGGAAAGTGTGTTGGTCCTCGGATTTCCCCTCCCCTCCCTTATCCTGATCGCATTCATGCGGGCTCGAATAACAGTACGCATCGGGCTGGGGCTGTTCGTTGTCTTCTTGTATCTTGCCGGAGCCTATGTGATGGCCATTATGGCAGGACCCTGGATTTAACGAGCCTTGCTCATGGTTCGTCGGTCGTCCGTTTCCAGTGATCGGCCGACAGTGCTTCGCAGGCATGCGTCGAGCGCCTACGCCTGGTCGTTTTCGAGCCGCTTGCCCATGCTCACCACCTCATCCACCGCATAGCCGACGCGGCGGTAGAATTCGATGACGCCCGTATTCGAGCTTCGGATCTGCAGATTGATCTTGGGGCAGCCGGCCTCGCGGAGGAGTTGTTCGGCGCGGTTCACCATCTCCCGGCCGAAGCCGCGGCGCTGGTGCTCCGGGTCGACAGCCAGATAATTGATCCAGCCGCGGTGCCCCTCATAGCCCGCCATGACGGTGGCGATCATCTGACCGTCGAGCACTCCTACAAGGAACAGGTCCGGCCAAACGCGCAGCTTGCGCTGGATGTCCTTGTAGGGATCGTTCCACGGCCGCACCAGATCGCACCGGCGCCAGAGCGAAACGACCGCCTCCTCGTCTCCCGGCTGAAAGGATCGAATCTGCAGCATGGGTCCCGTACCCCGCAATCTGCCTTACAGCATCACCGGCCTGAGCAGCCGATGCAACCCGCAGGGCCAAAGGCCCGGCAACAAGCCAGCCCAGGCCAACGGCCTGGGTATGAGTGGGTCAAGGAGGGTCAAGCCCTGAAGGGGCGCAACAATCAGGCAAAGCAAGTTTTCAATGAAGTCCTGATCATCCATTGGGAGGTCCCGCCCGGCAGGCGGGACCTGCCAAGGCGATCTACGGCCGGCAGGCGGCGATGATGGCCTCGGCACCGCCGGCTTTCAGTTCGGTCAGAATGACTTGGGCGACTTCCGCGGCGGCGGCCAGCGGGCGGGCGGCGTGGCTGCGGACCCATTTCTGGCCAATCGGGTCAACGACGATGGCATCGCAGGTGAGCTGGCCGGCGTCGCAGCGGGCGTAGATGGCGACGGGGGCGCGGCAGCCGGCGTCGAGCTCGGCGAGGATCGCCCGCTCGCACCGGACGGCGACGGCCGTCGGCTCGTGGTTGACGCTGGCCAGCAGCTCCCGGACGCGCGTGTCGGCGCTGCGGCCCTCGATGGCCAGCGCGCCCTGCGCGGGGGCCGGCAGGCAATCGTCGGGCTCAAACGGGTGCGTCACATGGTGAGCGAGGTTCGCGCGCTTGAGGCCGGCCAGGGCGAGCACGGCCCCGGCGCACTGGCCCTCGTGGACCTTGCGGATGCGCGTGTCGATGTTCCCGCGGAGCGGGACGTACTGCAGGTCGGGGCGCTGCATGCGAAGCTGAGCCTGGCGGCGCAGGCTGCTCGTGCCGACGACCGCGCCCGCGGGCAGATCGGTGAAGGCCAGGCCCTTCGCAGCCACCCAGGCGTCGCGCGGGTCTTCACGCTCGGGATAGCAGAGGATTTCGAGGCCGGCGGCGAGCACCGATTGCAGATCCTTGCCCGAATGCACCGCGATGTCGATCGTGCCGGCCAGCAGCGCCTGCTCGAGCTCGACGGTGAAAAGCCCCTTGGCGCCGACTTCCGGCAGCGGACGCGTCTGGTCGCGGTCGCCCTGCGTAGTGATGATCTGCGCTCGCACGTCGAGCTGCGGATGGGCCTGGCGCAGCAAGTCGATAAACCACTGCGTCTGCGTGCGGGCCAGCAGCGAGCCGCGCGTGCCGACAATGAAAGTCTCACCACCCAAAAAACCCGTTCCTCTTCGGAAGCGCCGATACCTGCGATCCCACTAACCACGAAGGCACGAAGACACGAAGAACTGATGGAGGGGTGCGATCCACACCAGCGAAGCCTTGCGTCATTCTTCGTGCCTTCGTGTCTTCGTGTTGAATGAGGTGCGGGATCAACCGTTCATCGCGCGAATGATGCCCTGTGTGAACGATTCGGTCGTGCCGCGCCCGCCGATGTCGCGAGTGAGCACCTCGGGGTTCCCCTCGGCCAGCACGGCGTTGTACGCGTTCTTGATCTTCGTCGCCGCGGCCGTCTCGCCCAGGTGGTTGAGCATCATCACGCCGCTCATGATGCACGCCAGCGGGTTGGCGATCCCCTTGCGGGCAATGTCCGGGGCGGAGCCGTGGACGGCCTCGAAGACGGCACACTTGTCGCCGATGTTCGCCCCGGGCACGACGCCCAGCCCGCCCACCAGGCCCGCGGCCAGGTCGCTGATGATGTCGCCGTAGAGGTTCTCGAGCAGCAGCACGTCGAACTGCGACGGGTCGCGGACCATCTGCATGCAGCCGTTGTCGATGATGAGCTCGTTGTACTCGATCCGCCCCTTATAGCGCTCGGCCACGCGGCGGGCGCAGTGGATGAACAGCCCGTCCGACTTCTTCATGATGTTGGCCTTGTGGAAGACAGTCACCTTCTTGCGGTTGTGCGTCACCGCGTAGTTGAAGCCATATTCGGCAATCCGCGTGCAGGCCGGCTCGGTGGCGATCTTGAGGCTCTGGATCACGCCGGGCACGATCTCGTTCTCGATGCCCGAGTACAGCCCCTCGGTGTTCTCGCGAATGATGACCATCTCGACGTTGTCGAATCGCGTCTTGATCCCCGGCATGGTGCGAACGGGCCGCACGGCCGCATAGAGATTCAGCCGCTTGCGGAGCGTCACGTTGACGCTCGCGTGGCCGGTGCCGATCGGCGTGGTGACCGGCCCCTTGAGGGCGATGCCGTGGCCGTCGATGGCAGCCAGCGTGCGTTCCGGCAGCACGCTGCCGCAGAACTCCAGCGCCGTCGAGCCGGCCGGCAGGACCACCCACTCGATGTCGACCCCGGCCGCCTCGATCACCTGGCGCGTGGCCGTCGTGACTTCGGGCCCGATTCCATCCCCCGGCAGCAGACAGACGATATGTGCCATTCCGCGAATCCTTGCCAGCGCGACATTGTGTTTCCCAATCGGTCCGCGATTATAACGGTCGCGGCGGGGCGGGCAATTCACCCGGCCACAGCCATCCTGGCTGTGAGGTGTGGCCCCGGCGTCTCGCCGGTGGGTGTGGCACCGGCGTCTCGCCGGTGCAGCACAGGCGGGACGCCTGTGCCACACACAAGCGGGTGATCCGTCACACGATGGAGATGGTTTGATCCTATCCGCTCTCACCTGGGACTGGCGCTGGGATGGATTCCTCCATCTGCTGCAGGATGGGCACGACCTTCCGCGCGGGCCGCTGGGCCTGCTGCTCTATCTGCCCCTGGCAGTTCTCTTCTGGATCGTCCCCCCGCACCGCCGCGTGAACTACCTGACGGCCAGCAGCCTGGCGCTGCTGCTGGTGACGCTCGGGCCCGGCTACACAGCGATGCTGCTGCTGCTCGCGCTGCTGGGCCTGGTGCTCGTGCGAAGCTGCGGACGGCCGGGTCGGATCGCGCCGGGCATACTGCTCTGCGCGGTCGTGTACGCCGGATTCATCGCCTTCCCGCAGCCCCCGTTCATCCCGCCGATCCGGACGCCGACGCTGCGCGAGCCGCTGTACTTCTATCTCCACTGGGCCGGGATCGGCTACGTCTTTCTCAAGACCGTGCACGTGCTGGTGGACACGGCGCAGCACAAGATGACCGCCCCGCCGCTCCGCGAGTTTCTGGCGTATCTGCTGTTCGCACCGACGGTGCGGATGGGGCCGATCTACCGGTATCCGGAGTTCGCTGAACAGCTCGCCAGTTTGGCAGGGCCTCCTCCCGCGCTGACCCCGCAGTTACCAGACAGTAGGTCCCGTCTGCCGGACGGGACCTATGCCTGCGAGATGCCGGCCCATCGCAGGTCCCGCCCCGCAGGCGGGACCTGCCCGCAGGAGCTACACGAGCAACACCAGTTGACGGGAGATCGTGATTTCGGGGCGGCGGCGATCCGCATCGTCTTCGGCCTCGTGCGGCTGGGCGTCATGTCGGCGATGCTCAAGAACTTCCCGATCGACCGGCTCTTCGACGCCCCGTGGACCCTCCCGCCCTACCGCTTCGTCGGCTGCCTGTACGCGGCGCCGATGTCCATCTATCTCTGGATCAGCGGCTACGTCGACATCAGCATCGGCATGGGCCTGATCATGGGCTTTCGCGTGCCCGAGAACTTCCAATACCCGTGGAAAGCGGCCAGCCTGGCCGAGTTCTGGCGGCGCTGGCACATCACGCTCGGTTCCTGGCTGCGCGATTACCTCTACATCCCCCTCGGCGGCAACCGGCGGCATGTTTTTCTCAACTATTTCATCACGTTCCTGTTCTGCGGCGTGTGGCACGGCCTGTATCTCTCGTATGCGCTGTGGGGCATGTCGCAGGGCGTCGGGCTGGCGGTCAACCGGATGTGGGCGCTGTACTGGAAGCGGCATCGGGAGGCTGGCAGCCGGCTCTATCAGCAATTGGCGCGTCTGAGGATCGTGAACTCGCCAGTGAACACACTCGCAGCCTGGCTGCTGACGTTCCACTATCAAATCCTGACCATCGCATGGTTCATGGACGAGGAGCATGCTGGACGTCGGGTGTTCCTTTGGCTGGCACAAATGCTCACGGGCACGGGCTGAATCAACGTGTCGCGCGCAACAGCCCTTCGGGAGGCGTTTTGGAGTGCGGTGGCAACGACACCGCTTTGGCTCACTGCAGGAGGATCTATCGGAAAGGGTTTGAAAGCCACGGCGCCGCAGCGACTCGGCTGAAAGCCAAAGCGGTGTCGTTGCCACCGCACTCCAGGAGAGCAGGGCTCATCGCTGGGTAGCGGCGGACTGCGCCGGCTGGGTGGATGCGTCGGCGGCGCCGGGTTCGACGAGATCGGCGCGCAGACTCATCCGGAAAGTCTGGGCGATCTCGACGTTCTGCTGCTCCTGCTCGGTCTTGGCCTGCGGATTGGGCTTGATGGTCATGATGAGCTTCATGGTCTGCGTTCCGCGGACCTGGACGATTTCACCCGTCCGATAGTCGATGTACGCGTAGCCCTCCCCCCCGCTGGTGGACAGCTTGAGATCGAGCTGGCGCATGATCTCCGCCAGGGGACCCTGTTTGGGTGCCTGCGCGGCCGCGGCGGCATCGCCGGGCGCCGGAGTGGTCAGCTCGACGGTCTCCCGGGTCAGGATTTTCGCGCACGGACGGCCGCTGACCGTCTCCAGCGCCGCCAGCTCATATTCGCCCTTGCCCTTCATCGCCAGATTGAGGAACGGCAGCTTGAAATCCCACGTGTGTTCCCACTTGTCGCCGATTTTGTAGGGGCCGGGCTTGCCGGGCACGATCCGGTAGAGCGACTGGATCTCCTGGCCCATGGCATTCTCGTCCATCATGGAACTCATCTGGTCGAGCATGCTCTTGGCCATCGCCTCCTGCTCGCCGTCGCCCAGGCTGGCCGCCATCTTCTTGAGGGCCAGCCCGAGCCCTTCGATCTTGATCGCCCGGCCGCTGGGAGCCACCGTGGTGGTGAACTTCGCCCCGTTCATCGCGTTGAAGATCTTGCTGACGAACTCGGTGACCCAGTCCATCTTCGCATTCGGGTCATACGTGCGCGAATCGTAGCGGATGGTGAGCCCGCCGATGGTCATCTTCATCACCAGGCCGTCGATCATCATCTCGAATTCGGCCGATCCGTCCTCGTTCACCTTCAGGCAGCGGGCGACGACGGTCTCCTCCATCGTCTGCGACATTTTCTGCTCGGGCAGCGGGGCGGGCAGCCCGCACGTGCCGACGGTGCGCGAGACGATTCTCTGCGTGAACGTCTGGCCGGGCCGCCACTTGAAGTTGAACTCGATCTGCGCCGGATGTGTGGCGGGCGCGGCCGGCGCGGCGGGCGCTTGAGCTACGGCCGGGCTGATCAAGCCGACGCACGCAATCAGTGAGCTGAGAATGGTGACGGGTCTCATGTGTACTCCCATCAATGAAGATGCAGGCCGGCCTGGCTTCACTTCCCGCCAGCTTTCGGCGCCGCCGTCGGCGGACGGTTCGCGGCTTTCAGAATAATCGCGCTGCAGCGGTCCTGATGACGCCGCAGCAGTTGCTGTTCGGCGGCGGTGAGAGAGACGCAGTTGCCGTCGATCTGGACGCTCAGATCGGAGCCCTCATGCTGCTGGATCTCGATCCGCACCTGCCGGCCGTTGGGCATCTTGAGCACCTGCTCGAGCCGCAGCTCCTGCGTCCGGGGCTCGGTATTCTCGCCGTCGGGGCCGGGCCCGATGCGACGCGGCATGTTCAGATGCCCCTCGATCTCGTCGATCAGGAACTTGAGATCGTCGAGGAGTTCGTCGAGATAGATCGCCTGGTTGGTAAGCTGCTGGGATGAACAGGGTTTCTCACCGGGCGCTTTCGCCGCGGTGCGAAAGGCCTCGGCGGCCTCGGCGAGGCGCTCGGCGGCCTGCTTCTGGATGGCCCGGGCGAGACGCCACGCGGAAGTGAATCGGCTGGTTGCGGGGTCTTGAGTAGCGGTCCGCAGTTGATCCAGCGCCGCGTCGGTGATGGGCCCCTTGAGCAGAAGTTCCTCAAGGCGGTTGCGGATGGCCTCCTGACGGCGCGGGTCCGGCGTCATCGCCGACTCATACACCCGCCGCGCCTCGGCCACACGCCCGAGGGCGGCCAGGCAGTCACCCAGCCCCAGCGTGGCGTAGCCGTCGGTGTCGAGGTCCGGATACGACTGCACCAGTGATTGAAACGCCACCAGCGCATCACTGTATTGACTGGCGTTATAAAGATCGGTGGCGTCGGCCAGCTTGTCCACGAACTCCATCTCCCGCTCGACCGGGTCCGGAGCGGTCTGAGCGTAGACGCCGTAGCCGGCAACGGCGATGAGCATGGCCGCGGCCGGCCGGGCGGCCGAAGTCATCAACGTGCAGATGCGTGGTGTGCGAGACATGCGCTTTACGCTCCCAAAGGCGACACGGCGGAGATGACAGCGGGGAGTTGCTGCACATTTCGACTCGAATCAGCGGGTACGAAATCCGCCCGCAGCGGTCGGCGGCCGGTGCGGAGCGGCAGTTCAGGTCGGGTTTGCGTGACCCGCTCGAGGGCGGCCGCCTGGGCCATCGCGGCGCCGGCGGCGGCGATCGGACTGGGCTGAAGTGCGGCCATCACAAAGCTCGGGATCATGACCGGGTCGGGAGGGGTGGTGATCGAAGGGGAGGTTCTGATCACATCCGGCCGGCTGACGAACAACAGCGTGATGCAGGCGGCCAGCGCCCCGGCCCAGACAAGCGGGATCAGACGATGGTACTTCCCGTGAGAGACGGGGGCCTCGGTCCGGCGCGGGGTTAGCGGTGTGCCCGTTTTTGCTGCATTCCGGTGGAAGCCGCCTCCCTGGCCGTGCTCCACAGGCAAGACGCCTGTGCCACGCCCCTGATCGACTGCTTCGAGCACCGCGGCCACGACCCGATCCCGCAGATCCGCGGGCACGACCACCGATTCCCGGGCGGAAAGCCAGTCGTCCAGCCGCCCGAATTCGGCGTGGCATGCGGGGCATTGCCCCAGATGCGCCCGAATCCGGGCCGACCGGTCCGCGGGCAGTTCCCGGTCCCAATACGCATCGATGTCTCTGGCTACATCGCGACAGTCCATGATCCCTTCTCCGGCAAGGGTTTTGCGGTCATCAATTCTCTGAGGCGGTGCCGGCCGCGGTGCAGATACGTCCGCACCGTGTTGACCGGCACCTCCATGACACGGGCAATCTCGGCGTACGGCATCTCCTGGAAGTGAAACAGCACCAGGGCCGTCCGCTGCTGCGGATCGAGCCGATCGAGCCAGGCCTTCCATTCGGCCGAGCTGGGCACGTCCGTCGGCTCGTCCTCACGCTGCAACTGGTCCTGGATCAGCCGCGGGTACCGGGCCTTCTCCCGCTGCCGGGACCGGACGTGGTTGATGGCGACGTTCGTCGCGATCTTGAGCAGCCAGTTCCGGAAGGGGTAATCCCGGCCGTATTGGTCGAGCCGGGTCAGGGCCCGCACGAAGGTGTCCTGCGTCAGGTCTTCCGCGTCGCTCGAATTGACCACGATTCGGCGGATCACGGCGTATACACTCGACAGGTGACGGTCGACCAACGCCCCATAAGCCTGCCGGTCTCCGCTTCCGGCGAGTTGAGCCAGTTCAGCATCTTCACGCGTGTCATGGCTCGAGGGCACGTTCGGCTCCCGTGTCTGTCGTAACGACAGTGGCGGCAGGGCGAAAGTTTCATCCTACCCGGCCGACGCGGTCTTGACCCCAGCTGAGCAGGGGAAGGCTCAACGCCGGCTGCGGCGTCGCCCCCGTAGGTCCTGCCTGCCGGGCAGGACCTTGGGTACGTCCTGCCTGCCGGGCAGGACCTCGGCTACGTCCTGCCTGCCGGGCAGGACCTCGGCCGAGCGCACATACGCACCCCTCGCAGATCCGGCCCGGCAGGCCGGACCTACTCGATGGACGGGAGCACCCCATGGGAGCTTGGGCTCAGAGGGGGGAGGGGGAGGCCTACGAGGCAGAGGCCTTAAAGGCGGCGATGAGGGGCTCGGCCTGGGCCGGGTTGAGCATCTTCAGGTAGGCCAGCTTGCCGCCGAGGCGGCGGCGGGCCGTGACATCGGCACCGCTGCGCTGCTGCTGGTGAACGGCCGCCCGGAGCCGCCGCCGCTCCTGGCGCGAGAGTCCCGCGCACTGATTGACGGTCACCCCCGTCACACGCTGTCGCCGACCCTGTCGCTGGACCTGGGTTTTCTCCCGGTTGACCGCGAAACCCTCGTCCTTCACGATCCGGGGCACCAGCCCCAGTAGCGGCTTGACGGCGTCGGCATCGTCGCCCGAGAACGTCAGATCATCGGCGTACCGGCTGTAGTCGAAGCCCAGCCGACGTCCCAGGCCCGCGAGACGACGATCCAGCCGCATCAGCACAGCGTTGCACAGCCCCGGGCTCGTTGGGGCGCCCTGGACGCACACGCGGGGGCCGACCGGCACGTGATAAAGCTTGCCCTCCGCCTCGACCGGCTGGCGCTCGGGCTCGGTCATGAGCACCGCCAGCGCCGCCGCGACCGGATAGCTGTACCCCAGCGCGATGAGCAGACCGCGCACCCGGCCGTAATGAATGGTGGGGAAGCAATCCTTCAGATCGAACTTGAGGACGACCGCCTTACCGACGTGCGGCGCCGCATTGCTGGCCACCGACCGGCCCTCGGCGAAGCCATGGGCGTGCGGGCTGACAGGTAGTTTGGAGACGAGCAGTTCGTGCAGTTGCCGCTGGATCGCCTTGAGCCGCTGCTTGGGAGCGTGAATCAGGCGGTGGCCGCCGTGACGCTTGGGAATGACGAACGTCACGTAGTGCGGGCTGGTTTCCCGGTCGCGGTGGATGCTGTAGTGGCGAAGCTGCTTGACGGTCAGGCCCAGCGCGGCGGCCAGGTCTTCTTCCGTTCGCCAGAGCGGCAGGCCGTAGCGCTGGAGCTGCTCTTCATCGGCCGCCAGATCGCGGATGTTGCGGTCGCGCGTACGGAGCGTGCCCGAAAAAAGACGGCCGGCCTCGGCAGCCTGCATGACGCGCTTTTTCTTCGGGCGCGTCCATACGGTCGGCGAGAGCTTGGGTTTACGCTTGGGCAGCAGGCGCGGATCTCGGTGCGTCATGCGGCGGTGATTCGGCTTGAGCGGCTGGGGGACAGTCTGGACGATCTCGTGCGTGGTCTCGGCCTCGGCAGCCCCCTCGCCGATGGAAACGGTGGAGACATCGCGCCGCACCGTCCGGCGTATGCCCAGCAGCCCCGCAAGCCAGTTCATCAGTCCCAAGAGCGCTTCCTCAAAGTCATCTCAGTTCGTCGATAGGACGCGGATGGCCGGGCCCGGCGCGGAACCACTTGCAAGGCTCTGGACTCGTGGCCTCCCGGCGTTGCGTACGCTGGGAGCCGTGGCGGCGTGAATGGATCAACGCGCCTCCGCGGCGAAACACCGCGGCACACATGGCTGGTTGCAGGCCGCCGGGCCCGGGCATCACACGTCCTATGCTTCTTCCTCCTCCTCGCCGGTTTCGTCGTCTCCCCCGCCGCCTTCGACTTCGTAGCGCGACGGCTCCTTGCGCGGGGCCTGGAGATCTTCTGCCGCGGCCGCGACACTCGTCGCCGCATCCTTGCGATAGCCCTCGCTCGCCTGGAAGACCGCCTGCATGTGCTCGCACGGCCCCTGATTCATCAGATTCTCGTCGAAGAACGGGCACGTGCAGCGCCCGAAGATGATCCGCCCCGTATCGTTGATCACAACCTCCACCGGCCCCACATCGCCCGCTTTTCCGATCACCCGCCAGTCGCGGTAGGTGATCTGCCGCGTAATCCGGCCCTCGGGCGTCTTGAGGTGGCGCGTCTTACTCGTCTCCTCAACGGCGCACGAGGCCAACTCCACGCGGCCCTCCGCGAGCATCTTCGTGGCCAGCTCGCGGCGCCGGTCGGGCGGAAAATACTTCGCCTCGTCGGCCGGTTGCTCAAAGAGCTCGCGATGACGATACCGCCGCGTCTCCACGTCGTACATGCAGCGCCCCTGCCGGCAGAGGCGGACGAGGACAGCCGAGGCTTTCACGCGGTCAACGCTCAGCGCTTCCGCCAGTTCTCCGATCGACACGTGGTATTTGCTCTGAAGCAGTTTCATCGCCGGCCCGAGCAGCACGTCGTCCGCGGCCGCCGCCTCGGCCAGCGCATCAAACCCGCCGGTTCCGGTGAACCCCTCGCCCGACCATCCCGTCAGGCCGAGCAGAAACGTCATGCCCGGCAGCTTCACGGCATAAAAACTCGGCAGGGCGCGCCCCTTGAGATAGATGTCCACCGAATCGGCGAACGGCAGCAGGCCCTCGATCAGCTTGAGCCGCCGGCGGCCCCAGACGCGCGTCGTCTTCGGCTCGGTGTAGTTGTGCTCGGCCCCTTCGAGCGGCACAACGTGCTCCCACGGTTCGAGCACCAGCCGCGCGTCCTGGCCCGGCTCGAACTCGTAGCGCAACGCCCGTGGCGACACTTTCGCCTTCGTATACCGGAGGAACCGGATGGCCGAGAGCAGATCGATCGGCCGCACGGTCAGCCGCGTGCCCGGCATGCCCATCGCCGCCTGAACCTGCAGGAATCCACGGACCCACGTGTCGGGCAGATCCACTTTCTTCTCGAAACGCCCGCCGGCCTCCGTTGTCTCGAGCGCCAGCCCCTCCGCGCCGACGCGGAACGTCGTATCGCGACTCGTGCGCATCTCGCCGAGCGCACCCCAGAGCCACGCCGTGAAGTCGATATTTGTTGTGCCAGTGACGAGCTCGCCCTGCGTCTCAAAGATGGAAGGATCGACGATGAGCGCGGCGTACGTGGACTGATCCTGGCTGAATGCCTCGAAAAAGATCCGGTCGGGGTGGATGGTGATCACCGGATCGAGCAGGTCGGACGTGGAAATCCACGTGTCATCCGACCAGATGGCCTCGCCCAGGGCCCGCAGGGCGATTCGGAGATTGAATCCCTGCCGCGCCACCCGGCCGTGAAAGCGTACCGGCCGCCGCGCGTTCGCGGCAATACCGAGGTTGGCCGCATCGCGGTTGATCTCGAGCACCGAAGGCGACGCATAGTCCACCAGGACGATCATGCGGTCACCTCCACAGGTGCCTGGAGCCCATAGACCTTCGGTCGCTCGGACGGCCGCCGCAGCTCCGGCCGGGCGTGCAGAACACGGCCGATGAGCCCCACCAGTTGCTCCTTGGGATACTTCTTGTCAGGCAGACACAGAGCCAGGCGTGCGCGTTCGAGCACGCGCCGGGCGGCGTCCGCATCGCCCCGGGCCGCGTTGGCGAGGGCATCGAACGCCGGCAGCCGCGTCTTGCGATGCAGCGGGCGAAGGAGCGTGCCGAGCAGGATGTCGAGATTCGCGACGGCCATCGCCCGCGCCCGACCGTCATGCTGGGCGAGGACGCGGTAGGCGAGCATCTGAACGTGGATGTCGGAGCCCTCGACCAGATCCTGCACCGCCCGCGGGGCATCGAGGAACGCGCCGAACGACCGCACGAACAGCAATCGCGCGAGCTGGTTCGTTTTGAGCACCTGCCGATAGCCCATGATGGCAAAAGCCGGGATGCGCGTCAGCACATTCGCCGCGCGGCGTGCGAACTCGGCCGGGTTCGCCTCGCGGATGCGCTCGTAATACGCGCCGAGCTCGTCGGCCGTGTCCATGACTGCGTCGCGCTCCTTGCGCTGCCAGGCGTACTCATACCGCGCCCGCGTCGCGTATCGGCTCGCCATCAGGTCGACCAGTTCGTCGTCACCCGCCGCCTGGGCAGCCGCGAGCAGCTTGGGAAGCCCCTGCCACCACGTGGGCGTGATGTTGGGCTTGAACGGACCGTGGATCAGCCCCGGATAGCGCTGGTAAAGCGTGACGGCCAGGTCGTCGGTGAGGCTGTGAACCTGGGCCATGCCGAAGCCGGCCCAGTTCCATTCCCGCGAAACCCCCGCCAGGGCCCGCAACCGCTGGAGACGATCACTCTCAGCCAGCGACGAATTCTTCAACAACTGCTCGACTGCCTTGTTGAACAGATCGTTCGTACGGCTGGCCCGGATCGCCGCCGCCCACAGGTCCCACCACCCGCGCCGCTCGGCGAGCTTCACGAACGGTTCGGGCTTGTCGCCCGACCAGCCGCCAATGGTCTTGTTCAGGTGCCGCCGGACATACGGCATGACATCGCGCCCGCGGGCCTCCAGAAGCTGGATCATCCCGTCGCCCAGCTTGAGCCCCCAGCCATCCAGATGCCGCCGATCCAGCTCCGTATCGAGCTGCTGGGGGTCTGAGACCGAGCGGACGAGGACGAGAATGTCCGCCTGCCAGGTCTTGATGGGTGTGAGCTTGCGATAGAGGGCAAACAAGAAGTCCGTATCCTGCTGTTTGGCGGCCGTATCGGCCAGCCGCGGCCAGGGCTTGCGTTTTTCGCCGCCCCATACGCTCTGTGGCAGGTGTCGCAGAATAAACGCTCCGGCTGCACGATCCGTGCTGTACAGTCGCAGCGCCGTCTCTTCATCGAGTTGAAACCAGTCATCAAATTCGTTGAGAACGATCGCCCGCGCTGCGGCCGTCGGCGCCGCTCGATACTCCGCCAGCAGCGCGGCATTCCACGCCTTGTGGTCGATGCCCCAGCCCTTCCCGGCGAACTTCCAGCGCAGGAGTCGCCGGACCAGCGCGGAATCGCGTTTTCCGCGCGCCCGCACCAGCCATGCTTCCAGGCGCTCCGCATGGTCCGCCCACGGCACCCGCGACCATCGCCCGGAGCTCGATACCGTCCAGTCAGAGAAGTGATTGAGAATGAGCGGGCGGAAAACCGCCGCGCCGCGCTCGTACAGATAGGGTCCCCAGAACCACGTCAACCCCGAGAAGCCATCCGTCCGGCGAAGACCCTCCAGGTTGTCGCGCAGCCGCTGGTCGTCTCGCTGGGCGTCGAACAACTCCTGCAGCGTCCGCTGGAGCGCCTTCGTGTCGGTGCGTTCCCTGGCCAAGTCCGGCCCTCTGTGGATTAGCGGTCAATAGATCCGCATCCCGCCCCGTTGTCAACTCTTTTTTCACCGCCGGGGACCGCCTGACCGACTGGCCGGCCTCGCTTTCCGCCCCCCTGTCGAAGCGCGGGGAAGCTGAGCTGGCCCCGTCGACACGCCGCCCTTCGCACCGATGATCCCGCCCGAACGGGCATTTCATCGAATTCCGCTAGTCTGTGGCGCCGGCCGCGCTAAAATTCAGGGCGTGTATCGTTCTCGGGCCCCAACCCAGCAAGGAGCCATGCCATGGACGCGACGCGTCTCCCCACCATCGAAGAAATCCGCACACTCATCACCGTTGAAGTCGCCTGCGCCGGCGGCACCGTCACCGACCGGGCTGAACCCAGCGGCCATCTGTACCTGCGGGCCACCCTTCCGCAGGTGCAGGAGATCCGCCCGGGCGATGCTCTCAAAGGTGGTGTCGCGGCCCGGGTCACGCCGCAGGACGTGCTCATCTGCCCGTACCTCTTCCGTCAGCTCTGCGGCAACGGTGCCGTGGTGACCATGGCCGGCGAGGCACAGCGCATCGAGCGCGTGGATGCTGACTGCGACTGCGCCGATGCCCGCCTCGCCCTGCAGACCACCGTCGAACGATGCCTCGCCCCCGAGACGTTCACAAGACTGGTCAGCGAGATGCGGCCCACCCTCCGGCGGGCCGCGGTCCTGGCCGTCCATTTCTTCCCCCTGCTGGGCCGAACCCGCGAGGCCCTCGACACGAGGACGTGGCACGAGATCCTCGTGCGGTTTCGCAGGGAGCAGGACGATTCCGTCTTCGGTCTCATGAACGCCATCACCTCGGTGGCTCGGGATCAATCAGACCCCCACATGCGCTGGCGGCTCGAAGACATGGGCGGCGCGGTTCCCGCCCTGCTCTCGCAGCCCGACGCACCGCGGAACGCACAGAATCAGCGTTCGCGCGCCGCGGAACGTGCGACCGGGAGCCCGATCTGAGGATCACCCTCTCACGTCGGATCAGCCGATCTGCCAGGCTCAGGGGATGCAGCCGGCCGGCGGATTCTGCAGGTCGAAGGGAACATTCGGGCCGGTTCGGCACGAGATGAACGCCTGCAGGTCATTGTGGTCGATCTGCGAGGGTGCATCGGTGAATCGATCGAAGCACGAGCATTCGGGCAGCAGCACGCCGCCCCCGGCGGCGTAGCATCGCTGAAAGACCGCAAAATCGTCGTGATCCACGTCAGTATCGCCGTCAGCATCGGCAAAAGGAACCCGACATATTTGGGAGGTCCCGCTGATCTGCAGGTGCAGCCCGCTCGGATTGGCCGCCAAGTTGGAATTGGGCAGGAAGTGGTTATTGACGATCACCGTGAGCGTGTTCACGCCCGGCACAAAACCGGTCGTGATCGTGAAGGGCGCGAACACCCGCCAGTTGACGCCCTGAACGTATGGGTAGCTGGCGACCGGCACGCCATTGAGCAGCATCACCGACGAATCATCAGGACTCCACTGCCCCGTGATCACGCTCATAGCCGGATTCAGACCGGTCAGATCGAAGGTGGTCTCGAAGTGGTAGTCGGCCTCCGTGCAGCCGTCGGTGCAATTGCTCCGGGGGAACAGGTGTCCGCCATCGGCACGCAGGCCGATCCACTTGGAGATCGCGGTATTGGGTGTGCCGCCACCGGAGAACAGCGGCGCGTTGTTCAGGAGAACGAAGGCATTCGGGCCGGGGAAAACGGGGTCCGCGCTGACGGTTATCCGCCAATGCGGATCGAGTGCCCCACCACTGAGCGGCACACCGCTGTCATCCACGCCTGAGTTGTAGACCACAATGGGCTCGGCCACCGCCAGCGTGGGGATCAGCGAGGCGATCGTCACGAGGCGGTTGAATGGCTTCACCACACGGCTTCCCGACAAAACGGTTGCTGCTCTATCGACCGATTCTGCTCAGCGATTGTAGCGCCGACGTCCGTTTCGTCCACGGCCCTGATACCAGGAATTGTGACGCGTCCCTGAGAATCAGCAGGGGTGGAGCCCGTGACAGAATCCTCCCCAGGCGTCGCGGACCCGCCGCCGTCACCCTCCGTATGCGTCCCATTGAAGGCGATCGCGACGTGCTGATCGGCTCGCTGGTCGGCGATACGAACGCAGACGGGGTCCTGGATCTGTCCGACACGCTTCTCGCCAGGCACGAGCTCCGCACGGGCGCATTCCCGGCGATCCTGGCCCGCAATGATGTGAATGTGAACGGCGTCCTCAATCTGTGCGACGTGCTGCTGATCAAATCCCTGGTCACCGTCCCGCCCGCACGCATCCCCATTACGCCTCCCTGACCCCGCTCAGCGCAGAGAGGTCCCCGTGCTGCTGGTGGACAGCTCGCAGTGAAAAACACCCTTCTGCTGACGCAGCGCGTCGGCGAGGCGCTCGACGTGGCTGGCCTTCGCCCGGACGAGGATGACCTCCGCGCACAGGTCGTGTGAGAGGTGCACGTGCGTGGTCACGAGTACCTCGCGGTGGTGGTCGTGCTGGAGGTCGATGAGTTTTTCACTGAGCCGCCGCGCGTGGTGATCGTAGATCAGGGTGATCGTGCCGAGCACCTCACGGTCTTTCTCCCACTCGGTCTGCACGAGGTGATCGCGGATCATGTCCCGCACGAATTCGCTGCGGTTCGTATAGCCCTTGCGGTGCATGAGGCCGTCGAGCTTCTCGAGCAGCGGTTTCTCCAGCGACAGACTCAAACGCGTGAGTTCAGACATGGCCCTGCCCTCCTGGCGCATCGAAGGTAGCCGCATCGCCGCGAATGGTAAAGGCGAAACGCCGCAGGTACGTCTGAACGGAGCCGTGACACTTTGGCGGGTGGCATGGGCACCGTCGGCTTCGCGCAGCGGGGGTGGCATGGGCAGCGTCGGCTCCGCGTAGCGGGGGTGGCATGGGCAGCGTCGACTTCGCGCAGCGAAGCCGACGCTGCCCGTGCGAGCCTCCCCACGGGACCCGGCGCGCCGGGATCCATGCCACGCCGCCCATTGTGGTGTCCGCCTGCGGCGGATCTCGACTGCACGTGCAGGCGGGGCGCCTGCACCACAATCGCCCCGCCCGGCAGCCGAAACAGAGGATCACGAAACCCCGAAAGCACGAAAACATGAAAGAGAGTGATTTCGTGCTTTCGCCCTTTCGTGTTTTCGTGATGAAAAGCGATCGAAAAAGTCCGTCACAAGAACAAGAAGCTGTGCTTTTGTCATACGAGAACGGATTTCGAGTACACTGGCGGCCGCACCCGCCGAGGCGACGCCTCGGCCCAGATCGGTCAGTCCATCGGCCTGCGGAAACGAGACTACTTGTGAACACCACCGGCCGTCCATTTGATGCCGTGCTGATCATCGCTTTCGGGGGCCCGGAGAAACCGGACGACATCCGGCCGTTCCTCGCCAACGTCCTGCGCGGACGGCGGATCCCGCCCGAGCGGGTCGAGGAGGTCGCCCATCACTACGAGCTCTTCGAGGGCCGCTCGCCGCTCACCGAGATCACGCGCCGGCAGGCCGAGGGTCTGGCGGCCCGCCTGAAAGCCCACGCCCTCGACCTGCCCGTCTTCATCGGGATGCGGAATTGGCATCCGTTGCTGGCCGACACGCTGGCGGAGATGTCCCAGGCGGGCCTGCGCCGCGTGATCGGCTTCATCGCTTCGGCCCATCACTCCTATTCGGGCTGCCAGCAGTACAAGGAGAACGTCCGCGACGCCCGACGTGAGATCGTGTCGCGCGGGCTGGCCGATGTCGCCGTGACTTGCGTCCCGAGCTGGTACGACCACCCGCAGTTCATCGCCGCCAGTGTCCGGCATATCCGTGAAGCCTTCGATAAGCTCCCGGCCCCCCAGCGGGATCGCGCCCGCCTGATCTTCACCGCGCACAGCATTCCGCTCGAGATGGCCGGCCGCTGCCGCTACGCCGAGCAGCTCATGATCACCGCCCGGCTCATCACCGAGCAGCTCGACATTGACGATTTCGCCCTCGTCTACCAGAGCCGCAGCGGCCGCCCGCAGGATCCCTGGCTTGAGCCGGACATCTGCGACTATCTGCGCGATCAGTCAGGCAGGGGTCTGAGGGCGGCCGTGATCTCGCCGATCGGTTTTCTCTGCGACCACATCGAGGTGCTCTACGATCTCGACCGCGAGGCGGCCGGCGTGTGCCGCGAGCTCGGCCTGCCGATGGTGCGGGCGGCCACGGTGAACGATTCACCTGCGTTTCTCGACATGATGGCCGACGTCGTGATGCAGACGTATGAGCGCTATCGGCGGTTCCCGGTGCTGCCGATCGTACCGGCGTGAAAGGAGTCCCCATGAACTGCGTCCCCCTTCCAGTTGTGTTCCTGGCCGCAATCGCCATGTTGATGGCCGGGGCAGCGCCCGCCGATCGGAACATCACCGTCATCGCCCACCGCGGCAATTCCAGCCATGCCCCTGAGAACACGCTGGCCGCCTTCCGCAGCGCGATCGAGGTGAAGCCCGACTACATCGAGCTCGACGCCTACGCGAGCGCCGACGGCACGCTCTGGGTGCATCACGACAAGACGCTCGACCGCACGACCGACATCGAAACGCACCTGCCCGGCAAAAAGATCGAACTCAAGACGGTTCACGACGCCGTGCTGGCCAAACTCGACGCGGGTTCGTGGTTCGATCCGAAGTTCAAGGGCGAAAAGCTGCCGACCCTGGCGGAGTCGCTCGATCTCATCCAGTCAAAGTCCAGGACGCTCCTGGAGCACAAGGAAGGTGAGGCCAGGGCATACGCCGAGCTGCTGAAATCCAGGAAACTGGTCGGCCGGCTCATCGTCCAGAGTTTCAACTGGGAGTTCCTGGCCGATCTGCACCGATTGCTCCCGGACCAGAAGCTGGGCGCGCTCGGCGGTAAGGAGCTCACGCTCGAAAAGACCGAAAAACTCCCGGCCACCGGTGCCCGGATCGTGGGATGGGACTACAAGGAGTTGAACGCGAAGAATATCAAAGACCTGCACGGCCGCGGTTACACCGTCTGGTGCTATACGCCCGACGAGGCGAGCGACTGGCAGCGGCTCATCGACGACGGCATCGACGGCATCATCACCAACCGCCCCGGCGAGCTCCGCGAGTGGCTTCGCACTGGCAAAGCCCCGCCGCCCGCGAGCTCACCACGAAGGCACGCAGACACGAAGAAGAAATAGATCGGATCTCCACTTCGTGCCTTCGTGTCCGCGTGGTGAGAATTGGGCTGTCCGGGCGACGGTCAGTGCTGCCCGCGTTCACATCGGAATCTACCATGCGCACACGTTTCATCGCTGCAGGATGGATGCTCCTCATCGTCTGCCGCGCGTCCGGCGCGTCCGCCAAGCCGGGAGCGCAGAGCACGCAGCCGGCCATCGAGGCCGGTCAGGGTTTCCTCGTGGACGTCTTCTCCCACCGCGATACCCGCCGCCGGCAGATCGATCTGAGCGGCCAGTGGGAGTTCCGGCGCGAGTCGGGGGATGCGGCCGCGGACAGGGCGTGGCTGACGGGAGAGGGCGCGCCGCAGCAGAGCATCCGAGTCCCCGGCGCGCCGCAGGCCCAGGGGATCGGTGAGCCCAACACGCGGCAGAAGCACTTCTTTGACGGGCCCTTCCAGGTCAGACGGCAGTTCCGGGCTCCGCCGCTCACCGAGCGCGAGCGGCTCTGGCTCCGGATCGGCGGAATCCTGCCCGCGGCTGAGATCCACATCAACGGGCGCTACGTCGGCTACACGAAGAGCTCACGCACGCAGCAGCGCGTGGATGTGACGCCCTTCGTGACGCCGGGTGACGACAATCTGCTGGCGATCCGGGTCTGCGAATACCCGAAGGTCCGACTCGACGGCATCTGGGAGATGGCCGAATGCGCCCGGAACTGGACGGGTGTATACGGGCCGATCGCCTGCGAGGTGACGGACCGCGTCTGCGTCATCGACGCCTATGTGCAGCCGCACCTCGCGTCACGCTCGGCACGCGTGACGGCGACGCTCTCCCAGGCCCCCGGCGAGCCGCTGCGGTTGATCGCAACCGTGAAGAGCGATGGGAAATCGCTCGGTGAGACCGCCGTCGCCCTCGCCGCCGGTCAGTGCGAGGCACGGCTGGACGTGACCCTCGACCAGTTCACGCCCTGGTCGCCGCAGTCTCCGCAACTCTACGACCTCGAGTTGGCGCTGATCGCCGGGGACGCCGCACATGCCCTGGATCACGTGGGAATCCGCTTCGGGATGCGCGAGATCGCCGCGAAGGGTACGAAGTTCTACTTGAACGGCCAGCCGCTCTACGTCCGCGCGTTCGGAGAGAACCAGTACTACCCGGAGACGCTGTGCCCGCCGGCCGACAAGGACTGGTATCTTCCCCGTCTCAAGCGCGCCCGCGCCTACGGCATGAACGCCGTCAAAGGGTGCGTCGAGGCCCTCCCGCAGGCTTATATCGAAGCGGCCGACGAGGCCGGCATCATGATCATCCAGGAGATGCCCTTCGGCCTGTCCGAGCTGCGGGCGAACCGTTACACGATCGGGTCGGAGTTCCGGGCGTACTACGCCGCCGAACTCGACGGCCTGGTCCGCGAGAGCCGCAATCATGCCTCCGTCATCGCCTACAGCATGTCCAGCGAAATGGAGTTCCCGAACCAGACGCAGGAATCGTTCAATTTCTTCAGCCGCGACCTCGTGCAGCAGACGCGACGGCTCGCTCCCCACGCGCTGGTGATCGACTGCACCGGCTACCTCAACGGCGAAGAGACCCAAAAAGGCAAGCGCGACACCGACTTCTACGCGTCGATCATTCCGACGTGGATGAAAGAGGTCCTCGATGAGACGCCGATCATCACGGACCGCAAACACCCGACCATCCTGCACGAGTACAACTGGTGGAGCTGCTATCCCGATCCGGCCAGCCGCGACCGCTACGCCGCCTGTCAGCTCCAGCCCTTCTGGCTCGATACGCTGCTCAAGACCGCCCGGGCCAACGGCCAGGAGGATCTGCTGCCGACGTACCGGGGCAACTCGCTCCGGCTGCAGGCCCTGTGCCGCAAGGACGGCATCGAGTACGCCCGCCGCTGCCCGGACGTGGAGGGCTACATCCTCTGGCTGCTCATCGACTTCGGCCAGTATTGCGAGGGCCTGCTGGACGATTTCTGGGACCCCAAGAACGTCTCGCCGCAGGAGTTTCTCCAGTCGAACGGCGACACGGTGATCCTGCTGGCCCGCGAGGGCAACCGGTGCCTGACCGCCGGCAGCCGGCCGAAGATCCCGCTGGCGGTGAGCCACTACGGGCCCGCCGCCCTGCGCGGTTGCACGCTCTCCTGGCGACTCTCGGGCCTGTCCCCCTCACAGGACGGCGAGCTGCCGATTGAGGAATTGCCTCAGGGGCGGCTGACGCCCGCCGGCGACGTGCTGATCGACCTGACTGGAGTTGAGAAAGCCTGCAAGCTCGACCTGCACGTGACGCTCCGTCACGAAAGCCAGACCATCAACACGAATCAGTGGTCGTTCTGGGCGTTCCCGGAGGTCGAGCCGCGCTGGCACGATCTGTCGAAAGCCGCGGACGATGGGCCGCTCTGGCCCGACGGCACCTGCGTTCGCCTTTCACGGACTTCGGCCGCTCCGATCGCCCCATCCACTCTGTCGGTCACTCCGATCCGCCCCTCCGCCACGCTGGTCATCACGAACTTCGTGGACCAGCCGCTGGTCGACTACCTCGAACGCGGCGGCCGCTGTCTGCTGCTCTCGCGGGGGGCGGCCATCGAGAACACGGCCGTCTACTACGGTTCGACCAGCTTCTACAAGACGTTCCGGACGATCCCCTGGAACGCCGGCACCAGCGGCAACTCGGGCAGCGTCATCGCCTCGCCGGGCGTCGGCGGCTCAGATCCGGCGGCCCTGGCCGACTTCCCGCACGAGGGCTTCTGCGACCTGCCGTTCGTCTGGCTGATCCGCGACGTGCTGCCGATGGAGTTCGAGCCGCTCCGGCCCTGTGGCGTGACGCCCATCATCCGCATGATCGACCACTACGCCGCCAACCGTAACAACGCGCACCTGCTGGAGTTCAGGGTCGGCTCGGGAAGCGTCCTGGCGACGACGCTGAACATCCTCCCCCAGACGACCAGACGCATCGAAGCCCGCTACCTGCTCCGCTGCCTGGCCGACTACGCCCGGAGCGACGCCTTCCGACCCTCCGCCTCCGTCCCCCCGGCCGATTTCCTGAAATGGTTCACCCCGCGCCCCTCAGCCCCCCAAACGGCTCCCGCGACCGGTCCGTCATAACCGGTCACCAGAAAGTCTGCGTCCCCGCCAGCCGATGCCACGCTCCTGGTTCTGGCGGGGCGTAGCTCAGCTCGCCACGGCGAATCACAGGCGACCTGGCCCAGAGCGGTCGCCCGCCGCGGCGGATCACCCCGGTCAAATAAACCCTGATCCGCCGAATGAATCGACGCCCTCCTACTCGCGCGTCAACTGGGCGACTTCATCCAGTTCAAAGGGGGCTCCCGGGTCGTCTCCTGGAAGACGTGGTATCGTCCGGAGCCACCCTTCGAAGTGCATGCGGTAGGAGAGGGTGTCTTCTTCGTGCCGCAGGTCAAAGGTGGCCTCGCCGGCCACCTCCAGGTCTCCGTAGAAAACCTGATCTTCCCGAACGCTTTTGGCGTTCGAGTCCAGCGGAGCCAGAGATGCCGTCACGTCGCAGACCAGGTGAAGATTCTCTGCGTCATACAGGGCCTCGCGAGTCGTAATGGTGCTCGCGATGATCCCGTAGACCGGCTGCTCGGCGCATCCCGCGGCGTCGCAGCGGTCAATGCTGCC
>CAZQEN010000063.1:0-26844 GCA_964591605.1 uncultured Planctomycetales bacterium
GACGCGGTGGTGGCGTACGTGAACCGCGAGATGGTCGGCGACTGAGCGCTCGGGCCCCACTGCGGGGCCGGAACCAGTTGTGCCAGGGAACTGCGCTATTGACGGCGAGCCGCTCTGAGGGCGTGAGTGCGGGGAAGAATCGAAAGGCCGCATCGCAGGACAACTCGAAGGCAGACCCACCGACAAAAACGGCCTCGATCTCAGGCACAACAGATTCCATCCAGAGATAGGGATCCGTGAATATTCCATCTAGCGTATGCGTCCACAGCCCACCGCCGTTGGTGACAAAAGATCCGAGTGTTGTCCGATACGTGTTGATGACATCGATCTGATTCTGTTGAATACCGCCGCTGACTTGCCCATCCGAGGATGGAAGGTAGATTATGCCGGTATCCTGGATCTTGACAGTCGCTGTTACGTCGTTCGTAAAGAATTTCTCGATTTCTGTCGTGCTGGTGATGATCGTCCGTGTCCACACTGGAGGCAGGTCAGAAGCATCAAATGAATCCTCAAAAGCGAAGTTCGCCTGGCTACCGCTACCATTGCATCCGATACATACAGCGATCGCTTCTCCGTTGCTGACATATTGACCGTAGAAGTTGAAAGCTTCCCGCTGATAGTATTGGGCGGCTCCTCCATAGTGTTCCTCGCTGTCGTCGCCACCGAAGATGACGGGGCCCTTAGTCCATTGTGCGTTGGCGGCACCGGAGACGACCAGCAATGCTGTCACCATGAGCGCGCGGTAGCTCCGTCGCATGACTCCCCTTTCTCATGTGGAAGATGGCACCACTAACGACTCAACGTCTTCGGCGCAGAAACATCGCTGCCGAAATCAGCAGAACCGCTGCGCCAGGCTCCGGCACGACAAAAGCCAGACCGCCGCCAATCCCAGTACCTGTATCGCCGATGATTGTCGGCTCAGCCGTCACCGGGTTGATCCGGTACAAGTTGCGATCACTGAACCCAGTAACACCGTTCTTGGCATACAGGACATCGCGTATGGGGTCATATGCCAACCCGGCGTTCATGAAGTTGATCCCAGTAGCGCCAATGGTAATCCAGTCCCCAGAACCGACGTCATAGGACATGAGGGAACCACCGTTGCCGAGGGCGTAGACTTTTCCATTGCCGTAGTCCAAACCGCCCACTACCATTCCTGGGCTAGGAAGGTCGGACAGCTTTAAGCCAGTGTCAGGATCGACAGTAAAGAATGAACTTCCATCAGCCCCATATAGGTTGCCATTGGCTGCATCGAAGCCGAGTCCATCAATTGGGAGTGTGCCGAATTGTGTTGCCCCGCTGCCATCAATTCTCGTGTGGTTAAGGCCAAGCCTGCGGGAGCCATAGAGCAACAACGAATCGGAGGTTGGGGCAAGCCCATTGTTCAGGCCGCCTCCACAGTCGCTCCGGCCGACTAGCGTGCGCTGTCCTGTCGAAAGGTCCAGGGTGAATAGTCCGGTGATTGAATCTGCTTGGGTGTAGTAAAGCGTTCCCTGAGCCAGAGCGGGAATTGCGGAACCAGCAACGACCAATAAATATCCAACAAACCGCATTTCCGTTCCTCCAAATCGGGCGGGAAAGACCCCGCCAAGTCCGCAGGTGAACATTGTTCTCATGCGACGACTCCAAATGCAATCTGACACGGAAATCGTGTCAAGCACGATCCATGCCACATTGGCGGCATGCCGTCGAAGGCCCAACACCACCGGCGATACGCCCCCGTTCCCGCTCTCCTTCGCGAGATGCGCGAGAAAGCCGGCCTGACGCAACGCGAACTCGGCGCCCGGCTCGAAAGACCGCAGTCCTGGATCCACAACTGCGAAACCGGCAACCGCCGCGTTGATCTCGCCGAGTTCGTCGCCTGGTGCGAAGCATGTCAAATCCGCCCACAGTCGGGGTTAGCACAATTCCTGAACGCCTGAACGTCGCGCGACGCAGGCCATGGCCGAGACAAACACCATGGCCGCGACAGGTTCTGGTACGACTAGATTGTCCACCGCGAAAAGTCCGCTACCGTTCGCTTGGAGGGTCAGGGAAGAAATCCCCGTGAATCCAGTAGGCTGGAAAGTCTGAAACGTCTGTCCAAGGCCGTCGAAGAAGAACGTCTGCGAGAGCATCCCGCCGCCATCGAAGAAGCCTGTGAGAGTAATGGATGTGGACGGGAAAGCGCCTGTCGATTCAAGTACATCGAGACTGGTGAGAGCGAAGGTGCTGTCGCCGATCCGCGTCATGGTGACGCTGACCCCGTTGTTGGGGGTTCTGGGCTTGAGCGAGTTGGTATTGTTGTTTGTGCCGCTGGACCCGAAGACCGCTATGACGCCATTGGTGGACTGGAAACGGTAACCTCCAGAATCGATGGACGTGAAGTTTCCGTCGCCCCCTGCCCAGTCCTCGAAGTCAACCGTGACAGCGCCGGACGACACACGAACGACTGCGAGAAGAGCCAGACAGGTTAAAGCGTACCGCATTGGACTTTTCCTTTCCCTCTTATGAGCGCTGGCAGGACGCAAGCCAAAAGAATGAGCGAGTGTGGATCTGGGACAATCACAGCGGACGTGATGGTCCCGTACGCGATACTGGTCATCGACGCAGGACTGTCAGGCATCCAAACCCAGATTCGCATGCTCGTGAATTCGTGCAGTTGTGCCGGGAATGCGTCTCCAAAGAACAGAGTTGTCGGCCCTGCGAGCGTCACCGTCCAATTGAGCGGAGCAGCAAAGGCCGAGGCGCCGAAAACGAGCACGTCATAACCTGTGGGTACATCATCTTCTACCTGCAATATTGCCGGATTGCAGGGACAGCCCGTCGCGCTGATAGACGGGAGCATCAGAGTCGATGGCTGAGAGACGCGATAGATCCCATGGCCGGGATCTTGTGGATTTTCATCCACCAAGAGGGTCGTATCAAAAAGGAAGGTTGCAGCGACCGGATCGCCAGGTTGCACGGCACCACCAAAATCGTGGTCAGGATCGTCAATAGCGTCGATCACCCCGGCAAAGCGAAACTCCACAATCGCCGCCAGCGAGGGGGCGGCGAACCAGCACAGGGCTGACAACAGGATCAAAGGCCGCACTTTCGGTCACCTGAAAGAAGCGACGACACCGACGCCACGCCCGAGCGTAACAGATTGCAGGTAGAGCTTTCAAGAAGCCACAGTGGAAATGCGTTCGTGCTTACCCCGCTCGACGCGCGAGCGCCGATCGGACGGAACACGGCGAGGACCGATAAAGAGTGGAAGGAACGCATCGTGCGATTCCCGATCCAGCCCTCGATTCCCTCTGTCGAGAGCTGATACTGATAGACCGCAGCCTAGTCCGGGAACCGGAACCGCGTCAAGCAGGAAATCCGTCATGAGAGGGTCTGGGTGTGACAGCTTACATGTCACTCTGTGAATTATTTCACGGACTAGCGTATAAGCTATTCTTATTATGAAAAGGGCTCAAACTCATTCAGCAGCAGGATTTGTGTGAGGCTTTACGCCCGCCACTCGAGGCGGCGGGCGGAATAGTGCTAATTTCAGAAATTTTTTGGATTTTAGACCCCCTTCATCAGGTACGAGAGGGACACATCGAGCGTCCTTGCGATCAGCTCGATGTTGCGGAGACCCAGGTTCCGTTCGCCGCGCTCGATGCCGCCGACGTATGTCCGGTCGAGGCCGCACCGAAGGGCGAAGCCCTCTTGCGACAGGCCCGCCTGGCGCCGCAGCTCGCGCACCCGCCGCCCGAATCGGACCAGAACGTCCTCGCGCCCCATAGGGAACAGCTTGGAGGACGCGCCAGATGAGTCCACGGACGATGAGTATCGGCCAGGCGGATCGCGCGGGACTCAACTTGCGGCAATCGCACCCGGATCCATCGCATCTGGGCGATTCTTAACGGGTACCGTTTGACCATGTCCGGATGCACGCGGACTCGGTGCGTTAAGGCATGTGCAGGCAGGCGCATTAGAATCGCTTCGTCAGAATCATGACCTGACGATCGACGCGGACGCACATTCCGCACGACGCGGGCAACCGCGGCATCGACGTGCGGGTCCTCACAGCTTTCAGGTCACAGGCCGCGCACGGGTCGCACAACGTGGCATGGACAGAACTCCGACCGTATACCGCTGTGAAGGACTGACGATGATCACATCACCAAAACAACAGGTCAGAACCATTCTCGAGCGTCTGCCCGAGGACTGTTCTCTCGAGGACATTCAGTACCACCTGTATGTGCTCGAGACGATCCAGCGCCGTCTCGAACTCGCGACCCAGGATCGGTTCGTCCCGCACAGCGAGGCGGAAGCGAGGCTCGCGAGATGGCTCACACGGTAGTCTGGCCGCCGGAGGCTGTCGAGGATCTCGATGGCATCGCTTTCCCAGAGTTGGCCGTGCCGCTGCGCGCGGGTAACGTGGGGGGTCATGCGGATTGTTTCGCTCCTGCCCAGCGCGACAGAGATGATCTGCCTGCTCGGCCTGCGCGAGCAGCTCGTGGGCGTCACCCACGAATGTGACTATCCCGCCGACGTGGCCGGCCTCCCAAAGGTGACGGGAACACTGATTCCTGCGGACACGACCAGCCGCGACATCGACGCACTGGTTCGCAGCCGCCTGAGCACGCATCAGGCGCTCTACACGCTCGATCACCGCCTGCTCGAAGAGCTCGCCCCCGATCTGATCGTCACGCAGGGCCTGTGCGACGTCTGCGCGGTCGCGCAGGAGGAAGTCGAGGAGGCGGCCTGCTCGCTCCCCCATCGCCCGCAGGTGGTCAATCTGGAGCCCACGTGTCTTGACGAGGTCTTCGCATGCCTCCTGCAGATCGGCCAGGCGGCCGGCGCCGCGCCGCGGGCACAGGAAGTGATCGAATTGCTCCGCCGCCGCGTGACGGCCGTCGAAGAGCGCACCCGGGCGATCGATGCCCGTCCGCGGGTCACGCTGCTGGAGTGGATCGACCCGCCCTTCTCGTCGGGCCACTGGGGGCCGCAGCTCGTGCACCTCGCCGGCGGCCAGGAAGGCATCGGCCAGGCCGGCTTGCGCTCACGCACACTGAAATGGGACGAGATCCTGGCCTGGCAGCCGCAGGTGCTCTTCATCGCCTGCTGCGGGTTCACCGTGGAGCGCACGCTGAAAGACCTGCCGCTCCTGCAACGGCAGCCAGGCTGGGCGGAGCTGCCCTGTGTGCGCGGCCAGCGCGTGTACGTGGCCGACGGCTCCGCCTACTTCAGCCGCCCCGGCCCCCGGCTCGTCGACAGCCTCGAAATCCTCGCCCACGCCCTGCATCCCGACCGGCATCCCCCGCCACCCCAGGCCCCCGCCGCACGAGAAGTCACGCTGTGACGGGTTTATGTCACCAGGCATCCGGCACGAATCTCTTCCGGCGATCGATGGCCGGAGCTCAGAAAACAGCCGGCGGCGCGACCGAGCGCGACCGCCCATCGGTGACGCAGGTTCATGGCCTTTCATGATTTAGCGTCCGCTCACTCCCGCACTCCCGGTGCCTCCTGTGCGTCCCTTTCGGGCTGCTGCTCGCCCGACGCACGAAATCCCCGGACTCTCCTTGAGATTCCCGCTTGCATTCTTTCGTCCTTGAGGTATATTTCCCTCCGACAAGTTCATAGCCCACGATTGCCGGCTCCCGTGTGTTGCGGGATGAAAAGGGAAGTGTGGTGCAATTCCACCGCGGACCCGCCGCTGTAATCGGATGAATCGGCCACTTTATGCCATTGGTCGCTGCGGCGACTGAGAAGGCGTGGCCGAGCGCGGTAGGGTGGGCTCTGCCCACCACGGCTCTGTTTCCACCGCCCGGTGGGCAGAGGCCGCTACCTGCCATCCGTGAGCCAGAAGACCTGCCGAGCTTCGTGACGTCGCAGCGTGCCCCGGGCATCGGGTACGGCGTCGCGTCTCACGGACTCCGCCAACGGCGGAAAACCCCGTTCCTGACTGACGATCCGAACCCAGTGCCCTCGCGGGCGCTGGGTTTTCTTTTTGGGCCCGTGGTCTGGCCGGAAAGGATGGTTGGTCATGCAGCGGAATCGCCTCGTTATCTCTGTCGGTTGCCTTGTCGCAAGCTTCGTCCCCGGGCTGGCCCGCGCCGGCCTGACCCCCGGCCCCGGCTACCAAGTTCAGTACCAGATCAACGGCGCCCACGTCAGCGCCATCGACCGCGTCTCCGACACGCAGCTCGCCGCGACGGTGTTCAACGGCATTCAGGACGTGACCACGGTGGCCCTGAACAACGGCCCGGTCGGTCCCACGATCTATACGCAGCCCGCGCTGCCGAGCGGCCTGACCTTCGGCGGCGGCTTCATTGCAGCGGACGGCACATACGCCCTCACCGGCCAAACCGGCTATCCGCCCGACGCCCAGGGCCTCACCCCCGGCCGCCTCTTCCTGACCCGGCTCAGCGACGGCACGACGAGCGAACTGGGCGTCGCAGGCAATTTCGACGCCGCGACTGTCGGCGGTGAGTTCTATGTGACCGCCGCGGCCGGCACCGCCACCGGCGTCTCGAACAACGGCGCCGGCGGCATCTATCAGGTCCAGCGAACCGGCGGCACACTCGGCGGGCTGCATCTGATCATCGACACCGGCACGCCCAGCGGCCTGGTCGCCGGCGACAGCGCCGGCAACGTCGCTTTCTCCCTCGGCGGCGTCTCGCCGACTCTGGGTGGAGGTTTCAGCGACCTCTACCGCCTGAGCAGCGCCCAGATCGCATCCGCGCTGTCCGGCGGCCCCACCACCGGCCTGCCGCCCGGCGCCGCGGACAAACTCATCAACGGCACCGCCCTCTTCAACGCGGCGGAGCCGTTCTTCTCCGCCCACACACCGGCCGGCGGCTCAGTGTTCCCCGCGCTCTCCGACTTGCTCCTCATGCCCAGTGGAGACATCATCGTGGGGCTCACCGGAATTCTCTTCGATAAGGACAGCGGTTTCGCCGGCTCGGTTGGCCAGGCGCTGCTGCTGGATGTCACCAGCAACGGCGCCGACTACTCAGCGAACGTCGCGGGCATCGTCTATACGCACGACGAAAACGGCGCCGGCTCGCTCGCCTACCGCGAGAGCGATGCCACGCTCTGGGTCAGCGACGCAGGCAACCTCTACGCGCTCTCGCTCGTTCCCGAGCCAGGCACGCTCCTGCTCCTGGCACTGGGCACCGCCGTCATGTGCCCGCACCGCGACCGCCGGGACACGTAACACCCGTCGCCCTGGAGCACCGCCCGAACGCACCATGCAGATTCTGCAGGGAACGATGACGATCATGCCCCACCATCGACAGACATCGCACGACGCCGCAGCCAGCCCCACTCTCTCTGCGCGTTCTGCACGCTCGGCACGGCAAACGCGCAGCCCCTTCTCTTCCAGACTCGCAATCTCACACCGAGGCGCCACGACCGCAAAGTCAGGTGCCGAATCCGAATCTCAACTCTCAACTCTCAAATCTCAAATCTCAAATCTCCGATTTCAAATCTCAAATCTCAAATCTCAGATCTCAAATTCGGTTGCCGCCCGCGCCAGGTCTCTGCCGTTCATTTTTTGGGCTTCCATCACGTTGTGCGCGGTGCCGCTCCGAGCGGAAAGCCCGCTGTTCCGTTACGCCGACACCCTCGTGAACTACACGCAGGGCCCCGGCGCTCAGCCCGGCTACACCACGCCGGGCGTCGCCCTGGGCCCGCCCAGCGTCGATCACAGCCCGCTGGCCCCGCTCAACAACGATCCGAACACCGGCGCACCCCTCGTGGTCTCCCTCGGCCAGCGCGGCTCGATCACGCTGTCGTTCAGCACGCCCGTTCGCAACCAGATCGCCTCCGCCCGTAACCCCTACGGCTATGACCTGCTCGTCTGGGGAAACCCGTTTCAGGGCGGCGCGGCCATCACCTTCGAAGGTGAGTTCGGACGCTTTCAGGAGCAGGGTTTCATCGAAGTCGCCCAGGCCGGACCCGACGGTGAACCTGTCGAGTGGTTCCTGATCCTGCCGCGGATTTTTCACGACGCCGTCCCCGGCCGAGGCGGCCCCGTCCCGCGCGACTTCCCGCCCGCCGATCTGCTCATGTGGTTCTACGACCCCGCCAACGATCTCTTCGTCAGCGGCGACCTGAGCATCTCCTCATCGCGTTTCGACGGCCTGGCCGACGCCGTGCCGGCTCGCGGCTCGGCGCTCTCGTCGGCACTGGCGATCAACGACCCGGCCGGCGTCGTTCTCGACGACCCCCAGACCTACGACATCGAAGGGCTCGGCGGCACCGGGGTGGATCTCTTCCGGGCCGTCCGCCAGGCCAGTCCGGGCGTGCCGCGGCAGACGCTCGGCCAGTTCGAGTTCGCCTACCCGACGCAGATCGACCTCATCCGCATCACCGACGCCCGCGGGGACGATATGAATCCCGGCGCGGCCGGACCCGTCACCACCGAGGTCGACGGTGTGATCGTCCTGCCCGACCTGCGGGATTGTCATCACCCGTTCGCCGACGCCGACGCGGACGGCGACGTGGATCTGGACGATTTCGGCATTTTCCAGCACTGCATCACCGGCTCCGGCACCCACACCACCACACCGGACTGCGCCTGCTTTGACCGGGACGGTGATGGAGACGTGGACGCGGCGGGACCGGCGGGTTCAACGGACCTGCATGCTTTCCAGCAGTGCATGACACGCGCCGGAGTGCCGGCCGACCCGGAGTGCGAGTGAATGCGATCCCGACTCACCAGCCTCGACCCAGCCATCCCGGCAGCGAGCCGTGCGTTCCACCCGCCGGCCGAGCCCGGGGATCGAACACGCCGCTCGCAGACGCCCAGCCTGGAATCGATGCGATGCCAACATCCTGTCCGGACTGGCTTTACTTTGATCGAGCTCCTCGTCGTTGTGGCGATCATCCTGCTGGTCATCGCCATTCTGATCCCGAGCCTGACGAACGCCCGCGTGTCCGCGAAAACGGCCGTCTGCGGATCCAACCTCCGCCAGCTCGCGATGGCCAATCATGGCTATGCCGCCGAGAATCGCGATTACTTCGTGCCGGCCGCCTCGGATGAATTCACCGGATTCGGCGGCCGCCACCGATGGCACGGCGTCCGAAAAAGCCAGAGCGTTTCGCCCAATCCGCTCGAGAATCACTTTGACCCCCAGCTCGGCCCACTCGTCCGCTACATCCGCGATGGCAAGGCCAAGGAATGTCCTGCCTTTCGTGACTACACCCAGGACGGCAGCCTCAATGCCTTCGAAGCAGGCGCCGGGGGATACGGCTACAACAACACTTACGTCGGCGGCCGCTACGATCTGTACGGCGGCGGACCCAGGGCCGTGGCCCTCGGCGCCCAGACCGCCGAGGTGCAGCAACCGTCCGTCACCGTGATGTTCACTGACGCCGCCTACGCCCAGCGCGTCTCTCCGACCACGATCCTGCTCATTGAAAGCTCGTTTTCCTACCCCCCGTACCAGATCCTGGTCGCCGGCGAGGTGAGCAGCTTCATGAGCAGCCCGTCCATCCACTTCCGGCACGCGCGCCGTTGCCAGGTGGCCTGGGTCGACGGTCACATCGACGCACACAGGATGAGCTTTTCGGGCCCCTACCTGGTGACCGGCATCCCCGCCAGCCGTGTCCGTGCTTTGGATTTGGGCTGGTTTGGACCGCACGGTAATGACTGGTTTGACCTGAAGTAAGGCTCGCTCATGCACCTGTGAGATTCTCTGAACTCACCGTCGCGAGACCTTCGTCCGAAAACCTCGCTGCGCCCTCCCAAACGGCAATTCTTCTCAGATTTGCCAATAATTTCTGCAAGAATAGCCTTGAAACGTCAAAACGCGTTGCGTTATAGTGGCTCTTGAGGGAAAGCGCAAATCTTCGTACGGATCAATTCGGGGAGGTTAGGTCCGGTCCAGGATGGTGCCGGGGGATGTGGGAGAGAGAAGGTTTGGAATCTGATCGTTTTGGCAGATCCGGCGTGCTGCTTGCGCGCTTCCCGGGAAAGGATCCCGCGAGTCTACTGAAGGATCTTGAGACTCAGGGCTTCTCCGTGGTACCGGTGCTTTCTCCGGCGCATGCCGTCAGCGAGGCCGCCGCTCGCGAATACCCCGTTGTTCTGATCGAGCTGCAGGCAAGCCCCGGCGCTTCACCCGCGCCGTCGGCGTGTGCGGAAGATCCACCGCGATCGGAAGGTTTGCAGGTTCTTCGCGACATCCGCCGCGTTTCGCCCGCCTCACAGGTCGTCATCCTCACCAGCCGCCAACTGCCTCTGGCCGACTGCTGCCAGGCCGTGCGCTATGGCGCGGCGGGCTTCGTCGAATGGACCGACGGCCAGCCCGCCGATCGCGTGGTCGAACGCCTCGCCCAGGCCCTCAGCCGTTACGACGCGGCGGCCGAAGAAGGTCGTCAGCTCCACTCGCGCCAGATCTTCGAGGAGACCGGTGTCCCCAGCCAGAGCCGTGCCATGGCCCGGCTGCTCTTCCAGGCCAAGCGGGCGGCCATGATCTCCGACGCGCCCATCCTCATCTTCGGCGAGTCGGGCACCGGCAAGCAACTGCTCGCCGAGGCCATCCATCGCATGGACGCCAAGCGGCGGGCCAGGCCGTTCCTCACCGTCAACTGCGCCGCCATCACCGGCAGCCTCGCCGAAAGCGCGCTGTTCGGCCATCGCAAGGGAGCGTTCACCGGCGCCAGTGAGGATCGGCCCGGCTACTTCCGGGCGGCCGGCGGCGGCACCATCCTCCTCGACGAGATCAGCGAGCTCGAAAAACCGCTCCAGCCCAAGCTGCTCCGCGTACTGCAGGAAAACCGCGTCATGCCCGTGGGCGACGAACGCGAATACCCCATCGACGTCCGCGTCATCGCCGCGTGCAATCGCCCGCTCCCCGTGCTCGTCGAGGCCGGCGAGTTCCGCCTCGACCTCTATCAGCGCCTCAACGTCATCAACCTGCACGTCCCGCCCCTGCGTGATCGGCCCGACGACATTCCGCTGCTCGTTCAATTCTTCCTCAAGCGCTATGCGGCGTATTACCCGCACCCCATCGAATCCGTGGACGAGCGGGTCTACGAGGTCCTGTCGCGGAACATCGGTTCCGGGAACATCCGCGAGCTCGAGAACGCCGTCCGCCAGATCCTCGTGTTCAAGACGGCCGGCAACCGGATCGAGCTCAGCGACATTCCCGCCGAGCTGCTGCAGCGCGGCGCAGCCCAGCGCACGCCTCAGCCCGACCTCAACGAGGCCCTCGCCTCCGCCGTTGTCGCCCTCTTCCGCAGCGGCCGGTTGACCCTCGCCGAGATGATCGAGGAGATCGAGAAGCTCGTCCTGCGCGAGGCGCTCTCCCACTCCAAAGTGAACCACGCGCAGCTCGCCCGCCAGCTCGGCCTCAGCCGCCGCACCCTCTACAACAAGCTCAAGAAACACGATCTGACTGGAAAAGGTTGAGCTTACGGCGCCGTGCTCGTCGAAGGCATCGCGACGTCCGCTGGAACCACCACGTCCCCCCGTCGTGCCGGCGGGTCCACGACCAGCCGCACCAGCCTGCCCCCGCGGTACTCGCCCTCCACGACCGTGCGCAGCGGGGCGTGCAGCCTGAAGTCCACATCCCACTCTCGCGGCCACGCCGGCATCAGATGGATCTTGCGGCCTTCATGCTGCAGCAGCATGCACTGCAGGGCCATCATCCCGTTTGCGCCGTGGTCCTGATCGGGCACCCAGTCATTCGCCGGCCCATAGAACGCCGGAAATCGGCTGCCCGGATGCTTCCGGGCAAATCGGCTCAACACGATCCGCTGCGCCTCCTGCGTCAGGCCAAGCATCGCCGCCTGCGTGTCGTCCTGGTGCCAGCATTTGTCCTCCTTCACCCGCCGGGCGGCAAACGTCTGGCGGGCCAGTTCGAGACCGGGGCGGCCCACCCCGAACATGCGGAACGGGAAGATCGAATACAGCTCCGGGTTTTCGACGTTCCCCTGGCCGCCGATGATCGTCTGGGCCGCCGTCAACCGGTGCTGGCCGCCGACATTGGCCATCGGAAGCTCCGGCAGGTCCTTGAGCAGTTGCCCCCATCGCTCGCGCCGCGGCAGTCCCACCATCATGGGCGGCAATTCGAGCAACCGCGGAATCACCCACCGCAGCCCCGCGATGTCCGGCGCCGGGTTCAAGCAGTTCTGATACGTCTCGAGCGCCTGGGCCGGCTTCATCTCGATCTGCCCGCCGGGCAACCGCGGAAAGTGTTTCGCCCAGAACAGCAGGATCTCGTCGGCCATCGGCAGCAGCGTTCTGGCCGCGAAGCCTTCATCCTGCGTGAAGGCGTAATAGTCGAGCATGAGCGCGAGCCATTCGAGCGTCCCGTTGTAGTGCCAGCGGATAAACGTGTTGTCGACGTCACGCGGCGGCTTGCCCGTGCGGTCCCATCCGTAGTTGGAGTTCGCGTAGGCGCCCCAGAAATACATCGTCTCTGGAAAAAACGCCCCCTCGTGATCGAAGTACACCCGCGTCCGCGCCTTCAGGAACGGCATCGCGTCGGCGTACATGCGGATCAGCGGCTGCATCATCTCCAGGTCGCCGGCGCCGGGCATCGGCCAGTACATGAGCCGGGTATTCTGGAACCAGTACGGCCCGCCCCACCGCCGATAATCAGCATCAAACGTCTCTCCCTGCTCACGGGCATCAACCGTGAACAACGACCCGTTGAACTTGATGGGATACCGTCCCCGCCCCGCACAGGCGGTGATAAACCGCTGGAGCGTGTAACCCGTTGCCGCCGTCTCCCACTGTCCTGCCGAGGTCGAATCCGCAGGAGCCGACGCCGGGGGCGGCGTCTCGGGCGGGACGCGAATCCAGCTCCGGTTCCAGAACTGGTCCCACCACGCCAGGTGGCCGCCCCGGGCCTGATCGGCCGGCACCGCATCATGGCGCGCCGCCAGCTCCAGGAGCTGATCGATGTAGCTCTCGGGCGTCGGGGTCTGCGCGGTGAGCACGTGGATCGACAACCGCTGCTCGCGGGCCGCCCGCACGGAGCGAAGCTGCGTGGGCGAGGCCGGCTCGAAGCCCCCGCCGCTCATCATCGCCCCGAATGTGCGGTTCACGAGCGGATCACGGCCCTGGGCCAGCCACGACTCCATGCCCTGCAGCTTGAGCGTCTCGGCCCAGATCGAGAACGGATTGCGGTGATACCAGATGAGCGAGCCGCGGGCCCGCGCTCGCGCGGCGCTGCCGGCCGTGGACGTCGCCGGCGCGCTGGTCGTCAGATTCGCCGTGTCGACGATGGTGTCGGGCATCGCCATGACCGGGTGCGGCGCCCCTTCCATGCCGTAGGCACTCGCGAGCTCCGCCCCCTGCAGCGGCCGGGCACGCGTCCGCCACAATTCCAGCGCCGCCGAAACGCTGAACTCGACGTCGTCGGTCATGTCAACGTGAACCACCGGCGCGCCGGCGTCCACCCACACCCGCACCAGCGCGTTTGGACCCGCGCTGTGCCCGCGAATCTCCACCTCCCCCTGCCGCAGCCGCAGGGTCTGCCTGAAGTCAGCCCCCGCCCGCAGCGGGTTCGGCGAAAGCTGAATCCGCACACGACCGAGCTTCACCAGCCGCCCGTTTTCGTCCCACGCATCGCTCTTGCCCAGGTAGAAGCACAGGTCGCCGCTCTCCTCTACCCACACGTTCAGCCCGATATCGCCGTTCCCCAGCGGCATCGAGCCGGATGAGTCCTTGCTCGGCGTCGTCCAGACGACGTTACACCGATCCAGGGGATCGCCCACCGCCGCACCGGTCGTCGCCACGCCGTAATACGCCGCGGCAACTGCAAAATGAAGGGAGGAGGCACAGAATCTCGGGGACACATCAACTCTCGCAAATCGTGTGGTTCACATCTTCTCAGAGGCCATCCGCGGCGGATTTCTTGTGATCCGGCGCACCGCGTCCTCATCTCGGATCTCAAATCTCAGATTTCAAATCCTCCCATGCCTGTGCCCCCAGCACCGGATCCGAGTGTCGTGGCGCCCAATGATCGTACGCGCCGCGCACCCGCCCTGTCAGAACTCGATCCGCACCCGCGCGACCGGCGCCGAGTGTTCGATGTGAAACACGTTCTTGTCCTTCGCATCCGGCCCGCCCAGGCCCTTGCGATCCTCTCCCACCTGCACGGATGCGCTGCGGATCGGCCTGCCCTCCGGATGCCGGGCCCGAATGGCGATGCTCCGCGGGCGGGCCCGAGTCGGCCACGTCACCGTCCCCTCGATATACCGATCATTCATATGCGACGTGAACTCGTAGCTCACCGGCCCGAACGTCGTCGGCGCATTCTTCACCGAAATGGTCGCACCGTCCTTCAGCCAGTCCACGGGAACAAACGGCATCAGCCACAACTCATCCCCGCGCTCCTGCACGAGCATCAGACGGCTGTACAGCAGGAAGTACCCCGTCTCGTGCGTCTTGTTCCACGCCGCCACGCCCGCGAAATGCTCCTGGAACGACAGCGTCTCCATCCCCAGCAGCGACGGAATCGTATTGAAATACGAACGGATGAACGGCTTGACCTCGTCGCGCAGCGCATAAATCTCGATGTTGCGGCAGTAATACGGCTGCACCTTCGCAAACCCACCCAGGTTGTACCAGTCCTTCTCGTTGCGCTCCGCCGGGTAGTCGAACCAGCCGTCGGCCAGGAACTGCACGTCCTCCATGTGGTCCATCATGTCGCCCACTTCGCGGCTTGCCGGATCAAGCACCCCCTGCGGCACGAGCTGATGCGCCCCGAGCTCCACGTCGTAGCACCAGCTCCGGTTGCCATCCTCGCCGGGGAAGAAGTTATTGGTGGGTCCAGGGGCGTCGAGCTGTGACGGATAACCCGGCACGCTCGTCCCGTCTTTGAGCGGGTAGACCGGCATGCGCGCCTGTGTCCAGTGATACGCCCGCAGGATGTCGTCGCGATAAGCCTTCGCTTGGGCCAGCAGCCCGTCGGCGCCTTCGTGCCCGACGCCCGCCAGCGCCTGCGCTGCCTCCAACAGCCCCTTGTAGTAATAGCCGTTCAGGCAGAAGAAGTAGTTGTACGAATACCAGTCGGCCATGACGCCCGGCGGGGCGAGGCCGTACTGCGGCGGACGCCCCGTCGGCAGCTCCTTCTTCGTCTTCTCACGCTGCTCCACGATCCACTGGCATGCCTTCGCCACCTTCGGCGCGACGCCGCGGAGCCACGCCTGATCCTGCGTGAGCCGGTAGTGCTCGCCGAGCGACCACAGGTGCCAGCCCAGGCCCATCAGAGTGTAGCCCGTCGTCAGCATGCCCGACGGGGCGTACTTGTTGATGAAGAAATCGAGCCCGCGCTTCGAGAACTCGTGATGCCCCCAGTAATCCATCCCGCGCACGATCGAATTCGACTCGCTCTCCAGCGGGCCGTACGTGAATGACGCGATCCACGGCGCGATCCGCCGGCCCTCGTCCTCGTTGCGCGCCGCCAGCAGGCAGTGCACCTGCGAGGCCCGGAGGACGTTCGTCAGCAGCGGATCCGGCAGTTCCGCCTGCATCACAGGCGCCATTACGCGCTGCCAGTAGGCCGTGAACCGCTCGAAAGGATTAAGACCCAGTTCTGGCGGGCTATTGTTCCGATCGATCGCATCGCCAAAAAGCAGCAACCGTACCGTTGGCCTTGTGAATCCCCATCTGACGCTCAGCGTGCCCTCCTCAACCTCGAAACCTAGTTGTGCATCCAAGCCTTCGATCTGTGCGATGCGTTTCCCTTTATAGGATGCGCCCAACAGATCCGCTTCTGCGGGTTGCTTCGCTTTCACGTCGCCTAAAAACGTCAACTCCACACGCGGGGGGCCCTGTCCCGCAGCCGCCTGACCCTCGACTGAAAACTCCACCACGCACACCGGTCGCGGCTCAAGCCAAGGCGAAGGCTTACTGCCGTCTCCGAATGCGCCCCCGGAATCGGCAGGTGGGCGAGGTTGCAGGTTCGCTTCCGAGACCACGTACGTCCGTTGACGGTACGTCCACCCGCCGTCTCGAACCTCGGTCACCGGCGCTGGCAGCCAGCCGCCTTCGAGTCGCCGCCCAATGATCTCGCCGTTGCCCGAGCCGAACCGCGGCCGCATCTCCCGCGGGTACTGCAACTGGTGGACGCGGAACAGGTCGGCCTGGTCCGGCCCATCCGAGAACAGGATCGTGCCGTCGCGATGCACCACGAACTTGTGATTGTCGCACGCGAGCGAAAGCAGCATGGGCTGGAGGTTCTGCTTGGGATTGTGCACGTGCTCGATGGCCTGCGCGAACGTCTGGTCCGGCATCTCGCGCACCCGCTGCAAAACAGTTTTCTTCTCGCGCACCGACGCCAAGTAACCTGCCGCATCGCGGTTCATCTCGTCGAGCGAGACAAACAGCCCCACATCCCGCACATAGACGCCGCCGTCCCTGATCACGTCATCCACCGCCACCCCGAACGCCGTATCGGGCAACCGGAAACGCAGCACCGTCCGGTCGGACTTCCACGGACGCGGTTTGGCGTATCGCACCGTCAGCGCCAGCGGCTTTCCCGGCGGCCACTCGCAGGAGGTCTCCGTGCGGCCCGCTTCAGAGACGATCTCGCCGCTGTAAACCTCGATCCGGCCGGTCGTCGCGTTCGTGCTCGGCTGTTTTTCCCGCGTGATCCGCAGTTTCACCTCGCCGAGGCGCGTCGGCGACATCGCCGAGAGCCGAATCACCGGGAAGCTGCGCTGCCCGTTGAAGATCCAGCGGATCTTGCGCGTCCCCCCCCGCGCTTCGGGCGTCTTCGACCAGTCCACCTCCATTCGGAACCCATTCTCGGTATCCATCAGCGTGCCGCCCAGCGTCTGCCACTTGCCCTGCCGCAGACCCTCGCCCACCCAGCATTGCACCTGCACGCCGGCCTTCTCCGGCTTTTCGCCGTCAAATTCGATCCCCAGCCCGGTGATCATGCGCCGCTCGAGCCAGCGCAGGCCGATGCACTGGCCCGCCGGCGACGCGGGCACCGCGTACCGCCCCGCCCCGTCCGGCGGGATCGGCGTCTCGAGAAACACATCCTCCGCCCGGTACTCCTGAATGCGCGTCGATCGCGCGCCGTCCATCCGCGCCGGATCGCACGTGACCACCTCGCCGAACGGGGCAACATCCAGAATGGTGCCCGGCGCTGTGGGTTTCGGGGACTCCGAACGCACCAGCCGCGCCTCCGCCCAGTTGGCACAGTCACACGTGATCCCATCTCCCGCGTCACCCACCACCAGCCGCAGCTCGCTCGCCCCCTCGACCGGAATCGAAATCCGCCGCGCCGGCGTATCCCCCTTCATCACCCCGCTGTCGAACTTCTCCTGGTCATCAACGAACACCTTGAACACCACGCTCCCGGCCGATCCCTGCTGCGCCTGCACCCCGATCTCGCTCTCGAACCGGGCGAATTCACCCCCCAGCAGCACGATCATCTCCCCCGGCGCATGATGCCCCAGCCCCTTCTCGTACGTGCGCTGCCCGATCTGCAGCGGCAGCGCCTTCTGTCCCCGCGCATGCGCGCACACGTTGAGGCCCAGATCCCCCCACGCCTGCTGGGCGTACAGAATGCGGTGCGGCTGATCGCTCAGATAAGCCGCCTGAATCTGCGCATCACCAGGAGAGGCGCCCTCAGGCTTCTGCGCCTCTGCCGCCAGACCCCAAATGCCCAGTACCACGCACCAGAGCAGTTCCATCATGACGATCTCGCTTTCTCACTTTCTCACCTTCTCACTTGCTCACCTTCTCACTTGCTCACTTTCTCACCTTCTCACCTTCTCACTTTCCCACTTTCCCAACCCGCCCCATCTCCTGGACCAGCCGCCGGAACGTATCCCCCCGCTCCTCATAGTTGCTGAACAGGTCGTAACTCGTGCACGCCGGTGACAGAACGACCACATCGCCCGCTGTGGCCAGCTCGCGCCCGAGCTGCACCGCCTCCTCGAAGCTCTCCGCCGGCCGTACCGCCACCTCGCGGCCCATCTGACGCGCGAACCGCCGGACCTGCTCCTCGAAGATCGCCCGCGTCTCCCCGTAGGGCACCACCGCCTTGGCCCGCTCGGCCAGGTGCCGGCTCAGTTCGTCGAACGGCGCTCCCTTCCCCCGCCCGCCCACCAGCATCACCACCGGCTCTTCGAACGCATCGAGGGCGATCTGCGTCGACTCGGCCGTCGTCGACTTGCTGTCATTGAAATACCGCACCCCGTCAGCCTCCCCCACCAGCTCGAGCCGGTGAGGCAGACCTGCAAACTTTGCCAGCCCCCTGCGGATCTGGTCGTCCGGAATCCCCAGCCCCCGGGCCAGGGCCACCGCCCCCGCCGCGTTTGCCCGATTGTGCCGTCCGGGCAGCCGCAACACGTTCGTAAAGCCAGAGTCGAAATCATAACGCACCAATCGACCAGCCGCCCCCACCGCCCGGACCCGCTCGGCCAGCGCCTCATCGTCCTCGGAGATATACACGGCGTCATCCGCCGACTGATACCGCACGATGTTCATCTTGGCGTCGGCATACGCCTCCAGCGTGCCGTGCCGGTCGAGGTGGTTGGGCTGAATATTGGTGATCAGGGCGAGCTGCGGGCTCCAGCGCATCCGGCCCAGATCCTCCAGTTGGAAGCTCGACAGTTCCAGGGCGACCACGTCCTGCGACTGGATGACATCCAGTTCCAAGAGGAGGGAACGTCCGATGTTGCCGCCGACCCAGCCGCGGGGTCCCCCGCCCCCCGGCAGCGCGGCTTCGAGAATCGAGCCCAGCATGGCCGTCGTGGTCGATTTGCCCGCAGAACCCGTGATTCCCACGATCCGGCGGGCCCGGCAGCGCTCGATGAACAGGTTCATTTCGCTCGTCAGCGGGATGCCGCGCCGCACCGCCTCCGCCACGAACGGGCTCCGCTCCTTGGGCACGGCCGGGCTCACCACGAGCAGATCACACGCATCCAGATCACCCGGATCGTGGCCCCCCAGGTGGAAGGTGATCGGCAGCCCCTCCAGTTCCCGGAGGCTCTCCGCAAGTTTCTCGGGCGGGGCCTCATCCGTCACCGTGACTTGCCCCCCCTGCTGGATCAGCCAACGGGATACGGCGATGCCCCCCCCGAAATGGCCCAAGCCCATCACCACTGCACGCTTCCCTGCCAACGGATTGGATTCCATAGGCGGGGCATTCTAACGCAGAATCTGCGCCAGGTTGAATCACTAAAGCTGAACTGCCTTATTGCAATCGTCGATGGACTTCGTTAAGACGCTCTTTCAATCGTGTCCGATATGCTGATTTTGCCCTTGCAATGAGGGGCCGCATTATATAATCTGAAACGCATGCGAACCGAGCATCTCCCCCAAGTCGATTCGAGTTCTTCCACGCTCCGGTATATCCAGGCCAAGAACATTCTGGCCGAGGCGATCCGGTCGGGTGCATTCCGGGCGGGCGTCAAGCTCCCCAGCACCAGCGAGATCGGCGCGCGGCTCAATGTCAGCCTGATCACCGCCCACAAGGCGATCCAGTGCCTGGTGGAGGAGGGCTGGCTCCGCCGTGAGCGCGGCCGCGGCACCTTCGTGCGGGACGACTTCCAGGAGTCCGTCGCCGCCCGGCCCCGGTTCCGCGTGGGGATGGTGCTCCAGCCCGGCACGGTCATGCTCGACTTCTACCACGGCGCCCTGCTGGCCAGTCTCCGTCATGCCGCGGAGGCCTCCGAGACCGTTGGCGAGCTCGTCATCCAGCGGTGCAACTCACCCGAAGACCTCGAACGCGTCGATGCCGATGGTTTTGTCGTCTTCCACCCCCCCGCGGACACGTTCCCGCGGCTCGAGGAGGTCGCCCGCCGTCGCCGGCTGGTCGTGCTGGCGGGTTCCTGGCCCAACACGCAGCTCCACTGCGTCGACTCCCAGAACGCCAACGCCGCACGACAGGCCGTCCATCACCTCGTGAGTCTCGGCCACGAGCGGATCGCCCTGATCAACGGGCCCATGAGCGCCACCAGCTCCGTCGACCGCTATAACGGCTACGTCGCTGAGCTGCAGGCCAGCCAGTTGCCCGTCCGACCGGAGTTCATTCTCGATTCCGACAGCTCGAAGTCCGGTGCACCCCTGATGGCCCAGTTGAACCGGATCCTGCGAGCACCCGACCGGCCGACCGCCATCATCGCCTGCGGCTACTACCTGGCCCTCGACGTCATGATCCTGCTGCGCCGCATGTCGCTGACCATCGGACGCGACGTGTCGCTCATCGGGTTCGACGATCCCAAGTCGGCCACGCTGCTCGATCCGCCGCTCACCGCCGTCCAGCAGCCCCTCGACGAGATGGGCGCCCGCGCGTACCGGCGAATCATGCAGATGATCAACGGTGAGAACCCCACGCCGCGCGTCGAGCTGCTGCCGACCTCGCTGATCGTTCGCGAGTCCACTGGCCCCGTCGCCTGACGAGGGCATCGCTCATTAACCTCGCACTGCCCGCCACATCTACCCGCTTCAACGGCGGGCAGTGCCGTTTTTCACCGGTTCAGCGGCCCCCTCTCTCCACGAACGGCGTTGGCCGCAGCGAGCGGCCACGCGTAGAAAGGGGCTACATCATGGGAGATAGTTCATGCGGCTCCGCTCTGTCGTGCCATGTGCTTTTCTGCTCGCATCGCCGGTTCTGGCCGCCCCGCAGGCCCTGGAAATCAGCGACCAGACGGTCGACCAGCTCCCCGGCGGCCGCGAAGCCGACGGCATCATCGGCGACTTCGTCCTGCGCAACGATCGCATCGAGGCCGTCATCTCCGGCAACCTGCCCAACCGCAAGGCCAACATGGGTACCCTCTGGGAGGCGCCCACGCCGGGCTGCCTCTACGATCTGTGCCCCCGCGGCAGCCACAACGACCAGTTGACCTACTTCGGCCCCGGACGTCAGGCAGGTGCCCTCTCCAGTGTGAGAATTCTCAAAGACGGGCGGGACGGCGAGGCCATCATCAGGGCCGAGCTCACGCCTGCCGCAGGCAACGGACTGGGCAAGACCCACGACTACATCCTCCGCGAAGGCTGGGCCCACATCCTGATCGTCTCGACCTGTCAGAACACCACGAAGCAGCCTCGCAAGGTGCGGGTCGCCGGCGACCTGCGGGGGCTCGACAATGTCGCATCCGTCGATGGCATCGACATCGGTCAGTGCCAGGACCCGGCCGATCGTCTGGGCTACGCCGCCGGCCCCCTGCTTCAACCCGACGCCGAGCCGGCCGTCGGAGAGGCCCAGGTCCCCCCGGGCGAAACCCGCCGCTTCGCCGCCGCCATCGCCGTCGGGGCCGGACCGGCCGAGGCTTACGGAACGCTGGTCAAGCTCAGCGGTCAGGCCGTCCGCCGCATCCACGGCCGGGTCGTCGACGAGGCAGGTCAGCCCGCTGCACAGGCTCGACTGATCCTCCCGTGGAAAGAGAAATCCCTCACCGCCTTCGTCGCACCCGACGGTGGATTTGATTTCCTCGCCCCCGGAGAGGCAGGCCATCTGAAGGTCGTCGATCTCGGGCGCCCGGAGAAGGCCATCGAGCTCCGCGCCGACGACCCGCTCGACATCCGGGTGGCAACCGCCTCCGGCGTCCGTGTCACCGTCACCGACGAGCGGGCCGGCCCCCTCCCCTGCAAGGTGCAGTTCATCGGCATCGACGGCACCGCCATGCCGCACCTGGGCCCCAAGATTCGCGCCCGCGGCTCGCTCAACCAGTATCAGAGCGAAAACGGCCGCTTCACCCAGGCCCTCCCGCCCGGAAAGTACCGGGTCATCATCACCCGCGGCATCGAATATGATCACGTCGAGCAGACCATCGACGTCGCGCCGGGAAAAACCGTCGCCATCGAGGCGCAGCTCAAGCGCATCGTCGGCACCCCGGGCTGGGTCAGCACGGACTTCCACAACCACTCGACGCCCAGCGGCGACAACTACTGCGGCACCGACGACCGCATCATCAACCTGGCCGCCGAGCACGTCGAATTCGCGCCCACCACCGAGCACAATCGCATCTACGACTGGCAGCCGCACATCGACCGGCTCGGCCTGAAAGCCCACGTCGGCACCATCATCGGCATGGAACTGACGGGCGGCGGACCGCACCTCAACGCCTTCCCGCTCAAGCGCGTGGCGTTCACCCAGGACAACGGCGCGCCGCAGTGGGACCCCGACCCGCGCATCAGCGCCCTGCTGCTGCGGCGGCTCCCCGGCGATCTGGCCAACCGCTGGGTCCACCTCAATCACCCGAACATCTCGCGCTTTTTCAATGACGCCGACAACGACGAGAAGCCCGACGGCGGGTTCCAGCATCTCGAATCATTCATCGACGCCATGGAGATGTTCGGCGTCGGCATCCTCTCGAATCAGCCGATGATCGAGGTCACCACCAAGCGCGGCAAGGTCAAAATCGAGAACAAGGCCCTCGCCTGGCTGCAGATGCTCAACGCGGGCCGACGCGTGAACGCCATCGTCGTCAGCGACGCCCACGAGGTGGCCGACGGCGGCGTCGGCGGCTGGCGCACCTACGTGCGCAGCAGCCACGACGATCCCCCGGCCATCCAGTACCCCGAGATCATCGCCCACGCGAAGGCCGGCCGCATGTTCTGCACCACCGGCCCCTTCCTGGAGGTGCGGGCCAACGACGACAAGGGCCCCGGCGACACGATCGTCACCAGCCAGCCCGTCCGCCTCCACGTCCGCGTCCAGTGCAACACGTGGACCGACGTCAACCGCATCGCCGTCCTGGTCAACGGCCGCATCGGCCCCGCTCTCGATATCCGCCGCTCCACGCACCCCGACAAGTTCCATTCTCAGGTCGTCCGCTTCGAGGAGGACCTCGTGGTCACCCCCGGCCGTGACGCCCATCTCATCGTCGTGGCCATCGGCGAGGATCGGAACCTCAAAACCTGCTACGGCGACGGCTGGCAGAGCTTCTTGCCTCCCATCGCCTTCCACAACCCCGTCTTCGTCGATGTGGATAACAACGGCTTCCAGCCCAACCACGACACCCTCGACCACCCGTTCCTCCAGGCCAGAAACTGACCGCAGCGGGCATGCGTGATGGATTCTCGGGCGTCCACGAGCAGGTCCTGCCTGTCGGACGGGACCACGGCCGGGGACAGAATCACCCGCTTCAAGTCCTGCCCCGCCGGCAGCATCTGTAGCCCAGCTTCTGCTCGAATGACCTGCCCATTCGTGAAAAACACGCCCCGACATTTGCCTGGGGGCATTTCCTGGCGTATAAATATACATCATGACCCTCTTGAATCGACAGCCTGGCTGCGCTCTCCGCCCGATTGCTGATCGGTGCGGCGACACGCTGTCGCTTCCTGCCGGCGCCCTCTCCCGCATACGAAGGAATGTCACCATGCGGGGTCCTCTCGCCGGCGTCAGGTCCGCGAGCTTCCCCAGATAACCAACGGTCACCATGCCGTCTGTGTACCGCCGTCGCGCGCAGTCGTACGTTCCGCGCGCCGCCCCCCGGGTCGCCGTGGTGTAATCGGCAACACGCCGGTCCGCCAGTCCGGGATTGCGGGTTCGAGCCCCGCCGGTGACTTCTTAATGAAGGTCTGCGCTGGCGTAGCTCAATCGGAAGAGCGGCCCCTTCGTAAGGGGCAGGTTGCCGGATCGTCCCCGGCCGTCAGCTCAGGGCCAGTGGCGCAATCGGACAGCGCAGCGGTCTTCTAAACCGCCGATTGCAGGTTCGAGTCCTGCCTGGCCCATCGCGTGCCCAGAAGCTCCATCGGACGAGTCCTCGCGTCCTGAGCGGGTGGCTGCGGACTCGACGCCCGCCGGGGCGCACAGGATCGGGTCGCTCAGTGGCAGAGCAGCGGTTTCATACGCCGCCAACGGTGGTTCGATTCCACCCCCGATCAGTCAGGGCCTGTGGCGCAATGGTTCAGCGCGGCTCGCTCATCACGAGACGGTTCCCGGTTCGAGTCCGGGCGGGCCCAGCGAGCGTGACAGTGAACACCAGCGTGGCCGCCGTCGCGACAGGTCGGCGGCTCGATGCCGCTCACGCTGATGCAGGCGCGTGACTCAACGGCAGAGTGCCTGGCTTACATCCAGGAAGTTGTCGGTTCGACTCCGGCCGCGCCTATGTAGGTGTCAGTTTCGCAGAAAAAACCATCGAGCGCCTTGCTTTTGTGTTCGATACAGGTTATATTGCAGGTATGAGTTGTGAATATACACACATTTGCCACCCCAAACCGCAAAAGGATAATCCCGGAACGGATCGTCCGCTGGGGAGGCTGCGTGTGTAGATAGAAACACAATGTGGCGCCAACAGGCCGGGCGATCCCGATCGGGTCGCCCGGCTTTTTTTATTGCCGGGTAGTTCAACGGGTAGAACGCCTGACTGTTGATCAGGATGTTGGGGGTTCGACTCCCTCCTCGGCAGTGGATAAGGGGTGTGAACATGTACCACATGCTCGACAGGGACGGTGCGCGCGGATGCTCCGCGCATCTCAAACAAAGCGGCGGCCCCACTCTTCGGGTCCGTAGCTCAATGGACGGAGCATCCGGCTTTTAACCGGAGGGCTGTGGGTTCGAGCCCCACCGGACCCATCGTCGTTCGCCGGCTTCACGGCCCAAAGCACAGCGGCGCGCGAGGCGGCATCGCAACAACAGGGTGTCGCTCGACCCGGCAGAGCGCCCGGCTTCCCGGCCGCGAGGCTGCACGTTCGATTTGTGCCACCCTGATGCGGGAACGTCGTCCAGGTGGTCAGGACGCCTGTCTGATACACAGGAGGTCGAAGGTTCGAATCCTTCCGTTCCCATCGAGACTCCGTAGCTCAATCCGGAGAGCTCCCGGTTCTTACCCGGAGGGTTGCAGGTTCGATTCCTGCCGGGGTCATGACAGGGTGTAGGCCAGCTGGGCAGGTCGCTCCCCTCGGACGGGAGAGGTCGCTGGTTCGAATCCAGCCACCCTGACGTCGGCTCATGGGTGTGGTGGTCGCATGCTGCCTCGTCAAGGCAGTGGAAGGGGTTCGATTCCCCTATGAGCCGTTCGTGCCATCGTAGCTCAATGGGCAGAGCGCCGGTCCTGTAAACCGGTGGTTGCAGGTTCGATGCCTGTCGATGGCCTTTCGCCGGAAGTGATGTTCAATGTCCTCAGAATCGAACGATATACTCAGCGAATATCATTTCATGTGTTGACTGATGCCGATGTGTGAGCTATATATACTATCATGAAGATGAACCGATCATCGCGCTTCAGTCGCCATGAACAAGAGCAGTCCTTCGCGGACCGTTCGGAGGTGACCATGCGCTAGGTGATCGAAATCGCATGAACATCCAGGCCGGACGGTCCCGATGGACCGCCCGGCTTTTTGCGTTTTACGGCCTCGTAGATCAACGGGCGAGATCACCGGGCTTTCATCCCGGAGGTTGCCGGTTCAAGCCCGGCCGAGGTCAGTCGTGGAAGGTGCGCGCACCTTCCAGTCAGAGGCGCGTAGATTAATCGGCAGATCGTCGGACTCTCGATCCGAAGGTTGCGGGTTCAAGTCCCGTCGCGCCCGGTGTGGCCGTAGCTCAGGTGGCCCAGAGCACCGCGCTGTGAACGCGGGGACGCGGGTTCGACTCCCGCCGGTCACCCTTGACACGCCGGCGACACACGCCGCGAGGGCGATCAATGTGCCGGCGCTGCCCGCTCGCGTGTCAAGGGTCACCCCAGGGAAGGCAAAGCCATCAGCCGGGATGGCCCCCGTCTCGAAAACGGGTGGTTCGCCGAGAGGTGAATGAGGATCGTGCCCTCTGCCTTCCGTACACAGCGGCGTAGCTCAACCGGACAGAGCCCCCGACTACGAATCGGGCCGATGCAGGTTCGACTCCTGCCGCCGTTGTCCAGAGGAAGCGTAGCTCAAACGGAAAGAGCGCCGCCCTCCGAAGGCGGTCGATGCAGGTTCGAGTCCTGCCGTTTCCATGAGTCACGGGATGGTGACGCCGGGCGCGGGCTGGCCGCTGGTTGCTAACCAGATGGTGCCTTCGGGCATGGGGTTCGACTCCCTCGCCATCCGCTCAGACGGGCCTGTGGTGTAACCGGAAGCATGCCGCACTCTGACTGCGGCGGTGCGGGTTCGACTCCTGCCGGGCCAGTCGATGCCCCGTGGCGCAATCGGCAGCGCGCATGGCTTTGACCCATGAGGATGAAGGTTCGATCCCTTCCGGGGCAGTGGACGTGCAGATAGCTCAAGGGTAGAGCGTTGGCTTGAAACGCCAAAGACGGTGGTTCGAATCCGCCTCTGCACATGGAACCGCTGGACCCGCGGCTCAAGACGGGTATACTGCTCCCGCGATTTCGCGCCGGGCGAAGCGTGACCCTCATCCAAACCGACAGGAGGTTTCCATGCCGCAGGTCAAGCATGTGGTGTTGCTCAAGTTCAAGAGCACGACGACGCCGCAGAAAGTCCGTGAGATGTTCGCCGCTCTGGACGGACTGCGCGGCAAGATCCCCGGCCTCCTCGACTTCTCCGGCGGGCCTTATTCCAGTGGGGAGGGTCTCAACAAGGGCTTCACGCACGGCTTCGTGATGACGTTCGCGGACGCGCAGAGCCGCGACACCTATCTGCCGCACCCCGAACACGAGAAGGTCAAACAGATCATCTTTCCGGAGCTCGACGGAGGACTCGACGGCGTAGTCGCCTTCGACTGGATCCACTCCGCGTGACCGCGGGCCGGCTATGATGACCCTGAAAGGGCCGGGGGAATCACCGTGACACCTCGCGCGCGTCTGCTGCTGTCGTCGGTCATCGCGGCCTTCGCCGCCCTCAGCCAACTCTGGAACCCAGGAGGTTCGGGCATGTCTTACGGCGCCGATCCCGTCGACGCCGGCCGCACCCGCGCGCCGGAGTTCCCTACGGTCGAGTGGCTCAACACCGACAAACCGATCAGCATCAAGGACCTCAAGGGGCAGGTCGTCCTGCTCGATTTCTGGACCTACTGCTGCATC
>CAZQEN010000064.1:0-5906 GCA_964591605.1 uncultured Planctomycetales bacterium
CCGGGAGCGACGATCTCGTGTTTAACCGTATTCCTGGTCGATTCGCGCGCCTCAACGTACCAGCGGCCGTCGAAGACGTGCCATTCTTTGGGATTGTTCTGGGCGATTCCTTCTTCCGTGTGGGTGTCAAACTGAATGTAGAAGAGCGGATTCGGTTCGGCCTGCTTGAATCGCAGTTCTCCCTTGAACACCGACTTGCTTTCGAGAACGGTGTCTTCCTTGATGTATTCCAGGTCGCATCGAATGTCCTGGAGGGTTTTCCCGCGGGCTTCCTGTCGATCGAGGATCGCTTCGACCCTGGGGTCCAGGGCGGGGGCGGTGGCCGGCTGAGTGGCCGGATCAGCAGCCCGCAGCACGCCAGCCGGCAGCCAGGCACAGGCAAGGGTCAGAAGCGCGAGCGAGCAGCATCGACAGGAACGCATGAGGCGGATTCTCCGTAGCCTTCATTTCCGGAAACGCGCGTCGATTCTAGTTTTGCCGGAAGCGACCGGCAAGCGGCGCAGCATGTGCACAGACGCGGGGGTCTGCCAAGTCTTTCCGGAAGTAAGGCCAGCGTTGTGGTGCCAGCCATCTTTCCGGCGCGCCGAGACACCTGCCGGCGAGACGGTGCAGGCGAGATCCCGATGCATCGGGACACCACAAGCGGCGGCCCGTGCTCCCGGTGACCTGAACAGGGAGGTCCGGACCGATCGATTCGTGAAGAGTCGGCAACGACCCTACAATACGCTTGTCAAACGGCGGACTGGGCACTGGTCGCATGAGGAACAGTCTCCTGGACAGGTTGGTCTCTCTCGTCGGCGAGTGTGCGCCGGGCACCGTCTCCCTGGTCGGGGCCGGGCCGGGCGACAGTACGCTGGTCACCGTGCGCGGGGCCGTGCGGCTCTCCCAGGCGGATGTGGTGCTGCACGACAAACTCGTGGGGCCGGAGCTGCTGGACCTCATTCCCGCAGGCGCGGAGCGCATTTTCGTAGGGAAATGGCGCGGCGAGCACCCCTGGACGCAGGAGCAGATCAACGCGGCCCTGATCGAACACGCCCGCGCCGGCCGGCGCGTGGTGCGGCTCAAAGGAGGCGATCCGTTCGTCTTCGGTCGCGGCGGGGAGGAGTGCGAGGCGCTGGCTGCGGCGGGTATTGCGTTCGAGGTGGTGCCCGGCATCACCGCCGCGTTCGGAGCCCCGGCCTATGCCGGGATTCCGCTGACTCACCGAGGGCTGAGCCGCTCGTTCGCCCTGGTCACCGGCCACGAAGACCCGGACGCCGGACAATCCCTCGACTTCGACGCGCTGGCCCGCATCGACACGCTCGCGATGTACATGGGGGTTCGACACCTCGCGGGCAACTGTCGGCGCCTCATGGCGGCCGGCCTGCCCCCCACTACGCCGGCGGCCGTGATCGAATGGGGCACCCGGCCGGCCCAGCGGGTCATCACGGGGACCGTGGCCGACGTGGCCCAGCGGGCAGACCGGCATCAGGTGCGCCCGCCCGCCCTCGTGCTGATCGGGAAGGTGGTGAGCGTGCGCGAGCGGATCCAATGGTTCGAGAACCAACCTCTGCACGGCCAGGTGATCGTGGTCACGCGTATGCGCGATCAGGCGGCGGCCCTGACCGGACCACTGCGGGCAGCCGGGGCGGACGTCATCGAGGCCCCCACCCTCACGCTGGCGCCCATGCCGGATTATGCCGCGGTGGATGAGTCGCTGCGGACCGTGGGCACGTATGCATGGCTCGTGGTCACGAGCGCCAACGGCGCGGGCGCGCTGTTTGACCGGCTGGATGCACTCGGGCTCGATGCGCGGGCGCTGGCGGGCGTGAAGATCGCCGCCGTGGGCAGCGCCACGGCCGGACGCCTGGGCGAGGGCGGCATCCGCCCCGACCTGGTGCCGCCGGAAGCGACCGGAGAGTCGCTCGGTCGTGCGATGATCGCCGCAGGCGTGGGCGGCGGGCAGCGGGTGCTGCTGCTGCGCGGCGATCTGGCGGACGAGTCGCTGCCCGCAGCGCTTCGCGCGGGCGGCGCACACTGCGATGATCGGGCCGTCTATCGTACGATCGCGCCGGCCGATCTGCCCGATGCGTTCTGGGCCGCCTACGAGGCGGGGCGCATCGGCTGGATCACCTTGACGAGTCCCTCGGCCTTCGTGAACCTGCTGGAACGGCTGGGCGGCGACCGCACGGAGCAGCTTCGCGCCATCAAGCTGGCCAGCATCGGACCGGTTACCACGCGGGCGATCCGCGAGCGCGGATTCGAGGTCACGGTGGAGGCCGATCCGCACGATGTGGCCGGGATGGTGGCGGCGATCGTGAGGGAAGTGAGACATGAGACGTGAGACATGAGATGTGAGATGCTGAGCGGAGCGAAGTCCCGGCGCGTCGGGGTGAGACGTGAGCCGGCCAAGGTCAAGCGTCGCAGGTCCGCCAGCGGGTTTCAGTCCAACGGGAGCGTCGTATGTCGGTCGAATACAGTGTCGTCAGCATCGGCACGCTCAGCCGCAACCGGTTCTGGAACGAGACGCAGGCCCGGCGGGCGGCGCACTCGACCACGACGTTCATCCGGGACGCCAACACCACCCTTCTGGTGGATCCGGGCCTGCCAGGCGATCTGCTCGCCCACCGACTCGATGAGCGGACCGGACTGCGGCCCGACCAGATCGACGTGGTGTTTCTGACCACGTTCCGGCCGGTGCATCGCCGGTCGCTGGCGCTCTTCGAGCGGGCGACCTGGCTGATGCACGAAGCCGAGATCGACGCCATCCGCGAGCACCTGGCCCAGATGACCCAGCGGACGGCGGAGGGGCCTGACGAGATCATGCGGCTCGTGCGCGAGGAGCGCGCGCTGCTGGAGCGCATCCGTCCGGCGCCCGACAAACTCACCCCGGGTGTACATCTTTTCCCCACCCCGGGCGTGACGCCGGGGTCGGCTGCCCTGCTGCTGCCACTGAGCATGAAGACGGTCGTGGTGGCCGGCGACGCCGTCGTGACCAGGGAGTATTACGACGCCGGACGCGTTTTCGAGCAGGTGGCGGACGTGCCGTCGGCGCAGGAGGCGTTTTCGGAGCTCATCGAGATCGCGGATGAAGTCGTGCCGGGTCACGACAATGTCTTCCGCGTGGTGGGGCGATGAAACAAGCCACACGCGCGTTGTCAAGTGCGCCGGGCCCCCGCCGGACGTTTTGCGGGCGGCGCGATCCTGACGGGACCGGCCGCGTTTCTTGACACCTCATTTTGGCATCGCTAGTCTCGGCTCAGACGATCGGAGCGGATCGATGGAAGTGCGGATGGAACTGGCGCGGATCGTAATCACCGATACCAGCGACCAGCAGATCATCATCCTTCGCGAGCGTGCCGGCCGCCGACAGTTTCCGATCGTGATCGGCATCAGCGAGGCCAGCGCGATCGACCGTCGGGTGAAGAACATTCCCACGCCGCGTCCGCTGACGCACGATCTGCTGGCGAACGTGATCCGTGAGCTGCACGGCGAGCTGGAGAAAATCGTCATCCACGACCTGCGGGATCACACGTTCTTTGCGAAGCTGGTGATTCGCCAGGCCGGTCAGCTTCACGAGATCGACTCGCGTCCGTCGGATGCGATCGCTCTGGGCGTGGCGAGCGACACGCCGATCTACGTGGAGGAAAGCGTGCTGTCGCAGGTGGGCGACACTCCGGACGCCTGAGGCGGCGCGCTGCATACGCGGGGGATTTCCGAACCGGTGAGCCTGACGCCGACCCAATACGACGCGGTGACGACGACCGATCGATTTCTGGAGGTCTGCGAATCGGCGTGGCCCGAGTGCTGGCCGCGGCCGCGGGTGCTGACGCGGGCCCCCGGCCGTCTCGACTGCATGGGGGGCATGGCGTCCGACAGCGGCGGCCTGGCCCTTCAGCGGCCGATCGACCGCTGCGCGTACGTCGCGGCGGGGCCGCGTCAGGATCAGCGGATTGCCGTGCGATGGCTGAAGGGCATCGGCGACGGCCCGTCCGGCACGTCGGACTCACCCACTCCGTCCGCCTCGCATGAATGGCCGCTCTCAGCGTTTTACCAGTCCAACGGTCAACTCACTGCACCCGATGAGCTGGTCCGCCGCGTGCCGGAATGCGACGGGGCGCATCTTGTCGCGGGCATGTGCTGGTCGCTGCTCGCCTCGCGCGACCTGCCGCACCTGTCCGGTGGAGTCAACCTGCTGATCGACTGCGACATTCCGCGAGGCCGGGGCCTGGCCTCTTCGTCGGCGATCCAGATCGCGGTCGCCCAGGCTCTCACCGCTCTGGCGGACATTGACCTGCCCGCCGCGCGTCTCCTCCACGCCTGCCATACGACCAATGTGGCCCTGGCCGGCAGATCGTGCGGCACCGGCGCCCCATGCGGCACGGGCAGCTCCGCCAACCTGATCGAGCCGGTCGCCTGCCTGCTGGGCGAACCTGAGTCACTGCTGCAGGTGCAGGGCCATGACGGCGCGGTGCTGGGCCCGCTGCTGCTTCCGCGTGACGTGACGTTCGCCGCGGTGGACTCCGGCCCGCGAAGCGACCTGTGCGGTCGGCGCTACGAAGACAACCGGACGGCATCGCTGCTGGGCTGGTGGCTGATCGAGCAGCTCGCCCCGACGGGCAGCCCGCCCGGGTGCCTGTCGGGCATTTCGCCGAACGATTATGTGTCACGTCTGCGCGGCGAGCTCCCGGTGAAGATGCGCGGGCGTGATTTCGCGGCGAGCTACGGCCTGCCGCCGTGTCTGAAGGGGGGCGGTTCGACATCGTCGAGTCCGGGCGCCCCGGCCAGCCTCGTCCCGGTCAGATTCGATCCGCAGCAGGTGTACAAGATCCGCTCACGGACGGAGCATCACATCTACGAGAACGATCGCGCCCACCGCCTCGTGGAGCGCCTCTCGCGGGCCCGCCGCACCGGCGAGCGTGACGCCCTGGTGGAGGCGGGTGAGCTGCTGTACGCCTCGCACTGGAGCTACAGCCAGCGGTGCGGTTTGGGCAGCCTGGAGGCGGACGTCCTGGTGAATGAAATCCGCTCGCGCGGGCCGGCACGCGGCCTGTACGGGGCGAAGATCACCGGCATGGGTTGCGGTGGGACGGTGGCGGTGCTGATGTCGTGCGCGACCAGCGCGCGGGCGGCACTGGAAGAAGCGTGTGAAAGTTACGCGGCCAGGACGGGCCGGACCCCGACGCTGATGACGGGCTCTTCGCCGGGGGCGCACTCCTTCGGACGGCGATATCTCGACTGAGCAACTCGGCGCACGGGCGCCTGCGCGCGGTCGACATGGGTCCGTGACACTTCAGGTCGCCGACCAAGCGGCCGATTGTGGTGCAGCCGTCTCGGCTGCACGTGCAGGCGAGACGCCTGCACCACAATGGGCAGTCCCGCCGGGTCTGTCAGGCACCCGGTCGACATCCCGTATGCGTGGGTCCGCTTGTACCCCCGCCCCGCGCCACTATAATAAGCCGCATCGGACCTGCGCTGCGACCCTGGGCCGGCCGGCAGGCCAAATTGGAGGTCATATGTCGCATTACATCGCTGAACCGTGCATCGGAACCAAAGATACCGCCTGTGTGGCCGTTTGCCCGGTCGACTGCATTCACCCCACGAAGGAAGAGGCTGACTTCGCGACGAGCGAAATGCTGTATATCGATCCGGACACGTGCATCGATTGCGGTCTGTGCGTGGACGAGTGCCCGGTCAAGGCGATCTTCCCGGAGGAAGACCTCCCCGAGGAATGGAAACGCTTCGTCGAGATCAACGCGAAGTACTACCAGGACAAGAAGTAGCGACCGCCACTCGCTGACAACGGTTTGTCGAGAAGGCCCGCGCTGATGCGCGAGCCTTTTTTCTGCGCCGCTGCTCGACGGCCGGGCCAGGCGCTTCGGGCATGAATCGGAAGGCGCGTTAGAATTCTCTGCTGGTTCGGATGA
>CAZQEN010000064.1:5916-26624 GCA_964591605.1 uncultured Planctomycetales bacterium
CATTTCTCGTCACAGGGAGGCTGCTCATGAAAGATCGTCTTGTCACCATCGGGCTCTCGATGGCCGCGACGCTGGGACTCATGAAGGTGGAGGGTCAGCGCCCGCGGGAGCTGGATGTCGATCGGCTGATCGTGCGGAAGGAACTCATCGTCTCGGATACAGGGCTGCCGTGGGAGAAGGGATTCGAGGCCCAGGAAATCGCGCGCGGGCTCTACGCGCGGCCGGTGGGCGATCGCGTGGGCGGGCTGTGGGTGCGCAGCCGGCTGATCAAGGGGGAGATCGACGATCCGTTCGATGACCGGTTCCATGCCCTCGAGCGCGATGGGAGTCTGCGGCAGGCGCCGGGTCACATCTCCTGGAACGTGTGGCTCGACGGGGCATGGCGGCAGATGGCGATCGTGCAGGGAGAGGGCGTCGAGCTCTCGGAGGTGCCGCGAGAACGCTGGAACGGCGGCACGCATCCGGGGCGGATCCGGCTGCAGACGTTTCGGCCCGGACACGACGAGCCGCTGACCGATGCGGTGATCGGGCAGGGGATGATGTCGATCGGCGGCGGGGGATTCGGCGGCGGCGGGCTGCCTTATCCGAGCGAGGTGTTGCAGGTCTGGGGAGGCAAGATCGAGCAGAAAGCGATCGATACACCCGCAGCGCCGGTCGTGGTCAGGGATGACGGGTCGGGCGGGCACACGTATGCGATCGTGGGCGTCGGGCCGCAGGGCCAGCGGACGGCCGCGTCGCCCTCCAGCCAGGCCGGCGGATTCGCCACGCTGCGATGGGACAGTGCGCGGGGCGCGGACGCGTACGTGATTGTCCGCGACGGAAAGGAGGTGGCCGGACCGCTGCGCGTGGAGGGATCTCAAAAAGTGTGGACCGACACGGGCCGGCCGTAAGCCCGCGGAGGCACTGGGAGGGGCTGTGACTCATCGCTCGCCATCGCGGGCGGCCCCAACGAGCGCCGCCTGCTTATCGGGCCGGATGATCCGGATATGCGCCGAGGGAACTCGCTTTTGTGGCGGGGCAGCCACACGCATCGGGTTCTGGCGGACCTTGCACATCCCGTGAGTGCGCTGCCGCTCGACACGGACGTCGTGCCCGAGCGTGAACCGGAGAATCGTACAGTATGTGTGGGATTCTCTGGAGACATCCGCATGGCTGCCCGTACTGTGTGGTGGGCGTTCATTGTCCTGGTGATCGGACTTGCCGGCTGTGAGCCGGGCGGGGCGCCGCTGACAGACGTGGGCGGCAGCACCCCCGTACTGCCGGACCGCGATCCGCCTCCGGCGGACCCGGGGAATCTCGCCCCGGTCTGCGAGGCCGGGTCCGGCGCAGGCCCCGTTCAGGCGCCCGTGCACCTGATGAAGCTTGCCGGCCAGACGAGCTGGTTTGCCTCACCCATCGTGTATGACCTCGACGGTGACGGAGCCAACGAACTGATTGCGGCCTACTACGACATCTACGTGTTCGACCACAACGGAAACCTGCTCGACCGGGCGGATGACGGCGATGGGCGCGTGTATGCGCCGCATGTGGTGGCCGATCTCGACGGCGACGGTGTCACGGAAGTGGTGGCCGGCCGCGGCGAGCACGTCTGGGCGTGGGAATGGCGGTCGGGCTCGCTGGTGGTGAAGGCGGGCTGGCCCGCGGATACGACCACCGCGGGCGAGTCGCCCGAGGTGCGGGGGATGGCGGCAGGTGATCTGAACCACGACGGGCGGATCGAAATCGTCGTGACTACCACGCAGACGCGGCCCAGTGCCGAGGGCGGGGCGCAGGTGTTCGTTTTCAGCGCCGACGGATCGCTCTACCAGCCGCCGGGCGGTCATTCCCCCGCCTGGCCGCGATACAACGCGCTCTCGGGGCCGGGCAACGACGCGGACCGCAATGGACAGGGGCACAACGGGTACGGCTGCTACGGGCTCAACGTGGCGATCGGCAACATCGATGACGATCCGGATCTGGAGGTGATAGCCACCTACGACAACCACCACATCCAGGCGTTCGACCACGACGGCGTGGCGATCGACACCTCGCCCTGGTTTGCGAACCGCGCGTCGCAGTACCGCGGCCAGCGGCTCACCTGGGGCCAGTTCATCCGCTGGGCCGACCCGGTGGTCGAAGCGAACCACTACCACGAGCACGTCGGCGAGTGGCCGCACCCGTCGTGGGCCGAGTGGCTGCAGTGGACGGCCTCGCCGCCGGGTGTGGCGGATCTTGACCTCGACGGGAAAAACGAGGTCCTGGGCGTGCCCAACGTCGAAATGCACGAGCCGTACGAGACGCAGGCGTACGCCATCATGGTGCTCGAGGGAGCCCACGGCGACGGCAGCCGATCCGGCATGCGCAAGGCCGGCTGGGAAACGCTGCCCCGCGGCGACCGGCCCATCGCCGTCGATGGGTGGTATCCGCCCTCCGGTGTGCCGGCAGCGGCAGTCGTGAACGTCCGCGACGACGCACGGCCGGAAATCGCGGTGTCGCTGAACGACGGGTACATGTACCTGTTCGACGCGGGCGGGCAGCGCCTCTGGCGGGCGGATTACCTCCACGGCAAGCCGATCATGTACGCATCCGAGGCCACGGTGGCCGACCTCAATCAGGACGGCGTGCCCGAGATTCTGTTCACCACGTTCGGCGACCCCGACACAAGCGATTCGGGCTATCTGGTGATCCTCGGCGCGGGTGGCAATACACTCTACGACATCCCCCTTCCATCCCCCGGCCACAACGGCAACGGGAACGGCGCACCGGCGGCCCCGACCGTCGGCGACCTGACCGGCGACGGCCAGCTCGAGATCTTCGTGCAGACGTTCGACCATGGCATGGACGTCTTCACGGTGCCCGGCTCCGCGCCCAACTGCATTCCCTGGTCGACCGCCCGCGGCGGACCGCTGCGGACCGGATCGGCGCACACTGGAGGCTGATCTTCGCCTGGCGGGCCGCCCGCCCCTGGCCATGACCCCGGTCGCGTACCCGTTCGCGGGCGGAATCCGGTAGAATGCAGGAGTTTACGGAGCCACCTCATGCGCCGGCTGGGGAGATTCACCGGGTTGCTGGTCCTGCTTGCGGGCACGCAGACGGGACTGGGCGCCTGGCCGATCGCGCCGGGGGCATCGTTGATCGAGTTGTACTCGGTTTCCGGATTCTACGAAGGTCCGTCGTGGGATCCGGTATCCGGCTTCCTGTATTTCACCGATCTGACAAACGTGTCGCGAATCCTTCGTCTGGACGCCCCGCACGCCGCCACCGTCTGGATGAACAACACGCAGGGGCTCAACGGGACGTTTCTGGGCCTGGGAGGCCGGCTCCTGGCCGCACAAGGCGGCACGCGGCGCATCCTGAGCATGCGCATCGGAGCCGTCGGGCCGGAGGACATCCGAATCCTCGCGAGCAACGCCTCCTGGAACGCGCCCAACGACCTGTGTCAGACCTATCGCGGCGACATCTATTTCACCACCCCCGATTTCAGTACGGGCACGACCAGCGCGGTCTACCGCATCGCTCCCTTCGGCGCGGTGACGAAGGTGATCGCCGATATGATGCTGCCCAACGGCGTGCTCGCGTCGAACGACGGCCAGACGCTCTATGTCTCGGACAGTTGGCAGAAACACTGGCGGTCTTACCCGATCCTGCCAGACGGGAGCCTCGGGTCCGGCGGTTTGTTCTTCAATCCGGCCACGCCGAACCAGAACGACCCCGACGGCATGACGATCGATGAGGCGGGCAACCTCTACCTCACCGGCCGCGGCGGCGTGTGGATTGTCTCGCCGCTGGGTCAGCAGATTGAGATGGTGCCGGTACCCGAGACGGTCGCCAACGTGACGTTCGGCGGAATCGATGGTAGAACGCTGTATCTGACGTGCAACGGCAAGGTGTACAGCCTGGCGATGCAGGTGCGCGGCGGCTTCTGGACGCACTATCCGGATCCGAATCACCCCCCGGATGTGAGCGCCGGCCCGGATCGAGCGGTGTACGCTCATCACGTCGTCCAGCTTGAGGGGTCGCTGACGGATGACGGCCTGCCCGCCGTGCCGCCTCAACTGATGTCGCAGTGGACGGTCGCGACGGCCGGCAATGTGTATGAGCTCACCGATCCGGGCTCTCCGACCACGACAGCCGTCTTCCGGACCGGTACGTTTGTCCTGCGGCTCACGGCGTACGATGGCAGCCAGACGGTTTCGGATGACGTCACCCTGTCGGTCTATCGGCTGGGGGATCTCGACCGCGACGGCACCATCGATCCCGGGGATGTGAGCGCGATGATCGGCTGCATGGGCGGCGCGGACATCCCACCGGCGAGTTCGGGCTGTGCGGCGGGCGACCTCGACCAGGACGGCGACGTCGACCAGTCGGATTTCGCGATCGTGCAGCGGTGTCTGGGCATCCCTGATCCGCTGGTTGGAACGGACTGCGTGAATTGAAGGTCCACCGAGTCTCAGAACCGGGAGCGGCAGCGCGAACATGTCGGCAGGCGAGTGGCGGGAAGATCGATCATCAGCAACGCATCGAGGAGGCGGGAGCGCCGGCGGCGTGATGTATCCGTCCCTGACGCTGGGGGTGTCGCTGGCTCTCTGCGCGGTGGTGCGGGCCGAGCCCGCGCGTCCGGCGGCGACGCAGCCTTTCGTGGCGGCGGCCACGCGGGCGGCGTCGCAGCCGGCCGACCCCGAGGCGCTGCCCCCGCCGCCGGGCGGGGGCATGTGGAAGCTGATCTGGCATGATGAGTTCGACGGCGACGCTCTCGATGAGTCAAAGTGGAACATTCCGCCCGATGCCCCGCGCCGCGACGGCTGGTGGGTGCGACAGGTGATCCGGCTCGACGGCAAAGGCCACCTGGTGATGGAGACGCGCCAGGAAGATGGGAAATACCTCTCCGGGTGCGTCCGGACGCTCGGCACATTCGAGCACGCATACGGCTACTGGGTGGCCCGCATCCGCCTGCAGCGGCAACCCGGGCACTGGCCGGCATTCTGGCTGATGGGCCGGGGCGTCTTGCGGGTCGGCGACGAGGGCCGCGACGGCACCGAAATCGACATCATGGAGAAGCCATGGCGCGACGACCGCATCAATCTGGCCCTGCACTGGGACGGCTACCAGAAGGAACACCGCTCGGAGGGCCGGCAGGTGAACGTGCCCGGCGCGATGAAGGGCTTCCACACCTATGGGCTGCTGTGGACGGCCAGGGAATACGTCTTCTACGCCGATGGACGCGAGTTGTGGCGCACCTCGGCCGGCGGCCCCTGCCGGGCGCCGCTCTACATCAAGTTGAGCAGCGAAGTCGGCAAGTGGGCCGGCGACATCGCTGCCGCACAGCTTCCGGATGAGTTCCTGGTCGATTACGTGCGGGTCTACGACGTGGAGAGCCCCAACCCGCCCGTCCGCGAGCCGTAGAACGGCACTGACGGCGGTCGCCCCGCAGGGAGCAACGATGACGTCATCCGCAGTCGCGACTCGAGCCGGAAAGCTGGCCATCGGGGTGGTGGTGCTGGCCGCGATCGCCACGCTGGGAGGCCTTCCGGGCGGGCCGCCGCTCAACGAGCATGAGGCGATGGTGGCCGAGTGCGGCCGGAACATGCGGCTGACCGGCGACTGGCTCGTCCCCCGCTTCCTGGACGCGCCGTGGCTGCGCAAGCCGCCGCTGCCGTACTGGCTTGTGGCCTCTACCTCCTACCTCCTCCCCGGCGATCCGAAGCTTGGCCTTCCGGTGACCACGCTGGTGTCGCGGCTGCCGTCCGCCCTGGCCGGACTGGGGACGGTGCTCCTGATCTGGCGCCTGGGCGCGGTCATGTTCACACGGCGCGTCGGCCTGATCGCCGCGGTGATTTCCGCCTCGAGCCTGGTGTTTCTGCAGTACTCGCCCAATGCCACCGTCGAGATGCTCCTCACGTTCTCGTGTACGTGGGCGCTTCTGCATTTCTGGATGGCGGCGGGGCATTGCGGATTGCGGATTGCGAATTGCGAATTGAAAGCCAGGCACGGGACGCTGCACATGCTCGGGTTCTACGTGGCTCTGGGAGTCGCGATGCTGGCCAAGGGGCCTGCGCCGCTGGCCATGGTCGCGTTTCCGCTGGCCGTGTGGTGGTACCTGGAGCGTCCGCTGCGCGTGCTGGCCCGCGGCGGGTGGACCGGGCTGCGGCGGGCGCCGGCGGCGTTCATCCGCGGTCTCAAACCGCGCACCGTGGGGGCGTTCCGGGACCTGTGGCTCGTGCCCGGGCTGATCGTCTTCGCCCTGCTGTTCGTGCCGTGGATGATCGCGGTGGCATACCATCATCCGCACGCCTGGGATTTGTGGAACTGGCAGTACGCCCAGCGGGCCCAGGGTGATTACCTCGACGATCGTGCCCGCAGCCCGTTTTACTACATCCCCGTCATCATCGGCTTCAGCCTTCCCTGGCTCTTTCTGCTTCCCGAGGCCCTGGCGGCGCCGTGGCTCCCCCGGTATGCCCGCATGCGACGCGCCCTCTTCTTTTGCGGCGTGTGCGCGGTGGTCGGCATCGTCATCATGTCGATTGAGTCGTTCAAGAAGCCCTACTACATGCTGCCGGCGATGCCGCTGCTCTTCCTGATGATGGCCGTCGTGGCCGATCGCTTTTATGCCAAGCCGCCGCCGTCGATCCGGCTGGCGTGGGTTATCTGGGGCGTCGCAGCCGCGGCCCTTGCGGCCGGCGTCGTCATCGGCGGCTGGCAATTACATCGTTTTCTGCCCGACATCACGGTGGTCAGCGTGATGGTGGCCGCGCTGTCGGCGATCGCGCTGCTGATTGCCGGCATCGCCTATATCCGCGGCCGGGGATGGATCGCCCTGGGCATGACGGCCTGCACCGGTGTGGCCGCCTTCCTCGCCGTCTGGCATGTGTGCGGCCCGGTCATCACCAACCTGGATCGGGTCGAGGGCCTGGCGCGTGCCCTCGACCGGGCCGGTGTGCCGCCGGATGGAAAGGTGCTGTGGGCGGATACACGGCCGGACCCGCGCCTGATCTTCTGCTTCCGGCGACGCAGCGACTACCTCATCCCGCCGGCGGAAATCGTGACCATCATGGTCGAACGCGAAGGCGCACGGGGCCGACTCCGGCTGATGGCCCTCGACCGCGCCGAGAAGCTCCTGAAATCGCCCGAGCCGGTGTACCTGATCCTCAAGCGCGACAATTATGACCTCACCCGCGTTTTCAACCCGCTGCCCGCGCATCTGATCGGCATCGCCAAAGCCCGCCGCGGCTCCAGAGGCGATGACTGGGTCATCGTGTCCAATGTCCAGCCCGCCACCCGCCCGGGGAGCGGAGCCTCCTCACCCGGCTAATAGAATCCGCGGTCATCTCACAAGTCGGACGGCACGGCATCTTGCCGGTGGGTGAGGCACGCGCCTCTTGTCTGTGTCCGTTATGAATCGCAGCTTCGCGCAGACCGGATGAATCGACGACTCTATTTGCAGGCAAGGTGGATCGGCGACCATGGGCGGTAACGAAAGAGAGATCAGTCTAGAGCGTTCGGTTCCAGTTCGCCTTCGGCGAAGACGGCCGCCACAAGGGGCGGCCGCCATGAGACCTGCGCCGGCGCTACACATCGCAGATCTTCACCGCCTGCGCGAGCGAGGCGACCATGTCCTTGCGGGCGGGGACGAACTCCTGGGCCACGTAGCCCTTGAAACCGGTGTCGACGATCGCCTTCATGATCGCCGGCCAGTAGAGCTCCTGCGTCTCGTCGATCTCGTTGCGGCCGGGGACACCGCCCGTGTGGTAGTGGGCGAAGTATTCGTGATACTTCTTGATCGTTGCGATGATGTCGCCCTCCATGATCTGCATATGATAAATGTCGTAGAGGAGGCGGAAGCGCTCGGAGCCGACGGCCTTGCACAGATCCACGCCCCAGGCCGTGTGGTCGCACTGGTAGTCGGCGTGGTTGACCTTGGAGTTGAGCAGCTCCATGCAGAGCGTGACTTTCCTGCTCTCAAACTGCTTGAGCACCTTCTTGATGCCCGCGGCGCAGACCTTGATGCCCTCTTCGTCGGCCTGACCGTCGCGGTTGCCCGAGAAGCAGATCACGTTGGGATAACCCGCGGCGGCGGTCGCATCGCACAGCTCGATCAGAGACTTCGCGATCTCTTCGTGATGTTCGCTGCGGTTGAGGCCCTTCGTGATGCCGCCCCACACGCCCGAGGTCATCGAGCAGACCAGGCCATGCTGCTGGAGCGGTTCCCATTCATTGGGCTTGAGCAGGTCGATCGCCTTGATTCCCAGGCGCTGGGCGACCGGGGCCATGTCGGCCGATTTCATCCCCTTGTAGCACCACAGGCAGACCGAGTGGTGGATGCGGCCGTTTTCGACGACGCGCGACTTCCCGTCCGGCGGGGCCGGCTTGTCTTCGGCCCGGGCGACGCCGGCGGTCAGGGCCGCCGCCGCGGCCGTCCCGGCCAGCCCGCCGGCGGTGAGGAGCAGGTCGCGACGCGTGGCATTCATGGGTCCTGACATGGTTGTTGCACTCCTGTTGAACGTGCGGCGGATCACTTTGAAAGTGCGGCGGATTGTACCACGCCCTCGCACCCGCGCCACGGCTGCCATTCTGGAGTGCGGTCCCGGTCCGCCGGGACGACACCGCTTTGGCTCGCGGCGGTGCCGCTTTCCGGCCGCACCACCCGTTCGATTAGAATGATCGGAGGGGAGCACCCATGGCTGACACCGTACGATTCAGGCCCCTCCGCTGTGCTTGCGGCATGCCCTTGATGCATCTGCTACTGCCGCTGGCACTGTCCGTTCCGCTCCAGGCGGGCGAAGCGCCCACCCTCATCACCATCCGCGTGACCAACGACGACGACGATCTCTACTCGGATCTGGCCTGCAACATGAACCGCGACGATCACGCCGGTTACACGATCGCCCTGCCCCCCGTCGCCGCCGGCGCGACCGTTGAGGTGGGGCCGATCGAGGCGAACGTCGATCCCCAGGGCTACACCACCCTTCAGCTCCGCTGGCGGGACCCGGACTTCGGCCAGTACCACTATTCCGAGCCGCTGCGGCTCTACACCGTCCAGCAGACCACCGTGTTCGCCTTCCGCATCCCGCCTTCCTCCGGGCGGCGCGTGCTGATCGTCGCTCCGCACCCCGATGACGAAACGCTCGGCACCGCCGGCGTCATCTATCACGCCCTCCACGGCGATCACGCCGCTCACGCCTGCGTGCGCGTCGTGGTGATGACCAACGGCGACGCCTACACGACGGCCGTCTCGAACTACTACTACGGCGACACGACGCACACACCCACCGCGGCCGACTTTCGCAACTCGGGCCTGGTGCGGCATGGCGAAACGCTCGAAGCCATGGCCAAACTCGGCCTCACCGATCCCGCCGACGTGCTGCTGCCCAACTACCCCGATCAGGGTCTGAGGCGGCTCTTTACGGACAACCGCGCTTTGTCCAGCGCGTGGACGTCCAGTTATACGCAGGTGGACGCCAGGTACGATCCGGACGCCTATCGGCGCGACGCCGCACCCGCCTCATCGAAGTACGCCGGCGTCAACGTTCACCAGGATCTCGTCGCGATCATCGCGGATCATCGCCCCACGGAGGTCTACGTCACCGACCCGCGCGACACGCACGGCGACCACGCCTACACGTACCACTTCCTCGACGAGGCCCTGCGGGCGGCCGGGGCGCTCACCGCAGACCTCTACCGCGTCGTGATCCACGCTCCGCAGCAGTCGTCCACCTACTGGCCCAACCCGGCGTACGCCGGCGTACGCGAGGACCGCTGCACGCCGACGCTGCCGTTTGAGCCGCCGCTGGGCATGCCCGCTCCGGATGCCGTGTTCGACTTCTCGGCCATGAGCCCCGACTCGCCCATGCGCCGCGGCGACGCTGCCAACCGCAAACGCAGCGCGATCGACTCGTACCGCTCACAGATCGGCTGGTACCTGAGCGGCGGCGTGCTCGTGCCCAGCACTTCGATCGACGTGCGCGGGTATCTCATCAGCTTCACCAAGTCCAACGAGCTCTTCTGGTCGCGCGGTTTCGACGGGCCCGACGCCAACGACTGGCCGACCTCGCCCGGTGTACAGGTCTATGACCAGTCCGCCTCCGGCAGCCTGAGCCGCCAGTACGCGCTCACGCCCATCCAGCAGGATGCCCACGACGTGTGGCGTCTCCCGGTCTCCCAGCCCGGCCGCATGCGCTTCCGCATGGACGCTGCCGGCTCGGACTTGGGCCTGCGCCTCTATGACCCCGACGGCCGGACGCTCCGGGCGACCTTCGAGCAGGCGGGCCCCAGCGAGCAGTTCGACCACATCTTCCGGACCGCTGGGACATACCATGTGGAGGTGTTCATCCAGGATGCTGGTTCCGGGGGCACCTACCTGCTGCAGGACAAAGTGCTCTCCCCCCCGCCGCCCGGCGACTTCGACTGGGATTGGGACGTGGACGGCGACGATCTGGCCCTGATGCAGGCGTGCGGGCTGGGCCCGGCCGTTCCCTATGGCGATCCGCCCGTACAGCCGGCATGCACCCTGGCTGCGGACGCGGGCGGCTTCCTCCCCGCCGACTTCGACCGCGATGCCGACATCGACCAGGACGATCTCGGCGCCTTCCAGCGATGCTACAGCGGCCCCAACCGCCCCGCCGACCCGTCGTGCCTGTGAGCGAATGGCACGCCCGCCGGACAGCTCTGGCGTGGAGCCGGCCATCCTGTACGATACTCCCCTGGTCATCCCGTCATTTGAGGAGATACACGATGCGCACGCGGCACTTCTGGCTCTCTACCCTGTTCCTGCTCGCTGTTCTTCCGCCGGTCTGGTCCGATGACCGGACGCCGCCCGCCCCGACCGCCGCGCCGGTCAAGGTGAACACCGCGACGGTGCCCGTCCCGCGTGAGGGAGACTGGATGAAGCGGCACGAGTCCATGAACGCCCGCGTCAAGCAGGGTAATGTCGATCTGATCTTCATCGGGGACTCGATCACCCAGGGCTGGGAAGGCGCCGGCAAGGAGGTCTGGGAGAAGTACTACGCGAAGCGCAACGCCGTGAATCTGGGCATCGGCGGCGACCGCACGCAGCACGTGCTCTGGCGGCTCGACCACGGCAACATCGAGAACATCAAACCCAAAGCCGCGGTCATCATGATCGGCACCAACAACTCGAATTACGAAGACAACACGGTGGCCGAGATCGCCGAAGGCGTCACCGCGATTGTCCACAAGCTGCGGCAGACCCTGCCTGACACAAAGATCATGCTCCTGGCAATCTTCCCCCGCGGCGAGCGGCCCAATCCCCAGCGGGGCAAGATCCTGGAGGTCAACCAGATCCTCAACCGCCTGCACGACGGCGAGCACGTCTGGTTCGTCGACTTCGGCTACAAGTTCGTGGACGACAGCGGCGTGATCCCCAAGTCGCTCATGCCCGATTCGCTGCATCTGAGTCCGGAGGGGTACGAGATCTGGGCCAGGGCCATCGAACCCAAGCTGGTCAAGCTGCTGGGTGAAAAGTAATCGGCGATCACGTCTGGAACCGCACGATCTCGAGGGGAACCACCGCCCAGACGATCTGGGCGGCCGCTTTGGCCGCCAGGCATGCGAGGATCAGTCGCGCGGGTTGCGGCGGCTGCTTCCATTGACGCAGCCGCCGGCGCACCACCCACCACTGCACCACCAGCGCCTCGACGCTCGTCAGCGCAAACACGGCTGTGAAGCCGGCAGGCCATGGTGTGTTCGCGGCCGCCAGAACCGGGAACGCGAGTGCCCAGCCGGACAGATTCAACGTGACGGAACAGAGCCCGTACCCGATCAGGACTCCCTCCCACCACGCCCGAAAGAGCCGCCAGGTCACATCTCGCAGGACCCAACCGGCCAGAATGATTTCACAGAGGGCCTGGACGCCCGCAACCGCGAAGAATGCCACGATCGGGAGGAGAATCAGAAGGAGCGGCCACATCGTGAAGGCCAACATGCCGCCCAGCAGAATGGCCCATGCCGCCACCGATACAGCCGTGAACCCCGTCTGCGGCGGCGGCAGGCCGACCCGCAGAGGGTCAAAGTATCCGCCGCACTCGGGGCACCGGGGCACGGTCAGGCCCCGCAGGTTGTAACCGCATTCCGGACAGAGCACATCCCGGTCGAGCCCCGGCAGGACCGTATCGCCGCCATGTTCCGGCCGCGTATTCATGGAAGCTCCCTGCACGAGACGGACACCGCACCCGACGCTGTTTTCGTCGCCGCAGCCCAGGAAACGTTGCCCGCCCGCAACACTCCCGTACAGCCCCTGTGAGCCCCCCACGCCGCTCAGATTCACCCGTTTCGCCGGGCAGACGCTCCCGCGGGTCCGTGACTACGATTTTTTAGGAACCTGCCTGCGTGCCGGATCCTGCTGCGGCAACTGCCAGTCAGACCGGCACGAGGGAGCGTCGAGCATGTGGCGGGCCGGATGGATCATGGGTGTCGGCTTCACGCTGATCGCGGGGTGCAGTCATTGCCACGACTGTCCGGCCCGCCATCAGGCCTTCGGACCCGACCGGGCCGGCTCCTACCGTACGCCCGCCCCCATGCAACTGAGCTCGTCGCTGCTGTTCAACCCCGGCCCGTCTGCCTACGCGCCCGACAGCTTTGCCTATCGCAGTGACTGGCCGTCGACCCAGAGCTACTACCAGGACGGGCAGTTCATCTTCTTCCGCGAGCGCTTCTATGACGTCCAGGGACTCAACCTGAACCCGAACTATACCTACCGGCGGTTCGAGACCTATCGCTCCGGATTCGGCTATCGCTGAGCCGCACCCGGGCGCGCCAGCCCGGGCGGCGAAACGCAGCACAAATCCTGTTCCACGTACGGCGCATTCACCGATGAATCCAGGGTGGTCTTCCTGCGCGCCGCCCGGCCGGCGGGAGAGTGCCCGACACCGGGTGAAAGCCGCTTGATTGTGCGGCGCTTTCGGCTATAGTTGAGACGGATTTCAGGCGAACAGGCTGGTTTCTGGAGGCGCACAGAAGACCCACCGGCTCGCCCGCACGGATGTGGATCCGGCTGCACGGCAATTCCGCATTGAGCTGTCTTAAAGCTGCAGAAGGAATGAAACCATGGCACTGGGGATGAAACTCGGCATCGGCGCAGCGATCGTGGCAATCGGCGGGGCCGGCCTGTGGGGCTGGCAGCACGCAAGGAAGACGGAGCAGAAACCTGACGCGCAGGCCGTCACACCGGTCGCCGCCAACGACTCGGCGGCACCGGCCATCACGCCCGCTCCGGAGCCGATCCGCACCGAACCCCCGCCCACGCCCACAGCCGACGAGCCGCGTCCGGCCGGCGGACCGGGCGACAACACCGGCACGCTGGCATCACCGCTCCCGCCGCTCGGCGTGACGGAGGCAAGCGAGCGTTCGTTCCGCGCCAAGCCCGATGCCCCGGTAGAGCATGCGGCGCCGCTGGAGGGGTCGACGGCGGTCACCACTCCGCTCCCCGCGACCGACGCTCCCCCGACCCTCACCGAGCCACCGCGCCCCGCGCCGGCGCCCGCCGTCACGGCCGACGCGCCCGCTCCGGCATCACCCAGGTCCGAGTCCATCACCAGCACCGCCGCGGACAAACCCGCGGCCTCCCAGCCCGCGGTCGCCAAAATGACGCAGCACGTCATTCAGGCCGGCGAAACCTACACCTCGCTGGCCGAGAAGTACCTGGGTCACGCCAAGTACGCCAACCTGATCGCCAAGGCCAACCCCGGCAAAGACCCCCGCAAGCTCTTCGTCGGCGCCAAGATCAACATCCCGGCCGCACCCAAGGAAGCGTCCACGACGAAACCTGAGACCAAAGACGCGGCCGCCGCCACCTCCGCCAGGCTGGTGCGCGTGCCTGCGGAACCCGCTCCGCCCATTCCGCCGGACCGCGCCTACACCGTCAGGCCAGGCGAGAGCTGGAACGATCTGGCCCAGCGGTTCCTGGGCAATCGCAATCGCTGGCCTGAGTTGTTCGAGCTGAACAAGGATCGCGTGCCCGCGAACCCCGGGGCGCTGCGGTCCGGCACCGTCATCGAGGTGCCTCCGGGCGTCAAGCTGACGACGCAGCCGTCCTGACCGCCCCCGCCATCCGCGATCTCCGGCCTGCACCCGCTCGACACCATGCGGCGCTGGCCTACGCCCGAAATGCCGTGCGCCAGCCGCCCCGGCCCCGTCCTGACCCGGCACCCTCTTCAGTTTTTCAAAAGTTCTGAAACCACTCGCTCGCCCTTGGCCGGGCCAGTATCATCCCGTAGCCGATCCCTGGTTTCGGGGCTAACAAGAGCGGGAGCATCCATGCCGGCGCTGGCCAATCTGTACGAACCCATCACCGCGGATCTCGAGCAGGTCTGCCGGATCTTCGATGAGGAGCTGCTCAGCGATCTCCCTATTGTCAACGAGTTATGCGCCCATGTCCGCCAATACCGGGGCAAGATGCTCCGCCCTGCGTTGTTGCTGCTCTCCGGTCGGGCCTGCGGACGCGTGACCCCGGATCATCTGACGCTGGCCGCCGTCGTCGAGATGGTGCACATGGCCACACTTGTCCATGACGATGTCCTCGACGAGGCGAATATCCGTCGCCGCGTGCCGACCGTGAACCGGATGGAAGGAAACGAGACGGCCATCCTCCTGGGCGACTACCTCATCAGCCACGCGTTTCACCTGTGCAGCTCGCTCGACTCGCAGGAGGCCTCGCGGCTCATCGGCTCGGCCACCAACACCGTCTGCGAGGGTGAGTTGCAGCAGGTGTTTCATCGCGGGGACGATCAGCTCTCCCTCGAGCAGTATCTCCAGATCGTCACCCGCAAGACGGCCGCCCTCACCGCCGTGTGCTGCCGGCTGGGGGCGCGATGGGCCGGGGCCCCCGAGCCCGTCGTGCATGCCCTCGAAAAGTATGGGCTCCACGTCGGGATCGCCTTCCAGATCACCGACGACGTGCTGGACATCGTCGGAAGTGAAGCCCAGATGGGAAAGACGCTCGGCCGCGACCTCGAAAAACGAAAACTCACCCTGCCCCTCATCCATGGCATGACCCAGGCCCCGCCGGACCTGCGGCGCAGGATCCGCATGCTCTGGCAGGGGCCGGTGGACCCCGCCAGGCTGCGTGCTTATCTCGAGGAAGCGGGCAGCATCGCCTACACGCTGGACCGGGCCCGGCATTACGTCCACACCGCGCTGCGCGCCCTGGATTCCATCCCCAGAGGCGGCGAGGCACGCGACATTCTCGCCCGCATGGCCCAGATGATCCTTGAGCGTGATCAGTGAGGCTTCACTGGTCGGGCCGGCTGCACTTCCAGCAGAGACTCTCAGCACGCTTTGAGTTTCACATTTTTTGATTGCCTGCCCGAATGGGACGGGGTATCCTAATCTTCGTCAACCTTTCGATAGACGGAGCGGACACCGGGCTGACCGCACGGCCTTTCTTCAGACGAGCAACTTGATAGGGCTTGGTGCGCGGGAGAACACTGCGTGACCACGGCATGCCATCCATTCCGTTACGACGGCGCGCATCTCCAGAACGCCCAGCCGTCACAGGGTGTGTGATTCCCGCTCCCCGGGAAAGCGATGGCCAGGACGGCCGGGCCTCCGGGACGAGCGGCCCAATTGCGCGTGAATACCTGCCCGCACATCGGGCAGCCAACGGCACTGGCAGCGAGAAGGAGTTCCCCCATGTCGACGAAGTCGCTCCCCCATTTCATGCACGGCTTCCTGACCACCCTCTGCGTGCTGAGTCTGTCACATGGCGCCCGGGGCCAGACCACCCAGACCGTGGCCTGCTGCTTTCCCAGCGGCGGATGCCAGGATCTCCCGGCGGCGCAGTGCGTTGCATTCGGCGGCGCACCCGGGCCAGCCGGTTCGACCTGCGCCAACACGAGCTGCACCGCCCCGCAGGCGTGCTGCCTGCAGTCCGGCGGCTGCCAGCTTCTCGCGCCCTCCGAGTGCGCGCAGATTGGCGGGTATCCCGGCGGCATGGGCTCGACCTGCCAGAACAACCTCTGCACGGAGCGCCCCTGCTGCCTGCCCGACGGCACCTGCGTTTTTGTCGCGCCGCAATACTGCCAGGCGCAGGGCGGGCTCGTCGGGCCGCTCGGCGCCCCCTGCCCCAATGAATGCCCACAACCCGGCGAGTGCCGGCCCAAAGACGACGGTTCGGCCTGCCAGGACACGGTCTGCCCGGACGGCGTCGACAAGTGCCGGCCCCAGAAGGTGCTGCTGACGGCCACCGGTCCCAAAGTGCTGGAATGCGGCTGTGACACGTGCTATGTCGATCTTCAAACCGGCGCCGCCCCCACCTGCTCAGGCACCTGTCCGCCGGGCCAGGTCTGCCGACAGATCACGACGCAAACCCCGAGCGGCGTGGTCATCGAGTGCACCTGCGAGGATGACCCCACGCTCTGTGAACCCACGGCCGACCGCCTCCGCTGCACCGACACCGTCTGCCCGACCGACACGGACAAGTGCCGGCCCAAGTGCGTCGTGTGGAACCCCCCGACCCACTCGTACCAGATCCAGGACTGCGATTGCCGCAACCCCGACGAGTGCCACGTCGATCTGACGGGACTGGCCAACGGCGTCCCGCCGCACTGCACGGGCGCCTGTCCACCCGACACCATCTGCAACGAGAAACGCACGCAGAATGCGGACGGCTCCTACACAATCTGCTGTGAGTGCGAGCCGGTGTCGCAGGACTGCGCGCCCAATCGGGAGCTGACCGACTGCAACCCGACGGCCTGCCCCATTGCCGGCCAGCAGTGCGTCAAGCAGGTCATCCGGCGTCTGCCGACGGGCGGGTTCCAGGTGATCGGCTGCGATTGTCAGGATCCCGACAAGTGCCACATCGAGTTGCCGCCGGTGGGCGCCGTCGATCCCATTTGCGTGAACGAGTGCCCCGATCCCAGCCTCATCTGTCAGCTCCGCGCCACACCCGGCCCCAACAACTCGATCGATTACACGTGCGTGTGCCTCTGCGATCCCGCCCGCTGCGACGACGGGAATCCGTGCACGGACGATTTCTGTGATCCGGCCGCCAATCAGTGCGTGCATCTGCCCAACGCGCAGTGCGAGGCCTGCTGCCTGCCGGACGGCACGTGCCAGACGATACCTCCCACTATATGCCAGCAGCAGGGCGGCGCCCCCAAGGGGCCGGGCAGCGACTGCACCACCGTTGAATGCCCGCCGACGGTGCCCAAGTTCCGTCAGCCGCCCTCGCAGGGGCAGGACGATCTCGCCTCCAACGTCGATTTGAACGACCTGCAGCCCAACATCGTGCACGCCGACGACTTCCAGTCCGACGGGCGTCCCATCGTGCTGGTCAGATGGTGGGGCTCGTACCTCAATCCCGAGTACATGCCCGCGCAGTTCGGCGGCTTCGGACAACCGCCGTTCATGATCGACGGGTGGTTCATCAGCTTCCACGAACCGATCCGGGTAAACTCGCCCACCCTGGTTCAGCCGCCGCTCGGGCTGTATTTTGCCCCGGCCAGTGCGGTCCGGATCGTACCGACCACTATTCCGGCCTGCGACAACCATCGCGTGTTCCAGTACGAGGTGCGGATCGACGAGTGCTGCCTGATCTGCGCGAATCCCGACAGCCGCAGCGGCAGCGTTCCCGCGCAGTGCGACGCCTTCCGCGAGGAACACTGCTTCATGTATGACATCGACATCCAGGCGGTCGTGGGCCGCCGCTACGTGAAGGGGACGGGGGGATGCCCCTGCCTGGCCCAGAGCACGCCGAATATCGCGAATGGACACTTCTGGGGCTGGCACTCGACCACGTTCGAGCGGGGGGCGCGCCAGGCGATTCGCGCGCCGTTCAACCTGACCGGGGCGAACTGCCCGTTCTACGGTCCCTGGAACTATGCGCAGCACCTGTGCACCAACCTCAAGCGCCCGAACATGGCGTTCGAGCTGCACACCAACACGCCGACAATCCCGCCGCCCTGCCCGCGTGCGTGCTGCCAGCCGGACGGCACCTGCATCGACGTGCTCTCTCCCGCGCAGTGCAACGGCACCCTGCAGCCCATCGGCACCACCTGTGCCACTGCCGTCTGCCCGCAGCCGCAGTGCCAGCCCAGGGCAGACGGCTCGGCCTGCGAGGACGTGCTCTGCCCGGATGCCACCGACAAGTGCAAGCCTCGCCTGGTGCTGATCACCACCACCGGGCAGGTCCAGGTGCTCGAGTGCGGATGCGCCGGCGACGAGTGCCACGTCGAAGTGGTGGCTGGCGCTGCTCCGCACTGCGCGGGGACGTGCCCGCCGGGGCAGGTCTGCCATTCCATCACCACCCAGACGCCCAACGGCACCATTCTCGAGTGCAAGTGCGAGGATGAACCCACCCTGTGCGAGCCGACCGCTGACCGGCTGCGCTGCACGAATGCGACCTGTCCGGCGTCCGGTCAGAAGTGCCAGCCGCACTGCATCAACTGGAACCCGCCGACGAACTCGTACCAGGTGATCGACTGCGAATGCAGGGATCCCGCGCTCTGCCATGTCGACATCACGGGCATCCCCAACGGTGTTCCTCCGCACTGCGTCGCGGATTGCCCGCCCGGCTTCGTGTGCAAGGAGACCCGTACCCTCAATGCGGACGGTTCGTACGAAATCTGCTGCGATTGTGTCCCGGATCAGCAGGACTGCGCGCCCAACCCCACCGGGACGGCCTGCAATCCGACGGCCTGTCCGATCCCCGGGCAGCAGTGCATCCCCAAGCGCATCCGGGGAACCGCCGCTTCCGGTTTCGTGATCACCGAGTGCGGATGCGACGATCCCGACAGGTGCCACCTGCAATGGCAGCCGGGAACACTGCCTTCCTGCGTCGGTGTGTGCCCCGATCCGACCCAGACCTGCTTCACGCGGCAGATCCAGACGCCGCTGGGGATCGAGTTCTTCTGCGAGTGCGAGTGCGACCCGGCCAAATGCAACGACGGCAACCCGTGCACCGACGATCGCTGCGACCCGGTTACCGGCCAGTGCGTGCACATTCCCAACAACCTGTGCGAGGCGTGCTGTTTCGAGGATGGCACATGCCAGCAACTGCCGCCGACCATCTGCATCTCGCAGGGCGGCACCCCCAAGGGACCCGGCACCGACTGCTCCACCGTGGAGTGCAATCCGCCGGTGGTGCCCAAGTTCCGCCAGCCCCCGACCCAGGGACAGGATGACCTCGCGTCGAATGTCGACGCCAACGACCTGCAGCCCAACATTGTCCATGCCGACGACTTCCAGTCTGACGGCCGGCCGATCGTGCTCGTGCGCTGGTGGGGTTCGTACCTCAATCCCGAGTACATGCCCGCCCAGTTCGGCGGGTTCGGGCAGCCGCCGTACATGATCGACGGCTGGTTCATCAGCTTCCACACACCCATTCGCGTCACATCGACCGGCGTGCCGCAGCAACCGCTGGGGCTCTACTTCGCCCCGGCCAATGCGGTGCGGATCACGCCGACCACGATCGCCCCGTGCGATCAGCATCAGGTCTTCCAGTACGACGTGCGGATCGACGAGTGCTGCCTGATCTGCGCGAACCCCGATCCGCGCAGCGGCAACGTGCCGGCCAGGTGCGAGGCGTTCGCCGAGGAGCACTGCTTCCTGTACGACATCGATATCCAGGCGGTGGTGGGCCGCCGATTCGTGAAGGGAATCGGCGGCTGCCCGTGCATCGCCCAGAGCACGCAGAACTTCGCGACCGGGAACTTCTGGGGCTGGCACTCCACCACGCTCGAGCGCGGCGCCCGTCAGGCCGTTCGGGCCCCGCTGAGCCTGACCGGCGTGAACTGCCCGCTGTACGGGCCGTGGAGCTTCGCCCAGCACGTCTGCACGTTCCTCAAGCGGCCGAGCATGGCGTTCGAGCTGCACACAGATGTGCCGACGATTCCCCCGCCGTGCCCCCGGGCGTGCTGCCTGCCGGATGGCACGTGCATGGACGTGACCGCCGCCTCACAGTGCCACGGCACGCTGCAGCCAGTCGGCTCAACCTGCGCGACGACGATCTGCCCCAAGCCGCCCATCGTCGTGCAGTGGCGAAGCGTCCGAACCAACGCCACGCTCGGGCCGCTCGCGATCGTCCTGGATCCGACGGCCGTCGGCAACGGCTCCACCGGACCGACCACGGAACCACGACAAGGAGGTATCCAGAGAATCGAGGTCGATTTCGACCAGCCGGTCATTCTGGTCAATCCGGCTGCCGTGGCGACGGAAGGGCAGACCACCACATATCCGGGCGGCGTGCTGCTCGGACCGGTGGCCTACGCACCCTCGGCGGTCTTCATGGTTTCGGCGACCACGATGGCCATCGAGTATCCGGCTGCGGCGCCCGGCAATCTGCCCGACCGCACCTGCTACAACTTTGACGTGGCCGGCACGGTCCAGAATGCCGCGGGGCAGGGGCTGATCGGCGATACCGACTGCAACGCCCGTTCTCTTCTGGGCGATGCCACGTCGAACGGAGTCGTCAACCTGTCGGATCCACTTTACATCAAGTCGAAGTTTGGCCAGCCGGCCGGAAGCTTCCCGCAGTGCGACATCAATCTGACCGGCGCCAATATCAACATCTTCGACGCTCTGATGTCCAAAGGGCGGGTGGCCACGCCGCCGCGAAGAGCCCTGTGCCCGTAAACGGCGTCTTGATCGAGTCCAACCCTCATGCCGCGTGTGAGATCGGGCGCTTGATGGACGCGGCGCCGGCCGGCGGCGGGTGCGTGACAGAATCGGCGGGATTGCGGCGAGCTCAGTCGAGCCGTCGCATGGGTCCCGGCGCGCCG
>CAZQEN010000065.1:0-6382 GCA_964591605.1 uncultured Planctomycetales bacterium
GCCTGACAACGCGACACAAAACAGAGCACTGCGTTTTCAAGCGACACAAAACCGTGAAAGTCTTCACCAACCGGGCATTCTGTGGTGTATACTTGACGTAGAAGCCCACCCCTCAAGCCCGAAGGGGGTCTGACATGCCTCAACCCAATCCCCAGAACACCGCGGTCGTGCCCCACCGCTCCGTCGCGTCGCGCATCGTGCGCTCGGCGCTCTGGCTGCTGTTTGCCAACCCCTATCCGGTGGTAGTTGCCATTGTGCTCGGCTACATCCTGATCCACGCGGTGGCCGGCCTCTATGCTCACGTGGATCAGACGGGCTGGCACCTGCGGAATCTCGGAAACTGCATGCTCTGCGTGGGCGTGCTGGGCATCCTGATCCTGATCGCCGTCGGCCACGTCCTCGTCACACTCTCCTCCGGCTGGCGCGAGAAACAGTGACCCTCCAACCCCGGGGTCGTCAATCTTGCCTCCTGGGTCGCGGACATTGCACGCCGCGTGCTCGACGCCGCCGCTGGCGTATAATGCCCCCCCTGGAGAGCCCACACATGAGCACCGAGCCCGCAGGTCGCAGTCTTCCGCGTCTGAACGCCGTCCAGCGGCGTGTGTTCGGCGTGCTGATCGAAAAATCGCTGACCACCCCCGGCGGCTACCCGATGACGCTCAATGCGCTGGTCACTGGCTGCAACCAGCTCACCTGCCGCGAGCCGGTCATGCAGCTCACCGAAGGCGAGGTCGGACGCGCCCTGCACGAGCTCCAGATCTGGCGCGACGGACCCCTCGTGCGGCAGGCCGATGTGGACCGAACCGCGCGATCCAACCGGTTTGAGCACCTGGCCGAGCAACGTTTCGCGTGGGACAAGCGTCAGCGGGCGATCATGGCGGAACTCCTGCTGCGCGGGCCTCAGACGGCCGGCGAGCTCAAGACCAACGCGTCCCGGATGGCAGGCTACGATGACCTGCAGATGGTGCTCAACATCCTCGAGGATCTGGCCCGCCACGATCCCCCTTGCGTGCGCGAGCTGCCGCGCCAGCCGGGCCGGAGCACCGTCCGATATGATCATCTCTTTCATTCGGAACCGACGGAAACCGCCCCGGCGCCCCTCGCCGCAATCAGCACACCCGCTGTGGCAGACGCGTCACTGGAAGACCGGCTCACCCGGCTCGAACATGAGATGGCCGAGCTGCGACAGCAATTCCTCCAGCTCCAGCAGTCGGTTCAGGGGGCGCGGCCACAGGACCATCCCGAAACGTGAGGCTTTCCTCGTCCGCCGGGCCGTGCTGGTTCCAGGCTCGCCGCTCGTGAACACGCCCAAAAAGCAGATCGCCTGCGGGTCCGTTGTGGCGGATCGCAGGCGATCGCTGTCGTGTCCAGCGCCGGTTTCAACGAGCCTTCGCGATCCGCCATGGCGGCGGATCAGCTCTCACCGGGCGGAGATAGAGGCTCTTACCGCAGCAGGCTCAACACCGCCTGCGGCGCCTGGTTCGCGATCTGCAGGGCCGACGTGGCCGCCGCCTGCAGAATCTGAGCCCGCGACAGGTTGCTTGTCTCGGCCGCAAAGTCCGCGTCGCGGATCGCACTCTGAGCCGCGGTCGTGTTCTCGAACGCGACCTGCAGCGAGTTGACCGTCGAGGCCAGTGTCTTGGCCTGGAACGCCCCGAGACGCCCGCGCAGAGACGAGACCTGGTCGACCGCCGCATTCACGATGCGCTGCGCCGTCTCGAAGTTCTTGCTCGAGAGCTGGTTTGCCTGACCACTGCCGAGCGAGGACAGGAACCCAAGGGCACCGTTCCCCAGCGTCCCGGTGGTCACACTTTTGATGCCGATCGTCGCCTGGGCGTTGATTCCCAGCGTCGGCCCGATGCTGAAGTTGGCGCCGCCGCCGGTGATCCCGAACGTCTTGGTGGCCGTCGTCTGGGTCGCAAACGCGGCGGCCAGCGACAGGTCGACGCTCAGCGAGCTCGAGCGGACGGACACCGTCAGACCCTTGCTGATGGCAGTCACGCCGTTGATGCGGGCGCTGACGTCCTGGCCTTCGTCCCGTGTTCCGCTGCTGCCGCCAGTCACGGTGAACGTCCCGCTGATCGCCTCCACCGAGACGAACGCGTCGCTGCCATAATCGGTGCTGTTGAACGCGATCGTCGAACCGCTCACGCTCGCGGAGACGCCGGTCAAAGACGTGGACTGGTTGATCGCGGCCACCACGGCCGAGGCCGCCGTGCCGGATGCAAACGTGAAGATGTCCGTGCCGTACTTGCCGCCGACCTGGATCGTCTTGGAGCCCGCCCCGGTCGTGGAACCGGAGTACAGCAACCGCGCCGTCTGGGCTGACGCCGTCACCTCGACGGTGACGCTGCGGGTTCCCCCGTTGGCCAGGCGGGCGCTGTTGATCTGAAGATCGGTGATGGCCGACGCGCTGGGGCCGGTGGCCACGCCCGACGTCGTGTAGTCAAGCGTGCCGTCCAGGAGCTTCTTGCCGCCGAACTCCGTCGAACCTGCGATCCGGTTGATGGTTTCGAGGATCGAATCGATCTGGAGCTGGTTCGCCGCGACTTCATCATCGCTCAGACCCGCTTCGCTGGCCGTCCGGCCCACCAGGTTCTGCAGGTCGACGAGCAGCGTGCTGACCTCCTGCAGCGAGCCTTCCGCGATCGCGATGATCTGATCGGCACGGTTGGCGTTGTCAATGGCGGCGTTGATCGCGACCAGTTGGCTCCGCAGACCTTCCGAGGCGATCAGTCCCGCCGGATCGTCTTTACCGCTGTTGATCCGCAGACCGGTGCTGAGCCGCTCCAGTGCCGTCGTCACCTTGCTGTTGTTCGCCGACAGAATCCGTGCCGCCACGAGGGAGGGAACATTGGTGTTGATCCGACTCATATTCTGTTTGCCTCCAAACAACCGCGCCCTCGGCCGGCGTCGGCCCATCCCCCGGATGGGTCCCTCACGATCGCCCGGGCCGCTGGCCGGCTCGCGGACCGCCGGCGTCTTGCCGGACCCGTCCGCCTGCTTTTCAGATATCTGGCCGTGCCCCCTCACACCCGGGACCACCCCGGATGGCGGCTGTATGAGACCGGCTGCCCGCACACAGGTGCCTGCCTGCGCCTGCCCGATTCACTCCACAACTCCGCCGGACGCCGGCATGCAGCGCCGCCAGTCTTTCAACGGCGTCCCTCGCATCGACCGGCGACAGTGAGCGCTTGAGAAGTATGCAATGCATCCGCCGACCCTGTGAACCGGGGCTTTCGGCTTCTCGGACATGACCGGTTCTGATAAACGATTCGCCCGGCAGCCTTCCCGCCGCGGAGGGGCTTTTACCGGACACCCCGGGCAAGGACCGATCATCCGGAGTCTCAGGATTTTCTTGGTTTTTCTGCAAATTGGGTCACACACCCGCTTCAGAGACAACCCGCTGACGGCCCATGACATACTCGGAGCCAATGACCCCGCGGACACGCCCCCTTCCCGCCATCGGGCGGTGATTGACGGCATAAGAAAAGGACCCGCGAGCGATGCCGCCCGCGGGTCCATCTGGTTGGTTCAATAATAGGAGATCAGAGGTTCTACCGGCCCAGCAGCGACAGCACGCTCTGCGGCGTCGAGTTCGCCAGGGCCAGCACACTGGTGCCCGCATTCACCAGAATCTGGTTGCGGGTCAGCCGCGACGTCTCCTGGGCAAAATCCGTGTCCCGGATGGCCGACTCGCTCGCCGTCAGGTTCTCCATCGTGATCCCCAGCGAATTGATGTTCGTCTGGAGCGTATTGCGCTCGAAAGCGCCCAGACGGCCGCGGAGCACGGCCACCTGCCGGATCGCCTCGTTCACGATCTCGGACGCCTCCGCGGTGTACCCGCGGTCGACCGCGAATTTCTCGCCGGTCACGATCTGGCTCAGGAAGCCGATCTCCGTGTTGCCCAGCCGCGAGGCCGCCACCGACTGCACGCCGATGTTCACCTGCTGGTTCGGGCTCACGTCCGGACCGAGCTGGAACAGCGCGCCGCCGCCCGTGATGGCGAAGCTGGTGGAGGTCAGCGGGAAGCCTTCCTTGAGCCGCAGGGTCAGGTTGAGCGTCGTGGCATTGAGGGTCAGATCCAGACCGCGGCCGATGCTCAGCGCGCCATTGATGGTGGCGGCCGCATCCTGGCCGATGTCACGGCTCTTGATGGCGCCGGCGGCGTCGGTGACCACGAAGCTTCCGCTGCCCGGCAGCGTCTGGATGTTGACGAATTCCTCCGTGCCGTAGCCGGCGCTCCGGAAGGCGACACCGCTTGCGGGATTGGCGCTGTTGAGCCACACCGCCTCGACGCCGCTCGCCTCCTTGGCCTGATTGACGGCCTGGTAGATCGCATCCACCGACGTGCCCGACAGGAACCGCAGCGTGGTCACGCCCCTGGTGCCCGTCACCTCGATGGCAATGCTGCTGGCGATCTGGCTGCCGCGGAACTGAAGCTCCGCTTTCTGGGCCGACGCCGTCACCACCACGTTCACCGGGATGTAGTCGGCCGTCCCGAACTGAACACCGTGAAGCTGCAGCGCGCTGATGGCGGAATTCGTGTTCAGGCCGCTGACCACGTAGTCCAGGCTGCCGTTGAGCAGCTTTCGCCCGGCGAACGTGGACGTGTTCGCGATCCGCGTGATCGACTCGATCGCCGAATCGATCTGTAACTGGTTCGCCCGGATCTCATCGGGCGACAGGGCGCCCGTGTTCGCGGACTCGACGATCAGCCCCTGGATGTCAATCAGCAGCGACGCGACCTCGTTCAATGCCCCCTCGGTCGTGGCAATGATGTTGATCGCCCGCTGCGAGTTGCTGATCGCCTTGTCGACTCCGGCGATTTCCGCCCGGAGGTTCTCGGAATTGATCAGGCCGGCAGGGTCGTCGGCACCACGGTTGATCCTCAGGCCGCTCGAGAGCCGCTGGAGCGACACGGTGAGCGCCTGTTGATTGACTCGTAATGTGCGCTGGGCGACGAGTGCCGGTACATTCGTGTTGATTCTAGCCATGTGCAATCCTCCTTGATTGAGTTGGCTACGAATCCCGTCCTCTCGCTCCGCCGGTCGTTCGAGCGGTCAGACGGGTTGGCGGAGCGCCTCAGCCCTGTTTGGGCCCCCTTTTCTCCTTGGGAGCACCCGCCACGTTCGCGATGTCTTCCGGCTTCACACTGGCCGCCGCACGATTCTCTCGTTTGATGGCCTCGTACACTTCCTTGCGATGAACGGGAACCTCGCTCGGCGCGTTGATTCCCAGCCGTACCTTGTCTCCGCGAATGTCGACGACCGTGATCTCGATGTCATCGCCGATCATGATCGTCTGGTCGCGCTGTCTGGATAGCACCAACATCCTCGGCTCCTTCCTTGGCCATGCCGATGCTCTGCGAAATAGACCTGCTTGACCTCACTTCGAGTGTCGTCGAATCGGCACACAACAACTCCGCTGGGGACGCACACAGTGGGTCTCCCCCCGCCTCGACGGTCAAGCAGCCGTTCAAAGACGCATGCGATCTGGCCAGAGCCACCGTTCCATTCTAGGCGGGTTTCCGTCGCCGAGTAGGAACAGACGCCCGGCCAGGGGCACACCGTCTTACGCCGTCTTGCTGACTGCCTCGGGTCGGGTACTGAGGCTCATGAGCGGATGACGCGTGGCATACCGCCGGTCGGAGAGCACAAGTTGCCGTCCCAGCCGGGTTTCCACGTTGATCACCAGCGGCCCCTGCAGGTTGCCCGTCAGCATGCTCTCAACTTTGTTGACGATGGTGAAGACCTGCGCAGAGGACGGATCCGATAACCCGATCTGCGACAGTTCCTCCAGTTTGACCGGGACCACGTAGTCCGGGACAAACAACCGGGGATCGCAGACGACGAACGCAAGATCGGGCCTGTCTACCGCCTGCAGCCAGTAGAAGACACTATTCTCCGCCGTCTGGATCAGTGCGTACTCCTGCTGGTCCGGAAATCCCAGAATCCCTTTCGGGAACCGGATCAGCCGCCGCTCATCGACCTCCAGGGGTCCAAAGCGCGACGTTTCGATGATCATACGAGACTCCTCGTCTTGACCCGCCCGTACGGCCGAAACGCGTTCGACCGCACGGCCTGTCCTGCTTCGGCGGGACGAAGGCCCGCCGGATGATTGATCGCCGGCCTGCCTGTCACATCCGGCGGGGCGTCATCCATAACGCCCCGGTACCACCGGAGGACAGGGCCTGCGACCCACGACTTCCTGATCGCGACCCGCCGCGTCGCGCCCGCCACAACCGGGCCGGGCCGACACACCGGGCAATCCGACCGCCGCTGCCGCCGGGTCACGAGCGGCAGGACGGTGCTTCCTTTCACCTATGTAGGGTGGGCTTTGCCCACCTCTCCTGTGCCAACCTCACCCATGGTGGGCCGAG
>CAZQEN010000065.1:6482-26459 GCA_964591605.1 uncultured Planctomycetales bacterium
GGCTTTGCCCACCTCTCCTGTGCCAACCTCACCCATGGTGGGCCGAGCCCACCCTGCTGAATGAAATCCAGCCTCCGTAGGGTGGGCTTTGCCCACCTCTCCTGTGCCAACCTCACCCATGGTGGGCCGAGCCCACCCTACTGAATGAAATCCAGCAGCGACAACTGCAACATCCGCGAACCGGTCATCAGGTTCGCCTGCAGCGTCGTCTGGGCCTGCTGGAACTTCGTGATCGCCTCCGTGTAATCCACGTCCTTGATGTCGCTCAGCAGCTTCTGCGTGGCCAGCACGGCGCTCTCCGTCAGGTCGAGCCGCGTCCCCATCGCCTGGGCCCGCGCCCCCACGATCCCCTGCATCCGCGTCGCCTGGGTGATGAAATCCCCCAGTCGGTCGCCGGCATCACTGATTCCCGCCGAATCCCCCCGCTTGAGCGACTCGTACAGATCCTGAAGGACCGTGAACACGCTGTCGGGGCGAATCAGGTTCGTGTCGCTGGCCGTCAGCACGCTCCCGCCCGCAGACAGCGACGCGCTGCTCAGACCCAGCCCGTCGATCGCCGGCGAGAGATTCAGCCGTTCGACGCGCAGATCGCCCGGACCGCCCGTGCTGTCAATGATCTGGATCCCGTTGCCGGTGGACGTGAGCACGGCCGAGACGGGCACGCCGGCCGCACCGGCCGCCGCGTTGATGCGGTCGAGAACGTCCTGGACCGTCAACGCCCCGTCGAGATTCACGTCCACACTGTTCCCGTCGCTCGCCACGATGCGGAAATCATCCTTCCCCGGCATGGTGGTCACGCCCTGCCCGCCATTGAGCGAGCTGAGCAACGTCCCGCCATAGAGAGATCGAATTCCCAGAAGATCCGCAGTATTGCCTCCCGCCTCGCCGATGGTCATCGGGACGCCCGACAGGAGGTTGACGACATCGATCCCCGTGCCCGCCGCATTGATCGAGGCGGACACGTTGGTGCCCGAGGTGTTGATGAGGTTGAGCACGTCCTGAATCGTCGCAGCGCCGCTCAGATCAACGGTCTGCGTCGTCGCTCCGCTGCGGATCTGAATCGACCCGAGCGACGCCCCCGCCCCGCCAAACAGGTCCGCGATCGCCGTGGTGAGCGTGAGGCGCGGCTGAAGGTCGGCCCCCGTGATGCTCGCGCCCGAGGTGTTGAGCAATCCCAGATCCCGGGCGGTGAAACCTTCGCCCACCTGCTCGACGGTGATCGTCCCCGAACTCGACGTGAGCTGCAGGCTGCCCTGGCTCGCGTTGATCGAGGCATTGAACTGGCCGCCCGGCCCCGTCGTGAGGCCTGCCTGGGCGGCGGCCTGGTTGATCAGGTCGATCACGTTGCCGACGGTGTCTGCCGAGCTGAGATCGACCACAAACGCGGTCGCCGGTGAATCAAGCGAGATCCGCAGCGAGCCGGCCTGAATGCCGGTCCCCGCCGCCCCGGTCAGATCCGCCAGCCGCGTCGTCGACGACAGCGTCGGGTTCAGGTCCACGTAGCCGGTCACCTGACTCGATACCGCGCCAAACAGGTCCGCGCCGTGCATGTTGATCTGCGTCGGCTGGTCCAGATCCACGTGGGTGAAGATGTTCGAGAGATTGCCCCGGTACAGCACGCCCCCGTTGACGATCTCGAAGGGCGGCGTGGTGGTCCGCGTGCCGCCGAACAGGTACATCCCGTTGTACTCACGGTTGCCCGTGCGGACCATCTCATTCAGGATCCCCTGCACGAGCTCCGCCGACGCGTCGCGCTGTTCCTGGGTCACCGTCGTGCTGACCATCTCCGACGCGATCGACCGGGCCTGGTAGAGCAGCTCGCTGAGGTTGGTGATCGCGTCGTCGGTCGCCGCCATGAAAGCGTCCGCGTGCCGGATGTTGGCCAGCACCTGGTCCTGGCGCTCCAGCGCTTCGGTCAGGTTCAGCGCCTGCGATGCCGTCGCGGGGTCCTCGCTCATCGCGTTCAGCCGGTTCCCCGTGGCCACGCGGTTCTGCTCGAGGAAGAGTCTGAGCGTGTTCCGGCGCAGCGACTCCAGCAGCGTCAGATGCTGCATGTTCGTGCTGACCCGCGTGATGTTGATCGATGTGACCGCCATAACCTGACTGCTTCTGTAGCCGCCGCCCTCTGGGGCAGCCGCTGCCACACGGCAATGCCATAACCAGCACTATCCTGCGATCGCCAGCATCTCCTGAATCAGCTCGTCCACCACCGTCGTGTATCGTGCGGCTCCCTGGAACGCCCGTTCCAGTCTCATGAGCGCAATCGTCTCTTCGTCGAGGCTCACGCCGCTGATCGACTCGCGCTGGGCACTCAGCGCCGAGGTGATCGCCTGTGTCGACTCGAACGTGGCCTGGGCCGTCGAGCCCCTGTTCGCGAGCGCCGTGGCCAGGTCGTTGTAGAACCCGGTGATGCTGCGGCCTGCGATGGAATCCAGCGCCTGCGTCGCCAGGGCCGCCAGTGCCCCCGCATTGGTGCCGTCGCCGGGGGCCCGATGCGTCGCCGCCGCAAGAAGGCGGGGATCGCCGACCAGCACAGGGTTAACTGCGATGTCCGAGGCATCCGCGCCGCTGAAGAAGGTGTTCACCCCCAGCGAGGCGAGGACATTCGAGCTGTCCTGCCCGAAGGTCATGTCGAAGCCGTTGGCGGCCGTGAGCTGCAGCCGGTTGTCCGCTGTCACCACCGCCGTCACGTTCGGGACCTGGGCGTTGATTCTGGCGACCAGGGTGCTGAGTGAGTCGTCGCTGCCGACGCCGTCGAGGTCAACCTGGATGGTCGTGACCACGCTGGTTCCACTGCTCAGATCTGTTACGGTGATCTGGAACGAGCCGTTGACCGGCCGGAGCGCCAGGCCGGCCGCATCGCTGTTGAGCAAAGCGGCCGCATCCAGCACCTCGTTCGTGCCGGAAACGGCGGTCATCCCCAGCAGGCCCTGGCCCTGCGCGTGAACCTTGTTGACCTCGTTGATGAGCACCGCCGCCAGATCGTCGAGCCCCGCCACCTGGCCCAGCACATGCGTATCGCGCGCCTCGATCATCCCGGCCATCGTGCCGCCCAGGAGCGTCACCCGGCCGTTGTTATCCGCAAACCGGACCACCGTCCTGGGCTGCCCGTCCTCAATCTCCGTGGTGGCCACGATCCCGCGGGTATAGCCGCCCTGGATCAACTGCTCATTGCCGACGTAGACGTTGACGCCGCCGTCCTCCTGTTCGCGCACCTGGATCTGCATGAGCTGCCCGAGCTCGCGGAGCAGCGCGTCGCGCTGATCGCGCAGGGCGTTCGCCCCGCCGGTCTGTGAACTCTCCAGCGCGGTGATCCGGACGTTGAGGGCGGCAATGTCGCGCACCAGCTTGTCGGCATCCTGGGCGGCGTTGACGAGGTCCCGATTCAGTTCATCGCGCAGCTCGAGCACGTCGCCGCGCTGTCGGCGCAGCTCCGTGGTCAGTGACTGGCCGGCCGTCAGGACGATGCCCCGGATCGTGCTGTCGTGCGGCTGATTCTGCAGTGTACTGAACGAGTTGAAGAAGGCCTGGATGAGCGTCGACAGATCGGTGTCGCTCAGCTCGTTCATGATGCTTTCGATGCGGCCGAGCACGTCTTGCTGCACCCCGGAGGACGACTGGTCTCCCAGCGCGATGCGGATCCGGTTTTCGAGCGAGTTGTCGATGTTGCGCTGCAGCGCGGTCAGGGCCACCCCGCCGCCGGGCGTGAAGCCCTCGGGCAGCCGCACGCCCGTCCTGGGCGTGAGCACACCGGTCTGGCGCGTGTAGCCCGCGGCGCCGGAGTTGGACACGTTGTTGCCCACCACCTGCAGCGCGCTTTGATACGCCAGCAGGGCGCTTCGGCCAATCTCCAGTGCGCTCGTTGTCAGGCCCATGTCAGCTCTCAGCGTTCAGTTTTCAGCTCTTGGCTTTCGACTTTCGACTTTTGACTTTCGACTTTCATCCCACCGCCTCGAATACGTGAGCCGCCCGCGGCTCGCTGCGATGGCCCGTGCGGTTGTAGACATCCACCGACCCGGGACCGCTCGTCATCACCTGCATGACCTCGGAGAGGTGATGCAGCATCGTGCGCGTCACCCGCTCCGAGGCCCGATTCATCGACTCCACCTCCAGCAGTTTCTCCCTCAGACCCGCCGCCGCCACCAGCAACTGGCTGCGGCGCGGCTCCGGAAGGAGCTCGGCCAGTTCGGTCAGCCGGATCGTGCGGCTGCGGGCTTTGTCCACTCCCAGCCCGGCCAGAATCCGCTCGGTGATCTGGCGCCGCAGGCCTTCCCGCTCGCCCGCCCGCCCGGCCAGAACCAGCTCCCGCGCGGTGATCGACTGCACCTGGTCGCTGTCGGCCCGCTTGATGGCCTCCAGTTTGTTGCGCATGTGCATCGCCATCTCGCCGTGCAGGCCGCTCAGGTCGCCCAGCAGCCGGATCAGGTCTCGCACCAGACCGTCCAGCCGGGAATCCGTGTCTTGTCTCTCGTGCGTCTTCATAGTCCCTTGCTCAGACGCTGGAACATCGCATCCGCCAGGCCATTGTGCATCGCCCCGCCGGCTCGCCGGGCCAGCTCCGTGTCCAGTTGCGCCTGGAAGATCTCCTCACCCCGCCCGCCGTGAAACAGCTTCGACTTCAGCGGTGAGCTTCGCGCGATCTTCAGCATTTCTCCCAGAAACGTCGTTCCCACCACCTCCTGCACCGCACCCCGCAGCGCCGTCTGCCGCTGCTGCGATGCCTTGGGCAGCTCGCCGTTGCTCGTGAAATTCACTGATGGGCCGGTGACGGACATGGGTTTAAAGTTCTCAGTTCTTAGTTCTTAGTTCGGAGTTCTTACTTCCTGGTTATTGGTTCAGGGTTCATCGTTTCGACTTTCGATTTTCGACTTTCACTCCTCGACGATCACCGTCGCATGCAGTTTGCCCGTCCGGTAGAGCTGCTCGACGATCGTGATCCGGTCGGTGGCCGGAACCCGCAATTGATTCAGCGCCTCCACCAGGTCCGCCAGTTTCGCTCCTCCCTTGCGCTGCGGATCGATGGGGACGAAGTCCTTTTCAATGATCCGGGGGTTGTCGGGCGTCGGCGGCACTTCCGGCAGCGTCGTCGTGATGGTCAGACCCTTGTAGGTCACCACCGAGGGCGATATCTCCACGTCGCCGGTGATCACGATCGAGCCTGACTTGCGGTGGAGCGTCACCCGGGCCTCCGTGAACGGCATGAAGAGCTGCAGGTTCTCGAGCCGCTGAAAGAATGCGGCCGGATTCCCGCGTTCCGCTTCCGGAATGCGAACGAGCACCGTCCGCGGGTCCATGGCCATGGCGATCTGGGCCAGGGTGTTGCCGGTCGCCACCTCCGAGATCGAAGCCTCTTCGTTGATGGACTGCGCGATCGTATACGCCATCGCCCACTCGGCATGCGGCTCGTCCAGCACAAACGTGATGTACGGCTCCTCCGGCCGCACCCACGCCCGGCTGCGCACCGGCTCGGGCAGCTCACCACCCATCGCGATGTAGTTGTGCACCCAGTCCTGTTCGAGCACCGCCCCGCCGGCGATCCGCCCGACCCGCGTATTGGTCGGATCCTCGATCTCGATCGGCCCGCTGGCCATGGCCATGACCCGCGGGTCGTCCGGATGCGGGCTGATCAACGGAGTCAGCAAGAGCCGCCCCCCCTGCAGGCTCTTGGCTGACCCGATACTGCTCAGTCTCACATCCACGCGATCGCCTTCACGGGCCCCGTCTCGCGGCAGGACGGCCTCAATCTGCACGATCGCCACGTTTTTCGTATCCCGCAGGGCGGCCAGATTGTTGATCGGATTCGCAAACCGGTTGTACAACTGTGCCAGCGGGCGCATCGCCGGCTCGAACCGCCCGCCATCACCCGTACCCGCCAGTCCGATCACCAGACCCATTCCTTCGAGCCGGTTGATCCGCGCGCCCTGCAGGTGCGTGATGTCGCCGACCTTCACCGCGTTAGCGGATGAAGCGGTGAGACCCATCAACGCTGAGCAGGCGATCAGAGAGTGTATGAATCGTGTTCGCATCACTTCAGGTTTCTTCGTTTCGACTCTCGGTTTTCGACTTTCGACTTTCGATTTTCGACTTTCAGAACACCTTCCCCCACTCCAGAAGCCGCGGCACCCATCCCCGCTTCGTCGCGTCGCGCACCGCCCCCTGGTTCCTCTCGATCAGAACCAGTTCCGCGAGCTGCGTGCTCAGGACCGAGTTGTCGGGCGTCACATCCTCGCTCCGGCACATGCCGGTCAGCGTGATCGTGAACTCTTCCTCGTCGTGCTGCTCGCGGAGCTGCGCTTCGAGCACCAGGTTGCCGTTGGGCTTCACGTCGATGATCGTCGCCTGAATCCGCGTGGTGAACTTGTCTTCGCGGTCGTTCTTGCTCTCCTGGCGATAGGTGTTGTTGTAGTCAAATTTGAATCCGGGCTGGCCGTTCGAGAGTTTGTCCTGTCCCAGGTGCGTCGCGTCGTCATAGAACCGGAACCAGTCGCTCAGCTTGCCCGAGAGGTTCCACCGCCCGCGGTTGTCGAGACGCCCGTCGGCTTCATACGTCTTCTGCTGACGAACGATGATGGTGATCAGGTCATGAATCTTGAATTTGCGCGGCGGGACGGGCGAGACAGCGATGAACGATGCCAGCTCGAGGGCCCGTGTCCCGGGCCGTGAGATTTCACGCGGCGCGGCGGCGGCAAACGGCGCGACGCCCGGAGTGGCGTAGGTGCCGGCGGTCTGAGGAATGGAAGGCTGAGGGCCGGCCATCTGCGGATTGGACTGCTGCAGGCTTGCCGGCTGCGAGGGCCAGCGCATCAGGGACGAACTCTGCCCCATGGCAACGCTCGTCGCCAACACAAGCACCCAACCTGCGACAATTCGACGGCCATACACACTCATTGCCCGTCCTCCCGCAGTTTCGAGGAGCGATCCGCCATGGCATTCAGCAGAGCGTTGTTCGACGGCCTCCCGCCCCCGGCGGCGTCGCTGACCTCCGCCGTTTTCTGCGCGGTCACGACGGCCGCGAACTCCTCCTTGGACATTTCGTTGCGCAGCCGCACCGTGTCGCCGAATCCGCCCGCCGAGAGGGCTTTGGCCGACCCCCGGATGGTCAGCCCGCCGCGGCGCACCAGCACCGTGACCAGATCGTTCGCCAGGATCAGCGGCATCGGTTCGATGTCGCGGCCGGATAGAACGGCATGGTTCTCGATGAACCGCTTGGCACGCTGCCCGATCAGGGCCGCCATCTCCGTCAGGCCGATGTCCTCCAGGCGGTCGAACACCCGCTCTTCCACGACCAGATGGTTCGGCTTGAGGATCTCGCCGCGGTTGATCGGCCGGGCGGCAACGACAACTGCCTTCTTCAGAGACGCCTCGGCAATCACCGGCACGCTCTGGCGCAACTGGCCCTCCTCCAGGATGGCCACATCCAGCGGAATCATGCCGAGCTGCCGGTCGGCCCGGTCGGTGATGCGGAATTCGTAGGTGGGTCTGGCCAGTGCCAGAATGCGGACGGCCCCCGGACTGAAGCGGATCACCGGTGCACCGCCCAGATTGGCCAGCTTCCGCGAGATATGGTCCCGCAAAGCGGCCTCGAGCGAATGGGGATCACAGGCGGCCGCCCGGGAGGCCTCCGTGCCTTCCGCGGGCCGCGTGGTCGGTTGTTCCTGATCGCCGCTGATCGCCGGTGCCGGCGGTGCCGCCCGCCGCCCGCCGGAACGCCGGGCGCCGGGCGCAGCCGCACGATCCTCCTGGGCCTCCTGCTCCGGCGGCCGCGGCAGAGTCCGTCCCACCCGCTGGATCGTGCACCGGCTCGCCCCGCGGAACACCCAGTTGGACAGGTTGATTCCGCGGCGGCCGAGCATCGACTGCACTTGAGAGAGCTCGAGGTGGCCGCTCTTGCCGACATGCGGCGCCGCCCCCAGCTCCATCTGAGCCGCGAGCTGCGCCGATTCGCCGCGAACCTCCGCCACGTCCGACAGCATGACGGATTCGCCGCTCACCACCGCCGAGGGGTACAGCCGTACCACCGTCTCGGCGGCCTGTTGTGCTGGGGCGGAGGCGCAGGCCCAGGCGCAGACGGCAACGGCGCCCCATCGGCGGCTCGGCCGCCAGGCGCCATCACATCGGGCAATCCCACCCGCTGCGCTCCGGTTTATCCTGCTTGCATCCTGCATTTCGACGACCTCCGCGTCGCAATCCATTGTCGGCGGGCATCACTCCACGCCCGCTCCCGCTCTACCTCCCAGGAAGTAATCCATGGCGGACAAAGCCCCGTAGGGTGGGCTCTGCCCACCTCCTTCATCAGGTCTGCCCACATTCGTCAGATCATTCGTGACCCATGGTGGGCAAAGCCCACCCTACCTATCTCCTCAGGTTCGTCACCACCCGCAGCGTCTCGTCGGCGCTCTGGATCGACTGCGAGTTCAGCTCGAAGCCCCGCTGTGTGAAAATCAGGTCTACCAGCTCCCGCACCGGGTCCACGTTGCTATTCTCCAGCGTCGCCCGCAGGATCCCGCCCAGGCCGTCCTGCAGCGGTTGCCCGGTGATCGGCTGCCCGGATGCGTCCGTGTCGATATACAGGTTCTTGCCGATCGACAGCAGCCCTTCGTTGTTGACGAACCGGGCGAGCTCGAGCTGGCCGACCTGCTGGAGCTGGTTGCTCCCCTGCTGGCGGACGGCCACCTGGCCGTCGCGCCCGATCACGATGCTGTCTTCGTTCACGTCCTCCGGAACCGTGATGGGCGGCTCCAGCAGCGCTCCCTCGCTGTTGGCCAGCACGAGCTGGCCATTCGCGTTCCGCACGATGTTCCCCGCCCGTGTGAACGCCGTGACTTCCTGGCCGTTGTAGAACGTTCTCACCTGGAAGAACCCTTCACCATCAATGGCCAGATCCAGAGGCCGGTCGGTGATCTCCATGTTGCCGACGCTGAAGTTGAGTTGCGTGCCCGACACCTGCGTCCCGAGCCCGACCACGATGCCGTGCGGGTTGGGCTCGTCATTCGAGTTCCGTACGCCCGGCTCGCGCTTGACCTGGTACATCAGGTCCTCAAAGTTCACCCGCGAACGCTTGAAGCCGACCGTGCTCACGTTGGCCAGGTTGTTGGCCACCACGTTGAGCTTGGTGTCCAGGGCCTTCATGCCCGTGGCGGCGGCGTACATCGCGTTCAAGGCCATACGTCGTTCCCGATTGCCGATTTCCGATTTCCGATTTCCATGGGGCAATCGGAAATGGGAAATCGGAAATGACTTACCTCAGTCGTGCGATATCATTCACCGCCCTGCTCAGCGTCGAATCCGCCAGGCCGGCCAGCGTCGCATTCATCTGGTACGCCCGCGACACTTCGATCATGGACACCATGGCCTGCGTCGGATCGACCGCCGATCCCTCGATGGCTCCGGTTTGCAGGTGCGGCTCGACGGGCTTCGCCCGGTCGAAGGCCTCCAGCAGGTTTCCGCCGACCTTCCGCAGGCTGTCGTTGTCGGCAAACCGCACCACGCCGACCTGCCCGAAGGTCTGCCGGCCCGCACGGACCTGCCCGTTCGCGTCGATCCTCACCCGCCCGGCCGCCTGACTCGGGACCGTGATGAACCCGCCGCCGTCATTCAGCACCGGCAGCCCGCCGCTGGCCGTCACCAGCCGCCCGCTCTCATCGAGCGAAAACCGCCCGTCGCGGGTGTAGCGCGTCGTCTGGCCGTCAAGAACTGCGAAGAACCCGTCACCAGAGAGAGCCACATCGAGCGGATTGCCGGTGGTCTCGACAGGACCCGCCGCAAAGGAGGTGTACGTCGGCGACACGAAAGATCCGCCGGTGAACCCCCGCAGGTTCCCGGCGCTGAGCGACGCATCCCCCGTACCCTCCTGCGACGCCAGCGGCCGCTCGCGGACCACGGTGATGTCGGGCTTGAATCCCGGCGTGGCGATATTCGCCAGGTTGTTGGCCAGTACGTCCTGACGGTACTGGTTCACCTGCATGCCCGCCGCAGATTGATAGATCCCGTACACCATCGCTCGTGATCCTGCGATCCGGCCTCCTAGGCCGCCGTCCCCGTCTCTCGCTCCTGTCCACCCTCGCGTTCCCAGTCATCCGTCTTCACCAGCCGCAGAAACGGCACCCCGGGGCCGCGCTCGACCCCTTGTTCTTCCTCTCGCTGCACTCGAACCGCGTGCCGGGTCAGCTCGAGGATCCGCGAACCCAGCATCGCCCAGTCCAGGACTTCCATGTGGTCCTCCCTGACCAACCGCTTCTGCCCCACCGTTCCGATGGGGTAGCTCCAGGCTCCAGACCATGGAGGTACTCTCGCGCCGGCTCCCATCGGGCAACCGCCGTGCCACACCGCGCTTCAGAATCGCCCCCAGCTCAGGAATGAACGGGGCGGACCATATGCAAGTGATTGATTTACAAAGCTTTACGAAGCAGTGTCGGGGGTCTGGATTTGCGCCCGGGCCTTTCGTCGCGTCAGGTGCCCCCCACGCGCAGGTCTTGCCGGCTCAAGGCAGGAGTTGCCGCCGGCCCGGCCGGTCAGCCGGCATGGCAGCGCGGGCGGTATTCCGGCGGAGCGGGGCATGGGCCGCCCCCACCGCAGGCGCGGATGGGACGGTGCATCAGGTCAATGATGCCTTCCGAGTTCGTTGACGATGGCGCGCCGGAGTTCAAGGTCGTCGATGGCCCCCTTGTGCCGGTAAACCACCTGGCCGCCGGGCCGAATCAGGAGCGTGTAGGGCATGCCCGCATCCCAGTCCTTGTCGATCGCATCGATGATGTCGTTCTTGTTCCCGCCCTTGTAGATGACGTTGCGATTGGACGCCTGCTGCTTCTTCAGAAACGCCAGGGCCTTCTCCCGGTCGTCGCTCCAGTCGGCGCTGATGGTAACGAGTTCAAAGCTCCGGTGGCCGTACATGCGATCGATGGTGACCAGCTCCGGGAACTCGGCCAGGCACGGGACGCAGGAGAGCATCCAGACGTTCACCAGGCGCAGCTTGTCGGTCTTGTTCTCGATGATCGCCTGGATCGCCTGCTTGTCGACGGGCTCCAGGATCACCGGCTGGGCCGCCAGCTTCTTCATGGTCGCCTCGACGATCGCTCGTTTGTCGGACCATTTGGTCGAGCATCCGAACGCCCGCGTGCGGGCGACGGGCACTTCACGCCCGGCCAGCAGGGCATCGAGTGCGTTGCGCGTATCATGGCTGCGGACCCGCTCCTCGCGGTCCGCGTCGTCGATCCGCCCGAGGTAGCGGAGCCGGCGCGACTCGTCGAAGATGTAGACGGTGGGCGTCGCTGGCGGACCGTACGCGGTGGAGACCTCCTGCTGCTCGCCGTCGTACAGGTAGGGAAACTTGAAACCCTGCTGTTCCGCGCGGAGCTTCATCTCCTCCAACGAATCGCTCAGATCGGTGTATCCGAGTTCGTCGAGCCGAAGCGCCTTGGGATCATTGGGCGAGATGGCGACGATCGCCACGCCCCGCGGCGTGTAATCGTCATACAGCTTCTTGAGACGCCCCTCGTAGGCCTGGGCGGTCGGGCAGTGGTTGCACGTGAAGACGATCACGAGGATCTTCGCCTTCGCGAAGTCCGCGAGGCGGTACCGCTCGCCGTCGACGCCCGGCAGATCGAAGTCGGGGGCCGGGCTGCCGATTGCGAGGGGTTTGACGGTATTCTCTTTGGATGGAGCCGGCCGGCTGGCGGGTTGCGACTGGGCCAGCACACACGCGGCGACGGACAGGATGACAACGACGATGATCGGGTGACGCATGACGCGCTCCTGGAGTGGCTCGGCGCACCGCCGGCCCCACCCGCACGCGGCGGGTGGGCGGCGCTGCAATCTGGTGTAAAGTGTACGGTCCGGGACCGATCCGTCCAGAAGAGTCGTCCCGGCTCGGAGACATTCACGTGCGCTGGACCCATCGCCTCATCGTCGTGCCACTTGCTGCCTCGCTGGTGCTGGTTCCGGGCTGCCCTGGCAACGGCACCACCACCAACCCCTCGCCGATCGATCCGGACGAGGAGGAGACGATCACCTGGACCGCCTCGGCCACCCAGGTGGACTCGGGCACGGAGCTCGAGCTCGCCACCAACGGCACCCGCGTGGCTCAGCGTGACCCGCTCGGGTCGCTGCATGTGGTGTTCACGGACGCGACCATTGTCCGGCACGGCGTGCTCGCGGCCAACGCGAGCGCGTGGCGGGTACGGCCGTTGACCAAGCTCAGCGGAGACAGCCAGGTCAGCGGGGCCACTCTGGGTATTATCAGCAACCAGTTGATGCTCGCGGCATGGATGGAACAGCGGGGCAGCCAGCGCAGCATCGCCGTCACCCGCTCGCTCAACCGCGGCGAGCTCTGGGAACCGCCGCTTCAGATCGCGCAGGGCAACTTCGACGACGCGATGTCCCTGCTCGTCTTCACGCGGACTGGCGGTAACCCCGGCGCGGTGCTGGCCTGGCATGACGCGGGCCTCAACCGCATCGTCAGCTCGGCCTGGCGCGGAACCCTGTGGGCGGCCAGCGACTGGACCTTCCCCGTCGCCCTCTCGACCGCCCTCTTCGGCGCGACGGGCAACGTCAGCGTGGGCGGTTCGGGCCAGACGGTGGTGGCCGCGTGGCAGGACAACCGCTTCAACGCCGAATTCGACATCTTCGTGGCCCAGTCGAGCGACGGCGGGCTGAACTGGTCAACCGATGCCCTGCTGCCCGTACCTGCGGGAACCTCTGCACAGGGTCAGAGCCCGAGCGTGGCCCATCGCCCGTCCGACCGCGTCTACATCACCTTTGAAAACCAGGGAAACGTCTATCTGGTGACCTCGGCGGGTGCCACCCTGGCGCTGAGCACGCCGCGCCTGCTCGGGCCCGGCTCGCGCCCGCACGCGGCGGTCAACGATGGGCAGGTCGCAGCGACAGCATGGCAGCATTTCACCGGCAATGCGGCCGACGACTCGCTCAAGACGCTGGGGCTGACCGTATCCCTCGACGACTTCGCCTCGCTCACCGGGCCCCACGCGATGCCGGGCTCAGCCTCGGTCACCGACGTCGTGCAGCCCACCGTCACACTCTCCGGCTCGGCCATCGACGCGCTGTGGGTGGACGTCAGCGTTGCCGGCTCGCGGGTGCTGCGGCACCGCTCGGGCGAGTTGCCCTGACCATGCGCGTCGAACCTTGCCCGGCTACACCGGCTGTGGCCTCCACCACCACGCGATGACAACCGCCCTACCCCCGCGCAGACCAGTTGCCGCGATGGAGCCGATAGCCGCCGGCGAGATTGTACACCTCCGCGAAGCCGCTCTGCATGAGGATCCGCGCGGCAATATAGCCTCTTTGTCCCACTTGGCAGAATATCACGACGGGCCACCGCGGATCGAGCTCCGACAGCCGCGACCGCAGCTCGGGAAGCGGAAGGTTCCGCGCCCCCGGCAGCGTCCCGGCCGTGTACTCTTCGGGCATCCGCACGTCCACGAGCTGTGCCTCAGGCGGCAGGGATGAGCCGGGGGAGATCGATCGGATCTTGCCCTCCGCCTGGTTCATCGCCACAAACGCCGCAATGTGCAGCGGGTCCTTGGCCGAGCCGAACTGCGGCGCGTAGGCCAGGTCCAGGCCGGCCAGATCATCGAGCGTGCCGCCGAAATGAAGGACCGTCGCCACCGTGTCGATGCGTTTGTCAACGCCGGCGCCGCCGACGCCCTGGGCTCCCAGAACTCGCCGGCTCTGCGCGTCGTACACCAGCTTGAGGATCATGGTCTCCGCGCCGGGATAGTAGCCCGCGTGGTGGCTCCGGATGGCATAAGCGACCTCCGGCTGCAGGCCGGCCTGCCGCGCCGCCTTCTCACTCAGACCGGTCATGGCCGCGACCGCTCCGAAGACGCCCACGATCGCCGTGCCGGTAACCGGGGTGGCCGGCAGCGCCTGCCCGCTCGCCGCGTGCTCACCGGCCAGCCGACCGTTGCGATTCGCCGAGCCCGCGAGAGGGATGCGCGTCAACTGCCCGCTTACCCGGTGCATCACCTCGGCCGCGTCTCCCACCGCGTAAATGTCGGGATCTGATGTTTGAAGATGCCGGTTGACCGCGATCGCCCCGCTCTTGCCGATTGTGAGACCCGCTTCGGCGGCCAGCCGGACATTCGGCCGGACCCCGATGGAGATCAGAACGAGGTCGGCGGGGATGGTCGTGCCGTCGGACAGGCGGACGGCCGTGATGCGGCCCCGTCGCTCCGAATCCGCCGCGGATGGCGCGGCATCTGGATACTTCTGACCGATAAACCCTCCGCGAGATGGTGCACTGGACGAGCCGGCTTCTCCTCCTGCCGGCGCTTCAGCCTCAACCACGAGGTTCTCGACCCCCGCGCCGGTGAGAACCGTGACGCCGCGCGCTTTGAGCACTCCCTCAATCTCGCGGGCGATTTCCGGGTCCAGGGGCGGAAGTACCTGGGGGGCCAGCTCGATGACCGTCACCTCCAGACCTCGGCTAACGAGCGCCTCGACCATCTCGAGGCCGATGAAGCCCGCCCCGATCACCACGGCCCGGCAGGATGAGCCCGCATCGATGAAAGCCTTGATGCGGTCCATGTCCGACAGGTCGCGCAATGTGAAGGCGTTAACCGCATCGACGCCGTTCCACGGCGGCACGATGGGGGCAGCCCCCGGAGCCAGGATGAGCTTGTCGTAATGCTCCCACGTTCGCTCGCCAGCCTGGCGGTTCAGCACTTCGATGCGATGCCCGGGCCGGTCGATGCGCGTGACTTCGTGGCGCGTCCGCACCTCAATGTTGAACTTGGCGTGGAACTCGCGGGCATTGCTGACCAGCAGCGCACCGCGCTCGCGGATCTGCCCGCCGACGTGATACGGCAGCCCGCAATTGGCGAACGAAACATGCTCGCCCTTCTCGAACATGATGATACCGGCTCGTTCGTTGATGCGGCGGGCACGGGTCGCGGCACTGGCGCCGCCGGCCACGCCGCCGACGATCAGAATCCTCGGTGCATTCACGGTGTCAGTTCTCGCTGCAGGGTGCACAACTCGTGACGGAGACGGACGCGGGGCGGTTCCAGGGCATGGCGGTCAGGATGCGGGCCATCGGGCAGAAGCCGCTGATGCCCGCCACCATGAGCATGGTGCCGACAAACCAGTCGACCGCGATAAACGCGGGATGCACGAGATGCGCGAGGGCCAGGCCCGCAACCACAAAGGCCCCCGCCCCGATCATCACCTGTCGCTGGATCGGAATCGGTGCCTTCGTTTTGACCACCGCCACTCCGGCCCCGCGGCAGGCGCCCAGCCCCCCGTCGAGCGTGGCCACATCCTGGAATCCCATCGCTTCGAGCTGGGCGGCCGCCTGCCGGCTGCGCGCGCCGCTGCGGCACAGGCACAGAATCGGCTCGCGGCGATCCCAGGCGGCGGTGGCCGCGGCGATCGTGCTCAGGGGAACACATTCGCACGTCACGCCATCGAGGCGCTCGCGGGCAAACTCGTCCGGGTCGCGAACGTCGACGACGCGTCCGGTCCATCGCGTGACATCAGCAGGCTTGAGAATCTTCATGTTGTCTCCTCGTGGTACTTCTATCGTACAGTTGACAGTTTCCGTTGAACCCGGTGGAAGCTCATCCCACGCTTTTCCCGACGGCCAGATGACCCCCTCAACTCTGGGGCCCGCCGTGATTGCGGATGCAGTCGATGATCCACGACGGCCGCGAATCGATGACCCGGTAATAGACGGTTTTCCCCTCCCGCTGCGGGGCCAGCAGGCCGTGCGCCCGCATGATGCTCAGGTGCTGGCTGGCCGCGTTGGGCGGAATCCCCAGATGCTCGGCGATGTCGTGGACCGACACCCGCCCGTGCATGACCAGCTCGCAGATCCGCAGGCGGTGGGGATGGGCCAGGACCCGCAGGGCCCCAGCCGCCCGCTCCAGCGTCTCCATCGGAATCAGATCGACAGATATTGAGCTCATGACATAAATATATCATGAATTCATGATATGTCAAGCCGATGGAACAGATTGGGCGTATGAATTCCTTAATTTCATCTCCAGTAATGGCTTACGATCACAGCATGCCGCCGTGACCGCCGGAGTCCGGCAGGGACCATGGGAACACGTTCCCGCCACTCAATCGGCACAGGCCGGGTCCGCGGACTGGTTCGGACCGCTCATGCAACCCAGGAACAGGAGGGTGTCAGTGGGATCCACGTCCTGATCCATGTCCATCCGGCCCGGCACGCACGCCGGATTGGTCTGGGGCACCGTCCCGAACAGGCAGACCTGGAACTGACCGAAGTCGCTCTGGTCGACGTCGCCATCCTCGTCAAAGTCGCCGGGCATGAAGTTGGTGCGGAAGGAGCATGAGGCCGACCAGTCGCTCCAGAGACCGCGACCATCCTGATAGCGTGCCCGCCAGTAGTACATGACGTTGCGGCTCAACTGGCCTGCTGGCACGTCGATCTGCGTGGCGGCCGGCGCACTCTCGCCGCTGTCCCAGGCCAGGTCGGTGAACAAGGCATCGCGTGCGATCTGCCACTGGCTGTTGTTGTGCGGATTGCCATCGGGATCCGAATAGGCAGAGGCCGTGAGTGTGGGAACCAGGTAGATGCCGGTGGCCCCGTCGGGCGGGCTGAGCAGCGCGGGCGTATCGGGCTTGGTGTTGCGGACACGATACGCGGCGATGACCTCCTTGGTCTCCCGGATGGTGCGGGCGTTGTCGGCAAGAACGGCATCGCCGGTGGGAACGCCCTGGTACAGAACACTGGGATTCGAGAAGTGAGCCACCTGCGTATGCGTGAAGCCATCCGCAAAGTACGACCCGCTCGCGTAAGTCATGACCGAGCAATAGCGGCCGTTGTTGGTTCCGACCCACCGACCTCCCGCCGAGTAGCTGAACAGACCCGGTCCGGGTTGGACGTTCTGGTCGCGGTGATGGTGACAACCCATGTTATGACCCAGCTCGTGGCCGTGGGTGTATCCCGTGGCCGCCTGCTGGACACGCACGAGACAGAAGGCCGTCTGCGGATTGCCGGACGTCGAATTCAGCAACCAGCCGACGCCGCCCACGTCGCTCACGTAAGCGAACAACACGACCATATCTGCCCCATGCTGGTCGCGCCAGTTGCGCACTTCATCCATGTAGCCGTCGAAGTTGGTCAGCCGATTGAGATCCGTGGAACTGTTGCCGCTCTCGGTGTAGTTGACCGGCGCCGAGTGGAGCAGGTTGAGCGTGACAACCGTGTTGCTGTTGTCGTGGCTGAGCTGGGCCCTCTGCATGGCCTGGGCCATGACATTCGCGATCCCGCCCCCGGACGAATTGGCCCAGGCCTCCGCGGCGGGTGTGTAGACGATCATCACGTCGATGGTGACCGGATCCAGCGGCCCGTTGAGCGCGGTCGGACGGGGCGCATCGGGGCTCCCGGGCTTTGGTGCCGGAGGTGGAGGCGGCGCCGGTGTCTGGCCGCAGGGAAGCTCATCGTTCCGGATGCCGCTGACATCGAGCAGGTAATGCTGGCAAGAGCGGGCTTCACTCTGGATAATGAAGGATTCGTCTTTCTCGGGTATGCGGATGGACGCGAGGGTGCGGCCGGCGGTGGTGGAGATGAGCACCTCGCTCAGGGGATAGTCCTCGATGCGGGCACGGATGCAGACGGTTCCGGCGCCGTTGGTCTCCACCCGATCGATCCGCGCCGTGTAGACTGCGTCCTCAAAGAGATGAATCGCCAGCGTGTCGCCCGCCGCGAACCCGTCCGACAAGGCCAGACGCGGCGTGAGGGCGACGGGTCGAGAACGCCGGGCGAGGGGAAAGCCGGCCGGCGGCAGCATCCGCCCCGAGGCGGCCGCTGCCGGATCTGCCTCATCCAGCACCAGACGATGCTCGGCCGCCTGAACCGGCGCCCACGACGCGAGAATCAGCACCAGGCCCGCACTGCAGCCGGCAAACGCACGCTTTCCGCGCGGACTGACCATCTGCTCCCTCCTCACGCTGCAGATCCAACGCTGCTATCAGTCACCCACGTCAGGAGAGAGCATAGCCGATGCTTCTGCTGGGGTCAATCGGAATTAAAAAAAACCTATAGGCTCTATCCAGGTTTTCCGCCGCGGCCACCTTGCAGGGAATCCCGCTATGACCCTGCCGCGCGGCGCGGAGCGGGCCCGTCCACTCCCCCCGGCGGCTGCTGGTCGGCGAACTGGTCCTCGTCCTTGAACTCCTTCTTGAGCCGATACAGCTCGGCCCTGAGTTTCTCACGGATCTCGCGGTAAGCGGGATCGCCGTAGACGTTTTTGAGCTCGTGCCGGTCCTTCACCAGGTCGAACAGCTCCCACTGGTCCTTCTTCCAGAAGTAGATCAGCTTGTGCGTTTCGGTCCGCACGCCGTAGTGGGCGCGGGTGTTGTGGTGTCCGGGATCATGGTAATAGCGGTAATAGATGCTGGTGCGCCAGTCGGCCGGCCGCTCGCCCCGCAGGAGGGGCAGCAGGCTGCGGCCCTGCATGTCGGCGGGTACCTTCACGCCGGCCGCGTCGAGGAAGGTCGGGGCAAAGTCCAGATTCAGGGCCATGGCCTTCTCCACGCGGCCCGGTTTGATCACCCCCGGCCACCGCACCACCAGCGGCGTCCGCAGCGACTCTTCGTACATGAACCGCTTGTCATACATGCCGTGATCGCCCAGATAGAAGCCCTGGTCGCTCGTGTAGACCACGATGGTGTTGTCGGCCAGGCCGTTGGCATCGAGCCAGTCGAGCAGCCGGCCCACGTTGTCATCGACCGACTGCACACAGGCCAGGTAGTCCTGCATGTAGCGCTGATACTTCCAGCGGTTCAGCTCCTCGCCTTCGAGCACCTTCTTCTGCCCGTCGACCTCGATCTCGACCCGGGTCGGCTTGACGCCGAGCCATTTGCCGCGGTCCGCCTCGCTCAGACCGGCGGGGGGTTCGAGCTTGAGGTCGCGGCGGGTCATGTCGTCGAACACGCGCTGCTCATTCTCGTGGATCGCGTCGGTCCGGGTGGAGTAGTCATCCCGCAGGGTGGGCGGCTCGGGGATGGTGCGGCCGGCGAACATCGCCTTGTGCTTCTCGTCCGGATCCCACGCGCGATGCGGGGCCTTGTGGTGCGACATCAGGAAGAAGGGCTTGTCCTTCGGCCGGTTCTTGAGGAACTCGATGGACAGGTCAGTGATGACATCACTGGCGTAGCCCGGGATGGTCCGCGTCTGTGTCGCGGTGTAGAAGATCGGATCGAAGTAGCGGCCCTGTCCGGGGAGGATCTCCCAGTAATCAAAGCCGGTCGGGTCGCTGCCCAGGTGCCACTTGCCGATCATACCCGTGTAGTAGCCGGCGGCCTGCAGGTACCTGGCCAGCGTCGGCTGCGAGCCGTCGAAGCGGTTGAAGACGGGAACGCCGTTGATGTGGCTGTATTTGCCGGTGATGATCGTCGCGCGGCTGGGGGTGCAGATCGAGTTGGTGACAAAGCAGTTGTCGAACCGAACGCCGCTGTCGGCGATGCGGTCCAGATGGGGCGTCTTGTTGACCACGCTGGCGTAGCAGCTCATCGCGTGGGCGGCATGGTCGTCGGTCATGATGAACAGGATGTTCGGCCGCCGAGCCCCTTCGGCCGCCGGCGCCGCCGGCGGCGCAAGCAGGGCCATCGCCGCAACGCCGGCCAGGAAAGCTGTGGTGAGTTTCATCGAACTTGTTCTCCTTACCTCTGATATCCGCAGTGACCGGGGTTCATTGGATCGACCATCATAACACCCGCCGGACGTGCGCCCAGCAGCCAGACGATGATCCGCGCGAGTGGGGTCCGTGACACACTCCACGGGGCCAACCGATTGTGGTGCAGGCGTCCCGCCTGCACGTGCAGCTAAGATGCCGATTCATCGGGACACCACAATGGGCGACGCCGCCGCACGCCCAAAGCGTCACGGACCCGTGCGGGCGGGCATCGTGGCAACGGCGGCTGGCATAACGGTCGCCCATGAGCCACGACCCGGCCCGGCGGGTCCGGGCCGGTGACTCAGGCACTCTCGCG